>DATGSR010000253.1:0-5504 GCA_035302405.1 Beutenbergiaceae bacterium
GGTCTGGATGGACACCACACTGGGGTACTGGCAGTTGTGCACCGGCGACGAACTCGCCGGCGGCGCCCGGCGCACCGGGTTGGCCGCCGAGCCGATGAGTTGCGTGGCCGATGCGTTCAACACCGGCGACGACCTGGTGCATCTGGAACCGGGGGGCGATCACTACGTGCGCTGGGGATTGACGCTGGAGTAGGCACTGGGTGCTGCCGGGCTGCCCGCAGCGACCCGAGCCGGTACCTGCCCGCGGCGGCGTGCTGAGGGCGTGGCCGCACGCCCTATCATGGTCTGCCATGACCTTGCGCTACGCCACGTCCGCTGCCGCCGTCGCCGGGCTCGCCGTCGCCATCCTTGCTGGTTCCGCCCCGCCCGCGCACGCCGATGCCGGCGACGACGTGGTACGGCACCTGGATGTGAATATGTACATCGACGCCGACGGGTGGGTACGGGTCACCGAAACCTATGAGTGGGACTTCGGTGACCGGGAGGGCCTGGGGCTGCGCCGAGAGTTGGCGCAGCATTTCAGTTGGCCCGAGGACCCTGACCTGATGCGGGTGTATGAGTACGGAGAGATCAGCGTGAGCAGCCCCTCCGGCGCGCCGGCGGACCACTGGGTGACCGGGGATGATGCGTACTTGTCGCTGGATATCGGCGCCCCGGACGGGTCCGATGACACCCGCACCGGGGTGCAGACCTACGAACTCAGATACACCCTGGGCGGGGCGCTGAACGCCATCCGCGACGACGACGAGGTGCCCGACCAGGATGAACTCTTCTGGAACGTCACCGGATCGGAGTGGGACAACCGGATCGAGCGGGTGACCACCACGGTCACCGGCCCAGTGAGCATCACGGACGTGCGGTGCTGGGAAGGGGCGTCCTATTCCGACCGGCAGTGCAGGGACAGTCAGGTGGACGGGGCCACGGCGACCTTCACCTCCGGGCCGCTGAACCCCGGTCAGGAACAAACGATCGCAGTGGCCTTCCCGCCCGGCACGTTCGATGACATCGGTCCGATCCTGGTGCCCCGGGACGGCAGCGTGACGGGTTTGACCGCCGAGCAGCAGCGCGTCGCCGAGGTCACCGACCCGATCCTGAACACCCTGGCGCGGTATTGGGTGATCCCAGCGGGCCTGGTCGGCTTGGTGTTCGCGGTGCTGCTTACCCGCCGGTTCCGTCAGGGGCGCGACGACCACTTCGTGGGAATCCCGCTGGGCACCATGCCGCCCCGGCACGAGATCCACCAACACCCGGTGGCGCGGCTGGAGCGCCACCAATCAACGACGGCGGTGCGGTTCAGCCCGCCCGATGGTCTGGCACCTGCGGTGGCCGGTCACCTGGAGCACAAGTTCGGTTCCGCCAACGCCCTGGCCGCCACCATCGTGGACCTCGCGGTGCGCGGGTTCCTCACCATCCAGGAAGCGGACACCGACCGGAAGGGCAAACCCAAGGACTGGCACCTGCTGCTGGCACCGGAGGCCCACCAGCGGCGCGGGGAACTCCTGCCTTATGAGGACCAGTTGCTCACGGCCCTGTTCGACGACGGGCCGGTGATGCAATTGAAGTCCTCGACCAGGAAGATGCAGAAGGCCAGGACCGAACTGGGCAAGAACGTCACCAAACAGGTCGATGCCCAGGGACTGTTCACCCGGCCGCTCGAGGCCGAGGCACGCCGCGAACTCGGCATGACGCCCCGGGGCCGGTCCCTGGTGTGGCAGATCGGCCTGGCCGCCGCGCTGCTGCTTGCGGCGTTGCTGGGCGCGGTGCTGGATCTGCTACCACCCTCGGCCGTGACGTTGCTCCTGATCGCGTTCGGAGTGGTGGGCGGCTGGTTGATCATACGGATGGCGTCCTTCTCCACCTCGCTGCGCCGCAGTGCCGTGGGCCGGGCGCTGTATGAGCAGATCCGCGGGTTCCGGACGTACCTGACGACCGCGGAGGCCAACCAGATCCGGTTCGAGGAGAGCATCGATGTGTTCTCCCGGTATTTGCCCTTCGCCATCATCTTCGGTGTGGCCGAGCGGTGGGCCAAGGTGTTCGAGGAGTTGCAGGCCCAAGGCCGCGCGCAGGTGTACACCGGCTGGTACATCGGGGCGTACCCGGGTGCGACGCCGTCCTTGAGCACGCTGGCCACCTCGGTCGGCTCGTTCTCCACCACGGTGGCCGGCACCAGCGGCTCCGGAGGCGGGTCCGGTTTCGGGGGCGGGGGCGGCGCCGGCGGCGGTGGAGGTGGCGGCGGCGGCGGCGGTCGCTGACCCCGGTGGGCGGGTGGCGCTGACGGCGCGGCAGGGCTCGGCGCGGGAGTGCGCGGTGGCCCGGCGGGCACTGGGCGGTGGACTACCCTTCCGGGCGTGAGATTTACCCGTTCCACCTTCGCAGTTGCCGCAGTCGCCGCCACTTTCCTGGGCGCTACGGCACTTCCCGCGCAGGCCGACCCAAGTGACGACGTCGTGCGTGATCTGGCGATCGACATCGACATCGACGCCGACGGGCTGGTGCATGTCACCGAGACCTATGAGTGGGACTTCGGTGACCGCGAGGGTCTAGGGCTGCGCCGGGAACTGGCCCAACGCTTCAGTTGGCCCGAGGACCCGGAGTTGATGCGGGTCTATGAGTACGAGGACATGTGGATCGCCAGCCCGTCGGGGGCGCCCGCCGAGGGGTGGATCGCAGGTGATGGGGCGTACCTGGTATTGGACCTGGGCGCCCCGGATGGTTCCGATGACACCCGCACCGGGGTGCAGACCTACGAACTCAGTTACACCGTGCGCGGTGCGCTCAACGCCATCCGCGACGACGATGACGTCCCCGACCAGGATGAGTTCTTCTGGAACGTCACCGGGGCGGAGTGGAACAACCTCATCGAGCAGGTCACCACCACCGTGACCGGCCCGGAGGGCATCACCGACGTGCGCTGCTGGGAAGGAACCGACGGCAACGACCAGCCATGCCAGAGCCAGGTGGACGGCGCCACGGCCACATTCACTTCGGGGCCGCTGGAGCCGGGTGAAGAACAAACAGTGGCGGTGGCCTTCGGGCCGGACACCTTCGCCGATACCGATCCGATCCTGGCCGAACGCACCGGTGAGGTGGTGGGGCTCACTGCGACCCAGCAGCGCATCGACCGGTTCACCGGCCCAATCATGAGCCTGTGGGAGCACCACGCCGGGATCGTGCTGCTCGGCGTGCTGCTGCTGTATGCCGCGTTGGTGGTGCGGCGCCGGCGGCAGGGGCGTGATCAGCAGTTCGTGGGCCGGCCGCCGGGCACGTTGCCACCGGAGCCCGATCGAGGCCTCCATCCGGTGGAGCCGGTTCGCCGAGAGCCGGTGGTGGCGGTGCGGTTCACCCCTCCGGAGGGGCTGCGCCCGGCGGAGGCGCGGTGGTTATGGCGCAAGCAGTTGGGCAGCAACGCGGTGGCCGCCACCCTGGTGGATCTGGCGGTACGCGGATTCCTCACCATCCAGTCGGCCGACACCGACTCCCGGGGCCGCCCGCGCGGGTGGATCTTGAGCCGTACCGACGCCCAGCAGGAACGGGCGGCGCAGTTGTTGGCCTACGAGCGGGTCCTGGTGGAACGGATATTCGGGGACCGCCACCGGATCGCGCTGAATGCGCTGCGCTCCTCGGGTGGTATGCGCACCGCGGTGAAGCAGTTCGAAACCACCCTCGCCGAGCACATCGACGGCGAAGGTTTGTTCACCCGCCCGGTGCCGGCGTGGGGGCGCACCACCGGTAAGCGCCGGCCGTGGTGGACGACGGCAATGATCGTCCTGTTACTCGCCGTGTTCGCGGGCGGGGGGCTCGAGTGGCTGCCGCCCTCGGCGATCGAACTGGGATTCCTTGCGATCTTCATCCTGGCCGGTTGGTGGGTGGTGGACCGACTGACGCGCAAATCCGGACTGGGCCGCAGCGGAACCGGAAGGGCGCTCTATGACCAGATGCGCGGATTCCACCAGTACCTGGCCACCGCGGAGGCCCACCAGATCCGGTTCGAGGAGAGCACCGATGTGTTCTCCCGGTACCTGCCCTACGCGATCGTGTTCGGGGTGGCCGAACGGTGGGCCCAGATCTTCGCCCAACTGCAGGCGGAGGGCCGGGCACAGGTGCACACCGGCTGGTTCGTCGGGGCATATCCCGGGGCCACGGTGGATCTGGGCTCGATCGGATCCTCGATCGGGAGTTTCACCAGCACCGTCTCGGCGACCGCCGGCTCCAGTGGCGGGTCGGGGTTCAGCGGAGGCGGCGGCGCCGGTGGGGGCGGTGGCGGCGGGGGTGGTGGCGGCCGGTGAGCCGCCGGACGGAGCCGCGGGCGGACTGATGGCTGCACTTGCCGGCGGCGGGTGTTGCTGACCTGAGCGCTACCTGAAGTCGCTGGGGCCGTCGGGGACAAAGACTGGCTGCACTAACTGGTGCGGCCAGGTCGCCAATAACGGCGAGCGCCGCGCGTCAGGTGTTCAGTGCGCGGGCGAAGAAGTCCGCAGCGTCCTGCTGCATCTTCGGCGTCATCCGGTGCGGCTCATCGAACCAGGCGCTGCTGTAGTCCACCTCCTGCGGGCTGCGTGCCTGCAACATCGCGTCGGCCTGTTCCATCCCTTCCAGCGTGAACAGTTCATCCCGGCGGGCGTACTGGACCCGCATGATCTGCCGCCTGGGCGCCCGGGTAGCCACCAGTGGCCAATCGGCGTACTGGCGCAGGCCCGGGGAGTACATCAGCCAGGAGTGGGAGTCCAGGTGCGCCGGGATGAGGGAGTCGAAGGTGAACATCATGCCGGCCACCAAGTGGGCCCGGATATGCGGACTCAGGGCGGCCAGCATCATCGCCCGTCCCCCGCCGCCGGATAGCCCCATCGTGCCGAGGCGTTCGGGGTCGATACCCGCCAGCGAGCGCAGCACGGTCAGGGCCGCTAGGTCGTCGTGGGCGACCATCCCGGCGAACGTGGTACCCAGCATGATCGCGGTCTTGGCGACGGTGTGTTCGTGGTCGGCCGCGAGCGTGTTGTAGATCCGCTCCGGTGTGGCCTCGGTGCCTTCCTCACGCCACAACGCCATCTGCCCGCGCAGGTGGATCGCCGAGCGCATCGGTGGCGGGTCGAAGGTGAACCGGCGGCTGCCCCAGACGAATGCGTCGTGGGCGAGGACGGCGAACCCTTGTGCGGCCAGATGGTTGGCTACCGCCTGCCCGGCGTACATCTTGGCCCGCAACGCGTCGGCTTCCGGGGTGTTGTGCTCGCCCAGATCGACCAGCCGCTCCGCGCCGACGTACTTGTTGCCCGAGTGGCAGTGCATGAGCAGGATCGCCGGCAGCGGCCCGGCCGCCTCCTGCGGGGTGCTCAGGTAGGCCTGCGTTCTGGGCCCGTAGCCGAGTTGCCAGGTCAAGGACTGGGTGCGGACGCCGTCGGCCGCGGTCACCTCGCCGTATTCCACCGGAACTTGTTGCGGCGGTGTGGGCGGCCGCAGCACCTGCCACAGTCCCTCGTCGGTGACCGGTGGCGCTTGGTCCAGGTAGG
>DATGSR010000254.1:0-19635 GCA_035302405.1 Beutenbergiaceae bacterium
TCGTAACCGCTCGGCTCCGCGTCCGGCGAACGGGTCCTCATCGAAGGAGCCCGGCTGGGCCCGCTGGTCGACGAGCGCAAGCCCGGCGGCCCGGGCGAACGCCGCCAGCCCGCCCAAGTCACCGCCCGGGGCCCACTCGGCGGCCGGTAGCACCACCCGCCACCGGCCCGAGCGGTCGGCGAAGGCGAAGCCCCAGGTGCTGTCGTCGTCGTGTAGGCGCACCAGCGCCACGGCGCCCAGGTCCTGATCGGAACCGTCCGCGATCCACACCTCGTGCCCGCACGCCCCGCGGACACCGATATTTGCACCGTCGAACCGCAACTCGGCGCGTTGGGCGAACTCCTTGCCGGCGTGCTCGGAGGTTCCTGGGTGGTAAACCGCGACCATCGTGCGCCGGTCCCGGTCCAACAGCCAATGCGCGGCCCACCACGCCCACGGCTCGACGGCGGCCAGGAGGGCCGCCCCGACCATCGCCCACGTGAACCAACCGGGCTCTGCGGACAGGGCGAGCCCCGCACCGCCGAGCACGATGGCCACCGGGGCAAATCGTTGGAGCCAGGGCTGTAGGGCTGAGGCCGGACCCACTTCGAACTGCCGCTTCGTACGGCGCCCGACGGCGTGCTTGCGAGTGGCCGCCAGGCCGCGGCGCGGTAGTAGGTGCGGCGCCGGGCGAAGCAGGCGCACACCCGGGACGGGATCGTCCGGGACAGGGGACTGCCCGGGTTTTACCGCGCCCTTCCACCGCGACGTCGTTCGGGCGTCTTTCGGCGCCTCTGCGCGGCTGTCGTCAGTGCCGTCGTCGGGCCCGCTGTTGTTGTCCGATTCTCCCGGCCGCACCCTCGACGGCCACCATCTGGGCAGACTCTTGACCGGTTCCAGCGGTGTTGACGCCGGAGGGTGTGCCACACCGCGGCGAATGGGAACCCCGAGCACCGCGGCGCCCGCCACGATGCCGCTGACCTCAAGAGAGCCGACGACGTTCGCATGTTCGGTCAACTCGGTGACCTCCGTGCCGGTCAGCGCCGGCTGCTGCACGAGCAGGTCGGGCTGGGCCAGCCAATCGGCCACCGCTATCGCACCGAGGGAGTAACCGGCCTCGTTGCAGAAGTGGACGGCGCCCAGGTCCTCATACGCGGGCACCGGTGCGTATCGCTCCGCGGGCTCGGCCAAATACTCGGTGGTGGTCGGACTGGGCGGTGCCACATGCATCAGGTAGGCGATCGGGTCGTGCACGCCGATCACCTCGTGTCCCTCGCTGGTGGTGACCTCCACCCGCCCCTGGGTGAACAGCAGCCGGGCGTAGCGAGCCCACCTGGTCTGCGGCACGGCTCGGGGTGAGGGCCGCAATTCGATCCGGCCCGCTCCGGAGGGCAGTACGGGCATCGCGGGGCGTTCGAAATCCCACACCGCCGCGCTGAACATCGCAGTCAGGTGCCGGGCGCGCTGCGCGCCATGGGCCGCGCGGCCGGCCAGATACAGCGCCTGCATCAGCCCCGCCCGGCGCGCATTGGACATGCTCATCGCGTGCACGGTGCCAGCCAGGTCCGTCAGGGTCGCGGCCAGCGCCGGTGCGAATTCGAAGACCGGCTCCTCCGCATGGGCCCGCGGCACCGGCCGAGGGGCGACAGGTGCTCCCGGCACCACCCACTCCTGGGTGAGGGGCGGCTTAGCCCGGAGCGAGTCGAATTCGGCGCCATCGAACGTCCAGTGGCGTAGATTGCCCTCGAACTGCTCCAGTTGGCGGTCGAGCCGCATGAACTGCTCGCGAATTTGCTTCTGGTGCGCCGGAAGGAACTCTGTCAGGTCCTTGATCGCGCGCCGCGCCGCCGCGACCTGCGTGCGGGCATAGGCAAACGGCGCGGCCTGCGCCAGCAGCAAATCGGTGGGGGTGCGCGGATAATGCGCCGGCAAGCGCGGGGCGCGCATCGGATCCGTTCGGTTCTGGGACATCGCGGGCTTAGAGTATCGGCGGCCAGGCAGCCACGGGCGCCCGGTGTCCCCGCCGCACGCGGGGGAGTGGTCGGGATGCACAGGGCGTGAAGGACCCGGGGCGCCGCGTGGAGAGGTCCAGATCACATGGCGGCGAGTTTGCTCAGGCCGTGGCACTCGCGTAACCTTAAGCGTCGGTGCCTCGTGCGCCGTCTCCCTTCCTGCGCGGGCGTAACCGGGTCCGGTTCCGGTGGACATTACTGGTAGGTGCAGCGCTGGGGAGGGACCGCTGATGTTGTCCAGACAGGAATGAGCAAGAACGTGGTGTACGCGATCGTCAAGGCCGGTGGCCGGCAGGAGAAGGTGTCCGTGGGTGACATCGTCGTCGTGGACCGGCTCTCCGGGGACGTGGGCGACGCCGTTGAGTTCACCCCGGTGCTGGTGGTGGACGGCAACGAGGTGACCACGGACGCGGAGAAGTTGGCCAAGGTCAAAGTCTCCGCCGAGATCGTCCGGGACGAAAAGGGCCCGAAGATCACCATCCGCACGTACAAGAACAAGACTCGTTCCCGCCGTCGGGCCGGTCACCGCCAGCAGTTGACCCGCCTGAAGGTCACGGGCATCGGTTAAGGAAAGTAGGTAGGTCATGGCAACCAAGAAGGGCGCAAGTTCCTCCCGTAACGGTCGCGACTCCAACGCCCAACGGCTCGGGGTCAAGCGGTTCGGCGGACAGAACGTCAAGGCCGGTGAGATCCTGGTCCGCCAGCGCGGCACCAAGTTCCACCCCGGATACAACGTGCGTCGCGCCGGTGACGACTCCCTGTACGCCGTAGCCGCGGGCGAGGTTCAGTACGGCAGCCGACGCGGACGCAAGGTCGTCGACATCGTCCTCACCGAAGCCTGAAAGAGAACTCCGAAACGGGGGCGCACCGGCACACGTCGGAGCGCCCCCTTTCTCATTTCACCTCGAGGAACCCTTTCCCGCCCGGGAAGCCGGGCGCGCGCACCAGCGGCGCGTACCATCCACCATCCGACTCAACACCGACTGACCCGGCATCCGATCCAGCACCCAGGAGGCGTCATTGGCGAACTTCGTTGACCGAGTGGTGCTGCACGCGCGCGGAGGCGACGGCGGCCACGGCGCCGCGTCGGTGCACCGGGAGAAATTCAAGCCCCTGGGAGGACCCGACGGCGGCAACGGCGGCCGCGGTGGAGACGTGGTCCTGGAGGTGGACCCGCAGGTCACCACGCTGCTGGACTACCACCACGCCCCGCACCGGCGTGCCTCCAGCGGCACCCGCGGCATGGGCGGCAACCGCACCGGCAAGGATGGAGAGGACCTGGTGCTACCGGTGCCCGAGGGCACCGTCGTCAAGACCGCAGACGGGCAGGTGATCGCCGATCTGGTGGGCGCTGGGACCCGGTTCATCGCCGCAGCCGGCGGTCGCGGCGGTCTCGGCAACGCCGCACTGGCCTCCCCGCGGCGTAAGGCCCCCGGGTTCGCCCTGCTCGGCCAACCAGGCCAGGAACGGGACCTGGTGCTGGAACTCAAGACCGTGGCCGATGTGGCCCTGGTCGGGTTCCCCTCGGCCGGGAAGTCCTCGCTGATCGCCGCGATGAGCGCAGCCCGTCCCAAGATCGCTGACTATCCCTTCACCACACTGGTGCCGAACCTGGGCGTGGTCCAGGCCGGCGAGCATCGCTTCACGATGGCCGACGTTCCCGGGCTGATCCCGGGAGCCTCCGAAGGTAAGGGCCTGGGCCTGGAATTCCTCCGGCACATCGAACGCTGCGCCGTCATCGTGCACGTGCTGGACTGCGCCACGCTCGAACCGGGCCGCGACCCGATCAGCGACCTGGACATCATCGAGGAAGAACTGGCCGCCTACAGCGCCGACCTCGAGATCGAAGGCGGGCGAGTTCCGCTGACCGAGCGGCCACGACTGGTCGTGCTGAACAAGGTCGACGTGCCCGAAGCCCGGGAACTGGCCGAACTCGTGCGTCCGGAGTTGGAGGCCCGCGGCATGGAAGTATTCGAGGTTTCCGCCGTCGCCCGCACTGGGCTGCGGGAACTGTCCTTCGCGCTCGCCGCGGTCGTGCAGGAAGCGCGCGAACAGGCCCCGCCCCCGGCGCCCACGCGCACGGTGCTGCGACCGGCCGCCGCCGGCGACGCCGAATTCACCGTCGCGCGGCGCCGCGCCGGCGATGGGGAGTACTTCCTGGTCACCGGCGAGAAACCCGAACGCTGGGTGCAGCAGACCGACTTCGGCAACGACGAGGCGGTGGGCTTCCTCGCCGACCGGCTGGCGCGGCTGGGCGTGGAGGAAGCGTTGTTCAGGGCCGGTGCGGAACCAGGTGCGGAGGTCGTCATCGGCGACGGGCCCGACGGGGTGATCTTCGACTGGGAACCCACGATGACCACCGGGGCCGAACACCTCGGTGCCCGCGGCACCGACGCGCGCCTGGAGGACCGTACCCGACCCACCCGCGCCGAGAAGCGGCAGGAGTACTACGACCGCATGGACGCCAAGGCCGCAGCCCGGCGGGAACTGCAAGAGGACTCCTGGCCCGACTGAGACGCTGCTCGCAGCGCCCGTGGGCGACAATATGACCGTGACCACCGCCGTAACCAGCCGTGCCGCTCTAGCCGACCCGAACCGGGCTCGCCGCGTCGTCGTGAAGATCGGATCGTCTTCGCTCACCGACCCCGGCGGCCGGTTGGACGTACGCAAGTTGAACGCCCTGGTGGAGGTGCTGGCGGCGCGTCGTGCCAGTGGCGGCCAGGTGGTGCTGGTCTCCTCCGGCGCGATCGCATCCGCGCTGGGCGTGCTCGGTCTGACCGCCCGCCCCCAGGACCTGGCCACCGCTCAGGCAGCCGCCAGCGTCGGACAGGGGCTGCTGATGGCGCACTACACCCGCGCGTTCGGCGCCCACGACATCACCGTGGGCCAGGTGCTGCTGACCGTGGAGGACGTGGTCCGCCGGGCCCACCACCGCAACGTGCAACGCAACCTGGAACGGTTGCTCGCCCTGGGCGTGCTACCGATCGTCAATGAGAACGACGCCGTCGCCACCCAGGAGATCAAGTTCGGGGACAACGACCGCCTGGCCGCGTTGGTCTCGCACCTGAGCAAGGCGGACGCGCTGGTGTTACTCACCGATGTGGACGCCCTGTATGACCGCTCCCCGCGCCACCCGGACGCCCAGCGCATCGCCCGCGTGGACAACCAACAGGATTTGGCGGGCATCGAGGTGACCGCCCGGGGCGGCGGGGTAGGGACCGGCGGGATGGTCTCCAAACTGGAGTCGGCCGCCATCGCCTCCGGGGCGGGAATCCCGGTGGTGGTGACTTCGGCGGAGAACGCCGGGGCGGTACTTTCGGGCGCCGATGTGGGTACGTGGTTCGAACCCGCGGCCCGTCGGGTGAACGCGCGCAGGTTGTGGTTGGCACACGCAGCCCACACCGGCGGTTCGGTTCAGGTCGATGACGGGGCGGTCCGTGCCATCACCGTGGGCAAGAAATCGTTGCTGGCAGCCGGGGTGATCAGCGTGGCCGGAGAGTTCGACGCCGGTGAACCGATCGACGTACTCGATCCGGTCGGGCGGGTGGTCGCCCGCGGGCTGGCCGCCTACAGCGCCGAGGAGTTGCCCGAACGGCTCGGCCGCACCTCGGCGGAGTTGCGGCAGCAGTTCGGACCCGACAGCGCCCGAGCGGTGGTGCACCGCGATGACCTGGTGGTGCTCGACCACCGCGCCTGAATCAGCGCCCGTACGTCATCGCGACGGTGCAGACGCGACGGTGCAAAATTGCGGTCGTCACGACAGTGCCGAATGGCGCGTCATCGCAACGGTGCAGAATCACACCGCCAGGTTCCGGTGATGTCACTTCGTCGTCGAGCCGGATCGTTGACACGCCACGATCCCGCCCATAGCCTCATGAGTGGTCCAAGAGTCAGCATCAAGACCCGGCTCGCTGACCGGCAACCCCGTGGGGTCTGCACCGGGAGGACCGAGCCCCGATCGTCCGGTCGGCGGCAAGCGCACCACTTGCTTCGCGGTGCCAACCGAGAAGGAACAAACACGCAGATGAACACCGACAGGACCATGGCGTACCAGCGACGCGTCTCCTGTGTGATGTGTTCCATGTGTTGCCGCTCCATGTCGGCCTGAACCGACAGTTCATCCGGCAGCCTCGGGCCCCTCTGACGGCCCCTCGGCGCCACCCCTCAGTTGCTCGACGAGCACCCGTGTCCGGTGCGTGACACACCGGATCTGCCCGTCCGCTGAGGCCATGGAGTGATTCTTCTTGCGCACCGAAAGCGAGCACCGCTGTGACCGTTGTCCCCACCCCGCTGACCGCATCCCCCTCCCTGATCGCCCTGGATCTGACCAACGCCGGAGCACCGCGCGAATGGCAGCGCGAACGCGACGCCGAGACCGAGAAATTCATCATGGGCCGACTCGCCGGCTTGGCCTCCCTCGCCGACCGCGGCGGGGTCGACCTCATCACTCTGGGTGAGACCTTCCGCCTCGGCGGTCACCGCCGCCGCGACATCTGGCTGGACGGCGCCCTGGCTGCCTCCCGCCTCGCCCGGCACACCACCCGCGCCGCACTGACGGCGAGCATCCCGCTGGCCACCGTGCGTCCCGAGCACATCGCCGGTGCCATCGCCTCCGTGCACCGGGCCACCAACCATCGCGCCGGCTGGCAACTTCCCACGGGAGCCACCGCCCACGGCACCGGCGCCGGCAACGTCGATGCGGTGCTGAAGGCGACCGCGGCCACCTCCTCGGCGCGGGGCAATGCCGCCGGCGCCACGCCCCGTCCCGCCGTGGTGGTGCCCGTGCGCACCGCCGTCGACGCCGAGTTGGCCGCCGCCCGTGCTGATGTGGCGCGCCTGTCCGTGGCCACGCTGGAAGAGGCCCGTGCAGCCCGGGGCGCTATCCGCCACGCGGCCGCCGAGTGGGGGCGGCGGCCGGATGATGTGAAGGTGCTGGTCGACGTGCACGCCGTGCTGTCCGCCGACCGTCCCAGCGCCCAGGCTCGTTGGGACCTGCTCTCCTCCCTGGAACTGCCCGAGGGGTTGCCCGCGCTACGCCTGATCGGCACCGGGGAGGACCTGGCCACACTATGGACCGCTTGGGTCGAGGGCGGTGGCGCCGACGGCTTCACCGTGGTGCCCGCCTCGGTGCCCACCGACGTGGCCGCCGTCGCCAGCGTCGTGGTGCCCGCGCTCACCGCACTCGGCCTGCGTTCGCCGGAGTCCGCCGCGGCAACACCGGCCCGGCGCGTTCGAAAGTCCGAACGCGCGCACGCACCGGCCAAGTGAGCTCGCCGGGACCGAGCAAGGAAACCCGGCAGGCGTCCTCACGGCAGCGGCGGGAGCTTAAGGTAACTGGTATGACCGAGACGACGGCGCAACCCGCCCAGGACGTGACCGCAGCAGTAATCGAGGTGGCCAGCCGGGCGAAAGTAGCGGCTCGCTCCCTGGCCCGCGCCACACGTGCCACCAAGGACGGCGCCCTGCACCGGATGGCCGACGCGCTGGTGGCAGCCACCGAGCGGATCGTGACCGCCAACGCAGGCGATGTGGCCCGTGCCCGGGCGGACGGGATGAGCCCGGGGCTGGTGGACCGTCTCACGCTGGATCCGGCCAGGATCGAGCAGATCGCTGAGGCGCTGCGAGAGTTGGCCGCACTGCCCGACCCGGTCGGCGAGGTGCTGCACGGGTCGACCTTGCCCAACGGTCTACGCGTGCGCCAGGTCCGGGTTCCCATGGGGGTGGTCGGGATGATCTACGAGGCCCGCCCGAACGTGACCGTGGACGCCGCCGGACTCGCCCTGAAGAGCGGGAACGCGGTGGTGCTGCGCGGGGGCTCGGCGGCCGCGGAGTCCAACCAGGCGATCGTCAGCGTGCTCGGCCAGGCGCTGCAGGAGGTGGGTCTGCCGGCCGATCTGGTGCAGTCCATCGACGCCTACGGGCGCCCCGGTGCGCAGGCCCTCATGCAGGCCCGCGGGCTGGTGGACGTGCTCATTCCCCGGGGCGGGGCGGGATTGATCCAGACGGTGCTCGCCCAGTCCACCGTGCCGGTGATCGAGACCGGCGTGGGCAACTGCCATCTGTACATCGACGCCGCCGCGGAGGTCGAGCAGGCACTGTCGTTGTTGCTGAACTCCAAGACCCAACGAGTCGGCGTGTGCAACGCGGCCGAGACGCTGCTGGTGCACAGCGACATCGCCGAGGAGTTCCTGCCCGCGGCGCTGCAGGCCCTCGCCGACGCGGGGGTGCGGATCCACGGGGACGAACGCACCCGCGAGCTCGCACCCGCGGATGCGACCGTAAGTGAGGCCACCGACGAGGATTGGCACGCGGAGTACCTGAGCATGGACTTGGCGGTCCGGGTCGTGGCCGACATGGACCAGGCGCTGGAGCACATCCGCACCTACTCCTCCGGGCACACCGATGCCATCTGCACCACCGACACCCGTAGCGTGCAGCGGTTCACCGCCGAAGTGGACTCCGCCGCCGTCATGATCAACGCCTCCACCCGCTTCACCGACGGCGGTCAACTGGGTCTGGGTGCCGAGATCGGCATCTCTACCCAGAAACTGCACGCCCGCGGCCCGATGGGCCTGGCCGAACTGACCACCACCACCTGGATCGTCGAAGGGGACGGGCACATCCGCACCTGACGTTCCAGGCGTTGCGGCCCACTCCGCACGCCCTCCGAACACCACGCTGTGCTACTCGGCTGCCGCCGGTAGGATGGTGGGGTCGGGCAGGTGCTTGACGGGGGTGGCACGCGTCACGATGAACTAGGAACCCGACGATGAACGTGCGAGACTGGTAACGGACCAGTCACACAGAGAGGACCTGACGTCGATGAGCAGTTCGCTGCTGACCCACACCGCCATGGCTGCCGAGGCTTCGAACCTGCCGATGCCCACGGTGGGGTACGGGGTTGTCTCGATCTCGATCCTGATTTTCCTGTTGCTGGTGACGATGGCTTTCCGCTCCTACGGCACCCGCGTCCGGGACAAGTGAGGCAGCCGGAGCACACGTCCAGTCTGGAGTCCACGTGAACGCATACCCGCGCGCGCGTACCCGGATCGGCATCATGGGTGGCACCTTCGATCCGATCCACCACGGACACCTGGTAGCGGCGAGTGAAGTAGCCGACGAGTTCAAACTCGATGAGGTCGTGTTCGTGCCGACCGGCACGCAACCCTTCAAGGCAGATCGCACCGTCACGCTCGCCGAGCACCGTTACCTCATGGCGGTGATCGCCACCGCGTCCAACCCGCGGTTCACTGTGTCGCGAGTGGACATCGACCGCGGCGGGGTGACCTATACGATCGACACCCTGCGTGATCTCCGCAAGGCCTACCCCGACGCCGAGTTGTTCTTCATAACCGGCGCGGACGCCCTCGGGCAAATCCTGCAATGGAAGGACGCCGCCGAGTTGTGGCGCCTTGCGCACTTCGTCGGTGTCACCCGGCCCGGGCACGAACTGAGCGGCAAGGACCTGCCCGAAGGGGAATACTCGTTGCAGGAGATCCCCGCGATGGCGATCTCTTCCACCGACTGCCGCCAGCGGGTCACCCAGAACAAGCCCGTGTGGTACCTGGTTCCCGACGGTGTGGTGCAGTACATCGCCAAGCACGGGCTCTACCGCGACCCGGCTACGTTCCGGCACGCCGAGCAAGCCGAGGACGGCTCGACCCACGACGGGAGGGACAGCGGTGCGGTGGCGGTGACGCAGGCGTGAACCGGCCGCCCGAGGACACCAGCACCTCCGGACTGGGGGAGCGACGCCGACGGCGGGAGGCTGAGCGGGCAAGGCAACGCGCCGCCGGCCGGGCTGCTGAAGCACCCCTGACGCGGCGCGAACTGCGAGCCCGCGACGAGGCGTTGGCCAGCGGTGCGCTCACCTACGGACCCGACGGCTTGGTCCCCACCTCCGAGTTCGAACGGATTGAGGCCGAGAGCCTCTCCGCGGCTTCGGCCGCCGAGCCCGTGACCGCCGCCTCAGCCGACGAACCACTACCGGGCACCCGCCGCGCGCGCCGAGCGGCGCTGCGAGCCGCCGCGCTGGGGGAGAACGAGTCGGCCACATCGGCCACCTCATCGGGTTCGAGTGCCTCGGCACCGAGCGCCCCGAGCCCGGCTGCCGGCAGGCAGACGCCGTCGGGCCCACCCTCGGCTGCCGGTAGGCAGACGCCGTCTGGCCCGAGCCCGGCCGCCGGCAGGCAGACGCCGTCCGCCCCGGCGCAAAGCACTCCGTGGGACAGAAGTTCGGAGTCCGACAGAACATCGCCCACTGATTCCCAGCAGCCGGCCGGTGTCCCCCCGGCAAGGAGCGCCCCCTCGGCGAGGAGTGCCCCCTCGGCCGCGACCAGTTCGAACTCGGCCGCCGGCGCTGCGGCCGAGGACACCGCGCTGATGGTGCCGGTCTCCCGTAGGTCCTTACGCGACAAGCGGGCGGCCGCTCCACCGTTGCCCTCGATCCAGAGCCCCGCGGAGCGAACCGGCACCAGCCGCCGGCCCGTAGTGCGACCGCCCGCTTCGGTTCGCGCCGTCCGCGGCGTGAATCAGTCCGGCCAACTCACCGACATCCAACGGGCTGTACGGGAGGCGAACACGTCTGCCGAAGGCATTCCGCTAGGAGAGGTCGGCGAGGCCTCCTCACCGACCTCCTGGGGGTCCGCGGTAGACATCCCGATCACCGTGGAGACCGCCGGGCAGCACTCCACCCCGCCGGCGTCCCGGCAGGGCCCCGCCGCCGATAGGGATGCTGGACGCGGCCAGCGCGCCGCTCCCGCGACGAACTCCACGCAAGAGGCGCCTTCGAGTCACGCGCCCGTGGACGACCAGACCGCCGCGCCCGAGCAAGCAACCCCTGCTGGGCAAACACCCCCGCCCCATCACACAGCCCCTCCCGGTCAGGCTGCTCCTTCTCAGCAGCACGCTGCCCCGCCCAACCGGCAGGCCGCTCCATTCGGCCAACCCGCACAGGCACCGCCGTGGTCCCGACCGCAGCCGGCCCAGCCGAACGGCGACCACCGCACGTCGACGGATGGCCCATCATCCCCGAGCAGGGACCGCTTCTCCACCCCCTCGCCGTCGGCCGCTTCCCCCCAAGCACCCCAGCAACAGGTCAGCGGCCCTACGCCGGCTTCGTCGCCGTCGACCGGCAGTTCTCCGAGCGCCGACGATGACGATGGTGCGTTCGTGATGCGGCCGCGATGGGAATCGCTGCAGGCCGTCGCCGAGACCGCCGAGCAGGCCCCGGTCCGCCCGCAGTCCATTCCGCCCAACCGGGTCTCGGCCCGGAGCACCTCCCCGGCCACGCCCCCACCCGACGTCGTCCGCCCGGATACCGATGAGGAAGCCGAACTCCTCGATGAGGAGGCCAGGAAGACCCCGGGGTGGCTGTTCGCGTTGCAGATGATCGTGCTGGTCCTGGTGGTCGCGGTGCTGGGTGTGCTCGTCTACCTGTTCGCCACCGGCGACCTATTCGGAGAGGACGCCGGATCGGCGGCGACGGCGATCGCCCCCATCTGGGTGGCCAGTCCCACCGGTCCGTGACCGTTGCTGAGCCTAGACTGGATGACACGACCAGGGCGTCTACCCAAGGAGAACCGTGCCCGCTGAGGAACGAGCGATCGAACTGACCCACGTCGCGGCCAAAGCCGCCGCCGAGGTCAAGGCCGAAGAGATCATCGCCCTGGACGTCTCCGAACGCCTGGTCCTCACCGACGTCTTCCTGGTCGCTTCGGGCAACAGTGAGCGGCAAGTGCGCTCGATCGTGGACGCGGTGGAGAAGCGGATGGCCGAGCACGGCGTCAAGGCGCTGCGGCGTGAGGGCGCCGATGAGGCCCGGTGGGTACTGCTGGACTTCAACGACATCGTGGTGCACATCCAACACGCCGAGGACCGGGTGTACTACGCCCTGGAACGATTGTGGAAGGACTGCCCGGTGATCGACCTACCCGCCGAGGTCACCGAGTCCTCGGAGAATTCCAGCGACGACGACGCCGCTACCGCAGACGCGTGAGCGCCACCCTGCTGTTCTGGCGCCACGGCCAGACCGACTACAACGCCCAGTTCCGGCTGCAGGGGCAGGTGGACATCCCCCTGAACGACGACGGGCACGCCCAGGCGCGGGCGGCGGCACCAGTCCTGGCGCAGGTTGAGCCGGCGGCGATCATCTCCTCGGACCTGAGTCGCGCCCGCGACACCGCGGCGCATCTGTCCGAGCACACCGGGGTTCCGGTGCGCACCGACGAACGGCTGCGGGAACGCAGTTTCGGGGCGTGGGAGGGGCTGAACCATCACGAGATCCACTCCGAGTGGCCGGAGAAGTTCGCCCTGTGGCGTGATGGTGGTCACCCTGAGGGGATCGGTGCGGAGACCAGAACGGCCGTGGGGCGACGCGTCGCACAGGCCGCGGAGGAGTTCGCCGCCGCGCACGCCCGCGGCGAGGTGGTGGTGCTGGTGGCCCACGGGGCGGCGATTTCCGCAGGAATAGTGGCTTTGCTGGGCCAGGACCCGGAGAGTTGGCACGGTGTGACCGGCGTCGGAAACTGCCACTGGTCGGTGTTGCGGCCGAACGACTCGGCCACACCGCCGTGGCGGTTGACCGCCCATAACGCCGGCGGCAGTTTGGTCGATTTTCCTCAAGGGGCCAGAATCGTCTAGAGTGTTCATCGGTCGCACAGACCACCCGGGGCTATGGCGCAGTTGGTAGCGCGCTTCCATGGCATGGAAGAGGTCGGGGGTTCGAATCCCCCTAGCTCCACCATTCGATCGAGTTCCCTCCCGATCGCCTTACCGGGGAGAAGTGGCGTGACGCGCGCCGGACGGGCACTGGGTAGACCCGAGCGCGCTCCTGCTGCTCGCGGTTCAGTTGCCGACCGCGGCGCCACCGCCGTTCGACGTTCGCGTCCAGTCCTTCAATGCGGTTCCGAGACTGCGCACCACCCGGGCGAAACTGCGATCCAGGTCGCGAGGCAACCGGAAAGCGGCCGACGTCTCCAGGTCCACGAACCCGTGCAGCGCCGAACGCAGGAACCGTGCGGCGTCGGTGAGGTCGTCACCGTCCAATCCATAACCGGACAGCACGGCGTACAGCACGTTGACCAACGCGGTAGAAACCTCCTCATCGGCATGGTCGTCGGGTTCGGGCGCCCGTACCGTGAGGGGATATTGGCCCGGGTGGTCCTTCGCCCACCGCCGGTAGGCCTGTGCGATGGCGGCCATGCCCTCCTCGCGGGACTTACCCATCGCAGCCCGGCCCAGCACGTCAGCGAGGTCTCTCTTGGCCCGGAGCATTACCCCCCGCCGCAGACCGGCGGCACCGGCGACGTGCTTATACAGCGACGGGGGTCGCACGCCCAGGCGCGCTGCCACCGCCGCAACGGAAAGGTCCTGACCGGGCTGCTCATCAAGCATCGCCGCGGCCGTTTCGATCACCACCGCCGCACTGAGCCTTGCCCTAGCCAACGGGGTGCACCCGCCGGAGGAAATCGAGCACGGCTTTCCCTGTGGTCACGGGCTGCTGCGCCTGTGGGTAGTGACCGGCGTCGTCGATCATCGCGACCTCCCCGCCAAGCGTGGTCCCGATCCACCCGGCTTCGGCCTCAGGATCCTTGAAGTCCGGGTCTTCGCGGCCCATCACCACCAGCGCTGGTGCCCGGACGGAGCCAAGTACCCGTTCGGCCGGTTCGTGATCGGTGCGAGTGGTGCGACGAAATGCCTTGGCATGACCGGGACGGCGCATCGCGGCTTTGATGCGGCCGCGGTACTCCTGGAAGTCCTCGGGCTTGCGGCCGCGATATAACGTCGGCAAGTAGGCGTTCCACATCGCTGTTGCCCACGGCCCGCCCATCAGTACCCGGAGCAGTACGCGCTGGCCGGCGGAGGCCTGCGGTTTGCGCACGAACGGCCCGACGAGCACCAGCGCAGTGATCAACTCCGGGCGCTCGGCCGCCGCGATCACACCCGCCCCGGCTGCCATGGAGTTCCCTACCACGATCGCCGGTGAATCCAGATGATCGAGCAGCGCCGTCAGGTCCGAGGCCGTCTCCACGTCACCGTAGGAGGCGAAACTCGCCGAACTCTCACCATGCCCCCGCAGATCCGCCGTTGCGACCCGGTACCCAGCGGCCGCCACCCGCGGGGCAAGGAACCGGTAGGTCGCCCGCAGGTCACCCATGCCGGGCAGCATCACCACCAAGGGCCCCTCGCCACGAACGTCGTAGGCGATGCTGCCCCCGGGCACGGAGAGGAACTGGGTCGACGGTGTTATGTCCGCCATGTCGCGCTGCATGTGGCTATGGTGATTAGCCTAGCCGCTAATGTCAATAGCGGGACTGTGGTTGGTGTGCCAGCCCGCGTGTGAATTGCCTGGGTAGCGTGCGCTGGGAAGCTGGCAGCCACGCTGCTACGTCATCCACCCTGCCGGAGGTAAGATTCGTTGCGGTGACAACGTTTCAGTAACGGTGTGCAACAAGATTTGCCGACCTGAACGTCCCAGTCCTCTCGCAGGACTAAAGTCACCCCTACACCGCCGTCAACGGCCCGACGATGGTAGAACCCATTCCGCCGGCCATCGGCCATACAGGACCAGGAGAGACAAGCGTGAAGAAGACTATCTATGTGACCGCACTTGCGGCCGTCACCGCGCTGACCCTTGCCGCATGCGGCGACGCGCCGGATGAATCGACCGAGCCCGCCGACGACACGGCCACGGAGGAAACCGAGGAGAACGGCGACACCGGCGCCGCCGAAGAGGTGGACTTCCGTGCCTGCCTCATCTCCGACCAGGGCGGATGGGAGGACCAGTCCTTCAACCAGTCCGCGATGGAAGGCGCCCAGATGGCCGAGGCCGAACTGGGCATCGACTTGGGTTCTGCCGAATCTCAGAGCGACGCCGACTTCGGCCCCAACGTGGACTCCATGGTCCAACAGGGCTGCAACATCACCATCGGCGTCGGCTTCCTGCTCGAGGACCACATCGCTGAAGCCGCCCAGGCCAACCCGGACCTGGACTTCGGGCTCGTTGACGCGGCATTCGCCGAAGAACTCGACAACGCCAAGCCGATCATCTTCAACACCGCGGAAGCGGCCTTCCTGGCCGGCTACCTCGCCGCAGGGATGACCGAGACCGGCACGGTCGCGACCTTCGGAGGCCTGCCCATCCCGTCGGTGAGCATCTTCATGGACGGCTTCGTGGACGGCGTCGAGCACTACAACACCGAGAACGGCGCCGACGTGACGGCGTTGGGCTGGGACAAGGAAGCCCAGGACGGCACCTTCTCCGGTGACTTCGAGGACCAGGGCCAGGGCCAAGCGCTGACCAACGAGTTCATCGCCCAGGGCGCGGACATCGTCATGCCTGTTGCCGGCCCGGTGGGCCTGGGGGCCGCCGCTGCCGCGGAGAACGCCGGTGAGGACGTGTGGATCGTGGGGGTCGACTCCGACTGGACCCAGTCCACCGACTACGCCGACATCGTGCTCGGATCGGTGGTCAAGGAGATCGGGGCCGGTGTGTTCGAGGCCATCGAGTTGAGCCTGCAGGACAACTTCTCCAGTGAGCCCTACATCGGGGACCTGGCCAACGAGGGTGTGAGCCTGGCCTACGGCACCGCCGATGTGCCGCAGGAGTTGCAGGACGAGATCTCCGCGTTGCAGGAGCAGATTGCCTCCGGCGAACTCGAGGTCGAAACCCCCAACGCACCCTGACCCACGGGTGAACGAGGACGACGGCCCGGTCCGTAGCGGGCCGGGCCGTCGCCTTGGTGCCCGCGTCCGTGCGGGAAACGTCCGTGCGGGACTACCTGTGCCGGATGCGCCGGTTAGTCCCGCCCCAGCCGCCACCGCCGGTGGCCCGACCGATGGAGCCGATTTGTGAGACTCGAGCTTCGAGGTATCACCAAACGCTTCGGGTCCCTCGTTGCCAACGACAGCATCGACCTCGTCGTTGAGCCGGGGGAGATCCATGCCCTGCTCGGTGAGAACGGAGCGGGCAAGAGCACCCTGATGAACGTGCTCTACGGGCTATACGAGCCCGACGACGGTCAAATCCTGCTGAACGACCATCCGGTGACGTTCGACGGGCCCGGTGATGCGGTGGCCGCAGGTATCGGCATGGTGCACCAACACTTCATGCTGGTGCCCATCTTCACCGTCGCCGAGTCGGTGGCATTGGGTTATGAACCTACCGGGAGCCTCCTGGGGCGGCTCCTTGGCATCATCGACCGGCGCAAGGCGCGCAAGCGGGTCGTGGAGATCTCCGATCGTTTCGGGTTCGACGTCGATCCCGACGCGGTCATCGAGGACCTGCCGGTGGGTGTGCAACAGCGGGTGGAGATCATCAAAGCGCTCTCCCGGGACGCCGAGATCCTCATCCTGGATGAGCCCACCGCCGTGCTCACGCCCCAGGAAACCGACGAGTTGATCGACATCATGCGCCAACTCAAGGCGAACGGCACTTCGATCGTGTTCATCACGCACAAGCTGCGCGAAGTGCGCGCGATCGCGGACTCCATCACGGTGATCCGGCGCGGCCAGGTCGTCGGGGAGGCGACGCCGGAAACCTCGGAAACCGAACTGGCCTCCCTCATGGTGGGGCGCAGCGTCAGCATGGCGGTGGATAAATCCCCCGCCGAGCCCGGCGAAGAAGGATTGTCGGTTTCTGAACTGACGGTCCTGGATGCCCAGAACAACGTGGTGCTGGACCACATCGACCTGACCGTGCGCCGGGGGGAGATCCTCGCGGTGGCCGGAGTGCAGGGTAACGGCCAGACCGAGTTGACCGAGGCCATCCTCGGGCTTGCCGAACCGCTGCAAGGATCGATCACCCTGGACGGCGAGGAACTGACCGGCCGTAGCGTGAAGAGCCGACTCCGGGCCGGGGTGGGATTCATCCCGGAGGACCGCTCAACCAGCGGTGTGATCTCTACGTTCACCGTGGCGGAGAACTTCATCCTCGACCTGTATGACACCGAGCCGTTCGCCGCCGCCGGCACGCTGCGCCCGCAGGTGATCGAACGCAACGCCCGCCACCGCGCGGAGCAATACGACGTGCGGCTGCGAGACGTGAACGACCCGATCTCCACGTTGTCGGGTGGAAACCAACAGAAGGTGGTAGTGGCGCGGGAGATGTCCCGGCCGCTGCGCGTGCTGGTCGCCTCCCAACCCACCCGCGGAGTGGACGTGGGTTCGGTGGAGTTCATCCATGAACAGATCGTGGCCGAACGGGACAACGGCACCCCGGTGCTGCTGGTCTCCTCCGAACTGGATGAGGCGATGAACCTGGGTGACCGGATCGCCGTGATGTATCGCGGCACCATCGTCGGCATCGTGCCCGGGGATACCGATCGGGACGTGCTCGGTCTGATGATGGCCGGTGTACCGCTGGAAGAGGCGCAGGAGCAGGCAGCCGTGCACCGCACCGCCCTGGCGGCGGCCGATGACCAGAGTGAGGAGGCGCCGTGAGCGAGGATGAAACCCGGGGCAGCGCCGGCGCAGCGCCCGCCACACCGTCGCAGGCGGGGGAGTCCGTGAATCGGCAGCGCCCAGGGAGCTCCGGGCCCAGCCGCACTGGTCAGTTCGTGCGCGACCTGCTGTCCGGTAACTGGTTGGTGACGTTGCTGGCGATCTTCGTCGCCCTGGTCCTCAGCGGGGTACTGATCGCCGGCGCCGACGCCAGGGTGCAGGACACCGCGGCCTACTTCTTTGCTCGTCCGACCGACATGCTCGGTGCGGCCTGGGATGCGGTGAGTACCTCCTACACCGCCTTGTTCCGTGGTTCGATCTTCGACTACCGGGCGGACTCGTTCGCCCGTGCCATCCGACCGTTGACCGAGACGATGGTGTTCTCGGTGCCGCTGGTGTTCACCGGGCTGGGCATCGCGCTCGCCTTCCGTGCCGGAATGTTCAACATCGGCGGGCAGGGGCAGATCATCGCCGGTGCCATCGTGGGCGGGTACGTCGGCTTCGGAATGGATCTTCCCGTGGTGCTGCACCTGATCGTCGCCGTGCTCGGTGCGATGCTCGGTGGGGCGATCTACGGCGGAATCGCCGGTGTGCTGAAGGCCCGCACCGGTGCCAACGAGGTGATCGTCACGATCATGCTCAATAACATCGCGGTCTATCTGATCGCCTGGCTGTTGACCCAGTCGGCCTTCCAGCAGCCCGATTCCAACCTGCCGAGGTCGCCATACGTGGAATCCACGGCGTTGTATCCGACGCTGTTGGGCCCGCCGTTCCGGCTGCACCTGGGCTTCCTGCTCATGATCGCCGTCACCGCGGTGATCTGGTGGTTGATAGAACGCTCCACGTTCGGATTCGAGTTACGAGCAGTCGGCGCCAACCCCGAAGCAGCCCGCACCGCCGGCGTCTCGGTGAGCAAGGTCATCATCGTGGCGATGCTGGTAGCCGGCGCGCTCTCCGGGCTGGGGGGCTCCGCGCAAGTCCTTGGCACCGAAGGGCTGCTCACCGCCGGGGTAGCCGCCAGTTACGGTTTCGATGCGATCACCGTGGCATTGCTCGGCAGGGCCCGGGCCTGGGGGACGCTGGCTGCGGGATTGCTCTTCGGGGCGTTGAAGGCCGGGGGATTCCTCATGCAATCCACCACCCAAACGCCCATCGACATCATCTTGGTGATGCAGTCCATCATCGTGTTGTTGATCGCCGCACCCCCGCTGGTGCGGGCGATCTTCCGGCTCCCGGCGCCCCGGCCCGGGCGGCGTCAGCGTTCGGCTCTTGAGGCTCAGGAGGTGGCCGCGGCATGACCCAGGCAACGACGACCCACCGCACCGACTCCGGTCAGGAGATCGTGCCGCCGATCAAGTGGCGCGCCCCCGGTGCGATGCTCCTGTTCACCCTGATCTCGCTCTTCGGGTTCGTCCTGTTCACCGAGTCCGGCACGGTCACCACCTTCCGCACCGCCACCGGTGGGGAGGTGGCCGAGATCCCCAACACCGCGGTTCCCACGGTCCCGGCGCTCTGGCTGCTCACCGTGGCGATGGCGGCGCTGACCGCCTACGCCACCATGCGGGCGGTGCGGCGCGAACCGGTGGGCTGGTGGCCACCGGCGATCTTCGGTGCGGTCTTCATCATCGCGTTCCTCACCTGGGTCGGGGCCGGTGCGACCATCCCGTTGACGTCGTTGCTCGTGGGCGGGCTGGCGCTGTCGGTACCGCTGATCTTCGGCGCCCTGTCCGGCGTGATGTGTGAGCGCACCGGCGTGATCAACATCGCCATCGAGGGGCAACTGCTCGGCGGGGCGTTCATGGCGGCGGTGGTCGCCTCGATCGTGGGGAATCCCTACGTCGGTGTCCTCGCCGCCCCGATCGCCGGCGCCCTGGTGGGCCTGCTGCTGGTGTTCTTCAGCGTGAAGTACTGGGTGGACCAGATCATCGTCGGCGTGGTGCTCAACGTGCTGGTGCTGGGCCTGACCACGTTCTTCTTCTCCACCGTCCTCACCGAGAACCCGGAACTGAACCAGCGGTTCCGCCTGCCCCCGCTCCCGATCCCGTTCCTGTCCGACCTGCCGATCATCGGGCCGGTGCTGTTCAACCAGAACATCCTGGTGTACCTGATGTACGCAGCGATCATCCTGCTGCAGGTCCTGCTGTTCCGCAGTAGATGGGGGCTGCGCGTACGGTCGGTGGGCGAGCACCCGAAGGCCGCGGAC
>DATGSR010000255.1:0-15581 GCA_035302405.1 Beutenbergiaceae bacterium
GAGGACGCGCGATCGTTCAGTTCCCGCTGGGCCGCGACGGCCGCGTCCTTACCTGAGCGGGGCCGGCCGCGCCTGACCGGCTCGGGCTGCGCCGTCGGCCCATCGAGAGCGCCGACGAGGAACCATCCCAGCACCGCTAGCGGCACCACCAGGACCCCGGCTACGGCGATGAGGGTCCAGCCGTGGTTCTGCGGGTTCGCCCCGGCCGCAATTACCCCGATCGCCACGGCTAGCGCGATCCCGAAACATGCCGCCAGTGCCGGACGGGCCCGGCTCATCGCCGGCCGTCCAGGTGTGCGCACCAGATCAACCCGCGAACCAGATCGCCGCCGGAGGCACCGGGATGAAGGCCCCGACCCCGATGCCGGTCACAACGCATCCTCGATGCTGATGCACTCGCGGGTCTGCGGGATCTGCGCCACCGCGGCCCCCAGGCTGGACAGAATCGCATCATGGTCCTCCTCGCCCCACCCCGGGGGCACGCGCACCTCCACTGCCGGTGCGCGCCCGTACGTCGTCAACGTCAGCGCCTCGTCGCCGGTCTCTTCCGGCTCACGCATCACCCAGTCCACGGTGGTGCCCTCCGCATCGGCCACGGTGATGCAGTGCTCAGTAGTGGGCCCCAGTACCTCCACGCCGCATCGCAGCACGATCGCCGGATCGCCCCACGCGAGGGTGGCCTGGGACGTGGTGGAGCGCCGTTCCGATCCGGCGAGCACATCCGGGGACGAACGCAGCACCTCGGCGCACACCGGGTCAGAGGCGTGCGGGCCGGGCTCTACCCGTTCCGCTGAGGCGCATCCTGCGAGCAGCGCCAGAACCGCCGCGCAGCCCAGCAGCCCGCGCATCACTCCCATGCCCCTACCGTAACCGGCGCCGCGCAGTCGCCCCGCACCGCGCGCAGTCGTCCCGCACCGCGAGCAGTCGTCCCGCACCGCGCGCAGTCGCCCCGCACCGCGCGCAGTCGCCCCGCGCTGGAGCGTCGTACCGCACGCAGTCGCCCCGCCCATGGGCCCTGCCGCACCCAGCACCGGGCAGCACGCCGCCCTCGGGTCCTCCGGCACGGCGCCCCGGCGGGGTCTTTTCAAGCCCGCACCTCGGCGTCGTCACGCGTGAGACGCAGCGGCCGCTACCGTTGAGGTCATGCGTGTGGGAGAGATGAGCGAGACCGATCTGCTTGCCCGCATCTTTCCCCGGCTTCCGGCCTACGGCGGCACGGTGGTGGGCCCCGGGGACGACGCGGCGGTGATCGCCGCCACCGGGTACCCGCTGGTCATCACCACCGATGTCCTCGTGCAAGACCGGCACTTCCGACTCGGGTGGGGCACCGGAGCCGATCTGGGGTGGCGCGCTGCCATGCAGAACCTGGCCGACGTGGCCGCGATGGGGGCGGTGCCGACCACGGTCGTTGTGGGCCTGGTCCTGCCGCCGCAGGTGGCCGTGTCCTGGGTGGAGGACCTCGCCGACGGCTTCGCCCAAGCGTGCGGCCCGCACCAGGTCGGCGTGGTGGGCGGGGACCTGACCAGCGGGGACCGGCTCGTGGTCGCAGTGACCGCACACGGGATGATGGCCGACGGCGAGCCGCTGTTGCGCAGCGGCGCCCGCCCGGGCGATGTCCTCGCGGTCAGCGGCTCGCTGGGCCGGGCCCGAGCAGGATTGGAAATGCTGGACCAAGGGCGCAGCGAGCCGGCAGAACTCATCGAGGCATTCCTCCGACCCGCCCCACCCTTGGCGGACGGCCCGGCGGCGGTGCGCGACGGCGCCCACGCCCTGATGGACATCTCTGACGGGCTGGCCCGGGACGCGACGCGGATGGCCCACGCCTCCGGGGTGCTGATCGACCTCAACTCGGAATTGTTGGCTTCCGACGTCGAGGCGCTCGCTGCCCCGGCCGCCGAAGTCGGTGCGGATCCACTCACGTGGGTGCTCGGCGGGGGAGAGGACCACGGGTTGCTGGCGGCATTTCCCCCGGTGACCGCGGGTCGAGGTGACGCCGGTACAGATTCGGGTTCGGCGTCGTCGGATGCGCTACCGGGCCGATTCCGGCCGATCGGAAGGGTGCTCGAACTCCCCGCCGGTACCGAACCTGGCGTGCGCTGGGCCGGGGCCGGGATGCCGCGCGGTGTGGGCGGCTGGGACCACTTCCGTAGTTGACGGCACTCGATGCCCTAGCGACTCACCGCTCGCCCGATCGGCTGTGATTTTGTTCACAACGGGCTATGGTGGGGTATGCGTATTTCCGAGGTACTTCGCCGCAAGGGCACGGCCGTGATGACGATCCGGCCGGATGCCACCGTCCGTGACATGGTCCGCGTTCTGGAGGAGAACCGGATCGGTGCGCTCGTGGTGTCCGAGGATGAGGGCAAGACCCTGGTGGGCATCATTTCCGAACGCGATGTGGTCCGCGAACTCAACCGGGTCGGGGGGTCAGTGCTCGATGAGCCGGTGCGGAACCTGATGACTACCGACGTCTACACCTGCGTGCCCGAGGACGAACTGGAGACTCTGGCGCACACGATGACCGAGAAGCGGGTACGGCACCTGCCAGTGGTTGTGGATGGGGAACTTCAGGCGCTGGTGTCCATCGGGGACGTGGTCAAGCACCGTATCGACGAACTGCAGGCCGAGCGGGACCAATTGGTCGACTACGTGCACACCAGTTACCGCAGTACATGAGCGGGCCCCGTGCTCGGCGCGTCCGACCGCACGGACCCGATTGCCTCCGTGGGGCCCCCTGCCCCTGGAAACCCTGCCTAGTTGGATGCCGGGTGCGCGCTTTCGTGCGTGCGTACGCGTCTTCGCCCCTGGAACGTACGTGTGCCCCTCCCCACCGGGTGCGTGTGCGCCTCCGCACTCGGAAGGTGCGGGTGTGCCTGCGCGGGTGAGAACTCGCGGGGCGAGAACCGGTCCCGCAACAAAGAAGCCGTCCACCTGGAGGTGGACGGCTTCATGTGTTCGTAGAACGCTACGTCGACCGCATTCAGCCCCGGCGGGCGCGCACCACTCAGAGAGCGCGGGCGACCTTGCCGGCTTTGAGGCAGGAGGTGCAGACGTTCAACCGCTTCGGGGTGCCGTTCTGTACGGTGCGTACCTTCTGGATGTTCGGGTTCCAGCGCCGCTTGGTGCGGCGGTGGGAGTGGGAAATGTTGTGACCGAAGCTCGGTGACTTGGCGCAGACGTCGCACGTGGCAGCCACGGGTTTCTCCTTGGTTGGTCGTGTGCTCGTCACCTGAGATCGGCGACGGAAGCCGGGATTTGGTGCGGGCCGGCGAATCGGCCCGCGCGCCCCTTCGGGCAACCGGTACAGGATACTGCACAGCGCCGCGGATTCCCAACGCTTCACATGCCGGGCGGCCGGTGAGAATGGTCACTGCGCCGCTCCTGTTCCGGTGACATCACCATCCTACCCTTTGGTCCATTGGGGCTCGGGTGGGTAGATCCGGGCTGATGTCAGCGGCCGCCGATAGCATGAGCGCGCACCCTTCGCCGGAACTCTTCGCCCGGTCCAGGTACATCGGCCGGTGCGCTAGCGCCCGAACCGGCACGCAGCACGAACGAGGTACATACCGAACGTGGCAGACCAGCCCAGAAACATTCGGCCGGCCCGCACCTTGGAGAAGGTGGTCGGCCCGGCCGCCGGACGGCTGGCGAGCCTGGGCATCCACAGCCTGCGGGATCTGCTCTACCACTTCCCCCGCAAACTTCAGGACATCTCCCATTACACGGCCATTTCTGAGGTGGTCCCCGGGCAGTACGGCACGATCATGGCCGAAGTGGTGCAGGTCAACTCCCGACCAACCCGGCAAAAGGGCTTGCACCTGACCACCGTGGTGCTCACCGACGGGCAGGGCGGCAGAGCCGAGGCGGTCTCCTTCGCACGGGGCCGCCGGCTCGACTTCGCCTTGCGCAAGACCCTCCCGCCGGGAACCCGCGTGGAGGTCTCCGGCGACGTGCAGTGGCGCCGGGGTGTCATTCAATTCCGGAGCCCCTCCTATGAGGTGATCCCGCCTGAGGACGCGCTGGAGGAGGACTTGAAGAACCTGCGCGCCGATATGGCCGCATTCGAACGGGGCCTCACCAGCCGTCCGCCCCAGGGTGGCCACGAACTGCGACCGGTGTACCCCGCCAGTTCCGAGGCCCCGCTGGACATGGTCCGGGAAGCGATCGCCCTCGCCCTGACGAGCATCGAGGACGCCGGGATCTTCGACCCGATCCCGGCGCCAGTGCGCCAGAGCAGGGATCTGCCTGGCCTTCCGGAGGCGCTCATGGCCATCCACCGGCCCCAGACCAGGGAGGAGTACAACGGCGCCCGCCGCCGGTTCAAGTTCGAAGAAGCATTCCTCCTGCAGGCTGCGATGGCCCGACGACGTGCGGAAATCGCCGCTCAGGCAGCCACTGCACGGCCAGGCCGCCCCGACGGTCTGCTGGAAGCCTTCGACGCCGCCCTGCCGTTCACACTGACCGAAGGACAACAGCAGGTGGCCGCGGACCTGAGTGCCGACCTGGCCGGCCGGCACCCGATGCAACGGCTGTTACAGGGGGAGGTCGGGTCGGGGAAGACGGTGGTCGCCCTGCGCGCGATGTTGCAGGTGGTCGACTCCGGGGGGCAAGCGGCCCTGCTCGCGCCCACCGAGGTGCTGGCCTATCAACACGAACGGTCCATCAGTGAACTGCTCGGCCCGTTGGGGCGCGCCGGCATGCTCGACGGCGACGGCTCGGGAACACGAGTGGTGTTGCTCACCGGCTCGACCACCGGGGCAAAACGCCGCCAGGTTCTGGCCGAGATCGCCTCGGGCGCCGCAGGGATCGTGATCGGTACGCACGCCCTCCTGCAGGAGCACGTCCAGTTCGCAGACCTCGGATTGACGGTGATCGATGAGCAACACCGGTTCGGGGTAGAACAGCGTGAGGCGTTGCGGGCGAAGTCGGCGGTCATGCCGCATCAGTTGTACTTGACTGCCACGCCCATCCCGCGCTCGGTCGCCATGACGTTCTTCGGGGACGTGGAGGTCTCCACCTTGCGGGAGATTCCCGCGGGGCGCCAGCCCGTCACCACCCACCTGGTGCCCGCCACGAACGAGCGCTGGCTCCAGCGGACGTGGGATCGCATCTTCGAGGAGGTCTCCCGCGGCAACCGGGCCTACGTGGTCGCCCCTCGCATCTCTACCACCGCCGCGGAAGACGGCGTCGACCTCATGGAAGAACCGGCCCGCGCCGCCGGCACCGACAAGGACGGGGCAGCGGCTGCGCGCACCGGCGGGAAGAAGCAGGAATCGACTCCGATGGCCAACGTCACCGACGTCGCCGAGATGCTCTCCCGCCACCCCACGCTCGGCGGCATCCCCCAGGGGGTGCTGCACGGACGCCTGGCGGTGGAGGAGAAGGAAGCCGTCATGTCGGACTTCGCCGGCGGGCGCACCCCGATCCTGATCACAACCACCGTGATCGAGGTCGGCGTGGACGTGCCGGAGGCAACGGTCATGGTGGTACTGGATGCGGACCGATTCGGACTGTCCCAGTTGCACCAACTGCGTGGCCGGGTGGGCCGGGGCAGTGAACCCGGCCTGTGCCTCCTGGTGAGCGCAGCCCCGGCGGGCACGGACGCCCACGAGCGGTTGCGCATCCTGGAACGCACCACCGACGGGTTCGTGCTGGCCGAAGAGGACTTGAAGTCCCGCAAGGAAGGCGATGTGCTGGGTGCCGCGCAATCCGGACGGGCGCGCTCGTTGAAGATCCTGGAAGTGGTTGCCGACCGGAAGATCCTCGGCCAGGCACGTGAGGACGCCAGAACACTGATTGATCAAGACCCCAACCTGGTGCACCACCCCGAACTGCTGACAGCCATCGCCCAGATGATCGACCCCGAACACGAGGAGTACCTGGACCGTGCCTGAAACACCGCTGGTGCGGGCCGACAACCTGACCGTGGGCTATGGCGCCGACGTGAACAGCCGAGTATGCCCGCCGATCACCGTCTCCGTGGCTGCGGGCGAGGTGCTGGCGGTCATCGGTGCCAACGGCACCGGTAAATCCACCTTCCTGCGCGCGCTGGCCGGACTGTTGCCGCCGTTGGCCGGAACCGTGCTTGCTTACGGCCGACCGGTGGATGAACGCGCTGCCTGGTTCCGCGCCTATACCGCCGTGTTGCTGGACGAGGACGCCTATCTGCCGGCGCTGACCGTGCGCGAACACTTGCTGCTCACCGCGCGCGGGCACGGCGTCAAGGGCGTTTCTGAGTTGGTGACCGCCTTGGTGGAGGAGTTCGGCCTGACCGATCGGCAGCAGGCCATCCCGAGTGCATTGTCGTCGGGCCAACGACGACGACTGCTGCTTTCCTCGGTATTCGTGCGGCCCCGCAAACTCCTCCTGCTCGACGAACCCGAACAGCGCTTGGACTCCGGAATGCGGGACCGGCTGGGGCAGCGCCTGGTCGCAGAACGCAGCGCCGGCGGCGGGGTGGTCATGGCCACCCATGACCCGGCGCTGGTGCGACGGGCGGCTACTGGTGCGGTGTTGCTGACCGAGTCGAAAGTGACCTTGCTGTCCGCCGATGACGGGGCAGCGGCGATCGAGGCGCTATGACCGACTCCACGCACTGGCCCGCACCACCGCAAGAAGCCCTGTCCGGCGCCGAAGTTCGCCGGCTGACGCGGCAAGCCACCGAAGCCCACGGCGGCGGGCGGGTCAGCGAACTCATCGGTGAGGTCTACTCCATCCTCGTGGCCCTGGGCATCGCCTGGCTCGTGGTCATCGGCGCGGTGCAGGCGCTGGGCATCCACACCGGCGGCCAGTGGAGCCAAAGCCGCGTGGACCCCGGCTGGCTAGGGCTCGGAGCGCTCGTGCTGGGTCTGGGCGTGATCCTCAGCCTCTTCGCACGCCTGGGCCCGATGGGAACCAGCGCGGGGCACGCCGCGTGGTGGCTGCCGATGCCGGCAGACCGGACCGGGCTGCTCCGCCCGCGGCTGGTCGCGGTGACGGCGCTGGCGCTGGTGGTGGGCGGCGGGCTGGGCGCGGCTGCTGGAGCAGCGATGGTCGCCGATGTCGGGCTGGGCCGGTCGCTGACCTGGTCCATGCTGGCCGCGGCGCTGGCCGCTGCCGTGGCAGCCCTGATGTGCGTGGCCGGGCAGATCCGGTTGGGCGTGGGCAAGCATCGCCGCACCCGGCCGTTGGTCCTGGTGGGTGAGGGAATGGTGGTGGCCGGGCCCCTCCTGGTTCTCCTCGCCGCTCTCCTGCGTCCGCCGCCACTGGACCTCATCGGTGCGTTGATCCCGGCCACAGCGATCCTCGCGGTCGCGGCGGTGACGTTGGGCCTGTGGTGCGCCCGGGGCTTGGAACGTCTGGCCGGTTTCGAACTGCGCCAGCGGGGGGCGGTCAGCGGGCACGCCGCCGGATCGGCACAGTCGTTGGACACCCGGGAACTGGGCCGGGCGCTGTCGGTGCCCGGTCTGCCGCGCGACAGACGCCGATCGGCCTCCTTCAGTTGGGTCAGCGGACCCACGCTGGCGCTGGTCACCGGGGATGCGACATTGACCTTGCGCAATCCACGCCACCTGCTCCAACTGGGCGTTGGCGCGGCGATCGCGTTGGTGCCCCTGGTGGCGGGTTGGTCCTCCGGGCTGGCGGTCGTAGCCTACCTGATCGGAGGATACGTGGCCGCCCTCGCTACTGGGGAAGGGGCCCGGCTGGCTGAGGTAGCCCCGGTGCTGGACCGCAGTTTCCCGCTCGAGGCTGTCATGCTGCGCCGCGTGCGAGTGCTGTGGCCGCTGCTGGTGCTGAGTCTGTGGAATTTGCTGGTGTCCGCCGGTTGGGGGTGGGTGTACGGGGATCTGGGCGGTTGGCTGCTGATGGGCCTGTTCGCGGCTCCCTCGTTTGCCGCGGGAGTGCTGCGCGGGGCCTACCGCAAGCCCCCGGATTGGTCCCAGCCCTTGTTACCCGGGCCGTTCGGGCCCGTGGCGCCAGGGATCATCACGGCCTTCTCCCGAGGGCCCGATGTAGTCCTGCTCTGCCTGATTCCGTTGTTCGTGGCGGCCCTGGCTACTGGGCCCACGACCGTGTTGGTATTCGTGCAAATGGCCGCTTCCGCGGTCGCACTGGCGATCGGGTGCCACGTGCCGGCCCCACCGCAGGTGTCGCCGTCAGGACGCGCGGACGGGGGTTGACAATGTCACGCATCATCGCGGGTGAGTACGGTGGGCGCCGCATCCAGGTGCCCCCGCACGGAACCAGGCCCACCAGCGACCGGGCTCGGGAAGCACTGTTCGCCGCACTCGAGCACCGTGGGGTAGTGGCCGGTGCACGGGTGCTGGATCTCTACGCCGGTTCCGGTGCGTTGGGCCTAGAGGCCATCAGCCGCGGCGCCAGTCGCGTGGTGATGGTCGAGTCGGGGCGCGCGGCGGCCAACGTCTGCCGACGTAACGCCTCGGAGTTGGGTGTGAGAGACGTGGTGGACGTGGTGGTGGCACCGGTCGAGCGATACTTGCAACGTTCCCAGCCGCAGCAGGGATTCGACCTGGCGTTGATGGACCCGCCCTACGAGGTCACCGACCTTGAGGAGGTACTGACCGCGCTGGGCGCGGGTTGGCTCGCGCCAGGCGCCTTGGTGGTCGTGGAACGGTCCCTGCGTGCCCCGGATCTGGCCTGGCCCTCGCCGCTGGACGAAGTCGAAACCCGCAGGTACGGCCAGTCGGCCTTCTGGTTCGCTCACCTGCCGGCATCCTCGTGAACTGGTACTCGCCGGCGGATTGACAACCGCTCACGCGCTCCGCGGCTGCCGGTACCGGTCGGCGCGGCCCGTGGACATCGGTGCCGGTCGGCGGGGCCCGTGGACATCGGTGCCGGTCGGCGGGGCCCACGAGGGACGTCCTGCCAGGTGGACGTCGATCGTGCTGACGCTATGCCCTGGCGGGCTGAGCCCACGGCGCTCCGAGTTCGCTGAACGTGCGGCCCTGGATCGCCACCTGCTCACACCAGGACTCCACGTCGTCCACCACCGGATGGCGACCATGCTCGTCGTCCAACCAGGTGACGTACCGGGGGTCGATCGGCGTGGGGTCCGGCGCTGTCCGCACCGCCTCCAGCACCCGCATGAAAGCGCCGGTATCACGCACATCCGCCAATAACGGCTCCCCGTGGAGGATGTGTTCGCGAAGGTTGGCCAGCAGGCCGGTTCGTCCGAACGTCAACTCCTCAGTACCTTCCCCGGTTCGCACTGTGAGGATGTCCTCGGTGTAGCGGAAGTCCATCTCACCGGCCGTGCCGTAGACGATGACTCGCGGCGCATGGTGAGTAGGTGCGGCCAGAGTGAGGCCGAAACTCAACGTCAGACCGCCGGTGGTGCGCACCCGCACCGCGGAGGTGTCGTCCGCCTCGATGTCGTGAGCGTGATAGAGGTCGGTGATCACTTCCTCGATGTGGTCGCTGCGCCCTGCGCCCGCGATCCGCAGCGCTGTCGCCACCGCGTGCGCCAGCGGGTTGGTGACCACCCCGTCCACCACCTCCCGGTCATCCAGGCGCCGCCGGCCGGCCCACGCCGCACGGGAGTAGTAGTCGGTGCTGCGCAGCCAGGTGCCCACCCCTCCGATGCTCCGCAGTTCGCCGATCTGTCCGGCAGTGACCCGGCTGGCGATCTCTGCCAAGGCGTGGGAACCGAAGGACTGGAAACCCACCTGACACGCCTTCCCGGTCTCCTCGGCTACCGACACCACAGATTCGAACTCCGCCAGAGTCGCCGTCGGGGGCTTCTCCATCAGCACATGGGACCCGGCGCGCATCGCCTGCTTGGCCAGCGGACCGTGGGTATGGATCGGCGTCGCCAGCACCACCACGTCCGGCACCGTGGTGTGAAGCATTTCTTCCAAAGATGTGAACCTGCCGGCGGAGGCCGGGATGTAATCAAGACCGTCGGTGGGTTGGGTGTCCACCACGGCGGTCACCTTCATCAGGCCTTCGTCGGCCAGTTCGGCCAGGGTCTCCAGGTGCTGACGGCCGTAGCCGCGCACGCCGACCACGGCAACGGATAGGGTCACATGTCCTCCTGCAGAGTGCTGATGTGCCGTGAGGCCAACTTGGTTTGCGAATGCTGGCCCAGAAAGAAGCGGGCCGAGACGGTAGGCGCGTGCCACCGGGAAGCGGCGCCGGGCGCGAGGTGCCGCCAGGAAGCGGCTGCCAGGTGCGTGCCGGCGTCATCGCCGGCTGAGGGAGCGCCAGTCACGGTCTGGGTGGGCGCGTCGGCCGGGGCTGGAACAGGCACGCTTGGAATCAGTCCTTCGACAAGATCAGTTCGATTGTGGGTGGGCGCGCGCATCCCGCGCGGACCGTTGCCAAGCCTATGGCAAGCGATTGCCGCCGCGGCGTCGAACGCGCTGGATCGCCTGGATCGGTCCAGATTCCATGACAAGATCGCAGCATGCGGGACCGACGAGCCGTCATCATCTCCGGCGCCGGGAGGTACAGCGACCCTTGGCATCCCTTCGAAGAAACCTCCGCCGCCCTTGCACGGGCGCTGGACGGATTGGGCTTGGAAGCCGCGGTGCATCCCAGCGATGCCGGCGGGCTGGATCTGGCCGGGGTAGACCTCCTGGTGGTGAACGCCGGCGGCGGTTCGACCACCGACGATGATGACCGTTTCCCGGAACCGGCGCGGCTGCGGGCGGACGTAGCGGCGTTCACTGCCCGTGGAGGTCCGACGCTGGTGGTGCACACCGGCTCCAACACGTTCTACGAGACCCCGCGTTGGGCGGAGTTGATCGGCGGCCGCTGGGTTCCAGGAACCTCGATGCATCCGCCGCTGGGCGAGGCAGTGATCCAGGTGCTCGACGACGCCCATCCGATCACCGCGGGGTTGGGGCAGTTGCAGGTCCGCGATGAGTTGTACTGCCACCTGGAGGTTGCCGCCACCGCTCGGCCGTTGGCCGTCCACGAATATCAGGGGCGGCAGCATCCGCTGTTATGGGTGCACGAACACGACGGCGTCCGTGTGGTCTACAACGCACTCGGGCACGACGGGCAGGCTTACGCCGGAACCGATCGCCGCGAGTTGCTTCGCCGTGAGGTGCAATGGCTGCTGGGGCGCCGCTGACCCCCTTGCCTCACGTGGATCGCTGCGGGGGCCCAGTCCGGCGATCAGCTTGTCTAACAACGTGTCCAAAGGCGTGTCCAAAGGCGTGTCCGCCAGGGTCCGGCAATCCCCGTGGTCACAGGGGCGAGGCTCTGGCGGCCCGGGCCGTGCTGCCTCAGGTAACGGCGCCGATGTGCCAGGGGATGAACTCATCCTGGCCCAGGTCCAACTCCTCGCTAACGGTGCGCTGACCGGAAGCCACCGCGACTATCTGTTCATAGATCTCCCGCCCGACCTCGGCCAGGCCGGCGGTACCGTCGACGATGCGCCCGCAGTTGATATCCATGTCCTCACGCATCCGCTCGAACATCGGCGTGTTCGTGGCCAACTTGATCGACGGCGTGGGCTTACACCCGAGCACCGAACCGCGCCCCGTGGTGAAGCACACCACGTTCGCCCCGCCGGCCACCAGCCCGGTCACCGACACCGGGTCGTAGCCGGGGGTGTCCATGAACGTGAAGCCCTTGTCGGCAACCGGCTCGGCGTACTCGTACACGGCCGTCAGTTCGGCTGAACCGCCCTTGGCGACCGCGCCGAGAGACTTCTCCAAGATGGTGGTGAGCCCACCGGCCTTGTTCCCCGGGGAGGGGTTGTTGTCCAACGTGCCCTGCCCAGCAGCGGTGTAGTCCTTCCACCACGCGATCCGGTCGAGCAACTTTCGACCCACCTCCGGGGTGACGGCCCGGCTGGTGAGGAGGTGCTCGGCCCCGTACACCTCCGGCGTCTCGGCGAGCACCGAGGTGCCCCCGGCCGCTACGAGCATGTCCGAGGCAAGACCCAGCGCGGGGTTAGCGGTGATCCCCGAATACCCGTCCGAGCCGCCGCAATTCAGACCGAGGATCAGATGGGACACGTCGGCCGGAGCCCGCTCAGCTTGGTTGACCAACGGGAGCATCTGGCGGATACGTTCCACCCCGGCGCGTACCGTGGCGCGGATGCCCCCCAACTCCTGGATCGTCATCGTCTCCACGTAGGTGCCCTCGGGCAGCCCGAGGTCGGCGGTGAGGGCCTGCACCGGGATCATCTCGCATCCCAGCCCGAGCACCAACAACCCGCCGAAGTTGGGGTGGTTGGCATATCCGCGCAGCGTGCGCAGCAGCATCTGGCCGCCCTCGGAGTCCGGCACCAGTCCGCAGCCGCTCTGGTGGGTGATGGCCATGATGCCGTCGACGTTCGGGTAATCATCGAGTGCGCCGATGCCGCGGAACTGGTCGGCGATCATCCGGGCGGTCGAGACCGAACAGTTGACCGAGGTGATGACGCCGATGAAGTTGCGGGTGGCGACTCGGCCGTCCGGGCGGTGATATCCCAGGAACGTGCGCGGGAGATCAGCCGGCAGAGCCGGTTGTACCCGGTTGACGCCGAACTGGTGCTCGCGGTCACCGGTGTCCATACCCAGGTTGTGGGTATGGACGTGGTCGCCGGCCGCGATGTCGCTGGTGGCCAGCCCGATGGAGTGGCCGTACTTCAGTACGTGGCGACCGGCGGGTATGTCGCGTACCGCTACTTTGTGTCCGCGCGCGAGGTCCTGGGTGAGCCTCAACTGCCCGTCATCTGCTAACGGTGTGCCGGCGAGGTCGAGTGTCGTGCCCGCGCGCAGGGTATCGGTGGCTACGGCGACGTCGTCCTCCGCGGACAGCAGCAGCGCGGCCTCAGCGAACGGGGTGACGGTACGCAAGGTGCCTCCATGGAACGTGCGAAAACGCTTTCATACTATCGAATGGGCCACTTTCCGAAAGGGGACTGCGCCGGGGTGCCATCCGCGGGCGCGGTCCGTTGAACCATCAGGCCGAGCGGTAGCTGCCGCCGGGTGGTGGATTTGCGAGCGGTAGCAACCCTGCCGGGCGGTCCGGCAGAACGGTCAGAGCAGGGTGCCGCTGCCGACACGGGCGCAAGGAGCCAGGTACGTTATCGATGTGAACTCACGTATCGCCGTCTGCCCTGGATCCTTCGACCCGGTGACCAACGGCCACCTCGACGTGGTCCGCCGCGCCGCCAGCCTCTTCGATGAGGTGATCGTGGCGGTGGGAATAAACGCGTCCAAGTCAGCGCTGTTGGAGGCGGATGAGCGAGTGAGACTGTTCGAACAAGCCGTAGAGCACATGCCCAACGTGCGGGTGGAACGCATGGACGGGCTACTGGTCGATCTGTGCCGTGAGCACGGCGCCGATCTCATCGTCAAGGGACTGCGCGGAGGTGCGGATTTCGACGACGAGCAGCCGATGGCGGCGATGAACAGGCACCTGAGCGGAGTCGAGACGCTGTTCCTCATTACGGACGCGGCCGTGAGCCACATCTCCTCATCGCTGGTCAAGGACGTAGCCCAATACGGCGGCAACATCACCGACATGGTCCCAGCGCCGGTGGCAGACGCTGTGTACCGGGCTTTTGGAACCCACCCACCGAAGGAGGACGAGGCATGAGCCGGGAAACCGACCCCGGAGCGTCCCTGGTTGCGATCCTGGACGAGTTGGGCGAACTGGTCTCCACCGCCCGGTCGATGCCGATGTCCGCATCGGCGATCGTCAACCGCGCTCAAGTCATGGAACTCATCGAATCGGCCAAGGAGGTGCTGCCCGCACAGATCTCCCGAGCGGACCGAGTGGTGGCCGACGCCGATGCGGTGCTCGCCGAGGCCCGCAGCCAAGCCGAGGATCTGGTGGAACGTGCCCACGCCCGCGCCGAGGAGTTGATCTCCGAGCAACGCGTGGTTGCCGAGGCGAAGGCCAAGGCCGAACAGATCGTGAACGAAGCGGAGGCCGCGGCGGAGAAACTCGCCCGCGATGCCGATGACTACTGCGACCGGCAGTTGGCGCAGTTCGAGATCGATCTGAATGCGGTGAGTACCCAGGTCGCCGCGGGCCGAGCTCGCCTGGAAGAGCGCGCCCGCAGCCGGCCCCTGAGCTCAGCGGGCGCCCCCGCGCACGGTGGCACCCTGCGCGGCAGTAATACACAAGACCACACACCGGGCAGCGGTAGCCACCGCGTCCGAAGTAGTACGGAGGAAGGCGGCAATGACTGAATCACCTTTTGTCGTCAGCACCCGGGAACTGGGCCGCCAGCCCGGATCCAGCCACACTGTTGAATTGAGCGTGACCAGCACCAACGACATGGGCAACGAGGTGATCGGCGTGCCCGCCGGGCGTCCGATCGATCTGGACCTGCGGCTCGAAGCGGTCATGGAGGGCGTGCTGGTCACCGGTGTGGCCCGCGCCGAAGCCTCGGGAGAGTGCGTCCGCTGCCTGCGCCCGGTGGCTGCGGACGTCGCGGTCGACGCCACCGAGTTGTTCGTTTACCCCGGCGAGCGTCACCCCGAGGCCGATGACCTCGGGGCTGACGAAACGTTGCCGGAAGTCCGCGCAGATGCCATCGACATGGAATCGACCGTCATCGACGCGGTAGTGACGTCCCTGCCGCTGCGACCGCTGTGCGATCCCGGATGCCCGGGCCTGTGCCCGGAATGCGGGATCCACCTCGATGAGGCCGAACCGGACCACGGACATGACCGCACCGACCCGCGCTGGGACGCGTTGGCCGCATTGGCCGGCGTGCTGCAGCAGGACGAACAGTCGGACAGTGCCGCGGAAGCGTCCGAACGTCGTGACAGCGCCGGCGACGGCGTCTCCGGTGATGAGGTGGGCCGGCGGTGACCGAAGTCGGGGATGCTGAGGCGTTGCAGGCCGCGCTGGGCATCGACATTCCCGGCGACCTGCTGGTACTTGCTTTGACGCACCGGTCCTTCGCCCACGAGGCAGGGGGCATTCCCACCAACGAACGCTTGGAGTTCCTCGGGGACGCGGTCGTGGGCCTGGTGGTCACCGAGCATCTGTACCGCAGTCACGACCAGGTCGCCGAGGGGGAGTTGGCCAAGATGCGCGCGGCCACGGTTTCTCAACGCGCGCTCGCAGCCAGCGCCAGGACGTTGAACCTCGGTAACTACGTGCTGCTGGGCAAGGGGGAGTTGGCCACCGGGGGCCGGGACAAGGACTCCATCCTCGCCGATACTCTCGAGGCGGTATTCGGGGCCATCTATCTGTGCCATGGTCTGGAACCGACCCGGCAGGTCGTCCACCGCGTGGTGGGGGAGAACCTCGAGCAAGCCGCCGGGCTGGGCGCGGCACTGGACTGGAAGACTTCGGTCCAGGAACTCGCCGCCCGCGTGGGATTGGGCGCCCCGGAGTATCAGGTCGAGGGCACCGGTCCCGACCACGAACGAGTCTTCACCGCAGAGTTGGTCCTGGGCGCCACGGTGTGGGGCACCGGGCAGGGCACCTCGAAGAAGGTCGCCGAGCAGTATGCCGCCGAACAGGCCCACGCTGCACTTCTGGTCGCCTACCCACAGGAAGCGGCGCGTGCCTGAACTGCCGGAGGTGGAAACCGTTCGGGCGGGCCTCGCCGCGCATGTCTTGGGCCGCTCGATCACACGCACCGAGGTGTACTCCCCGCGGGCGGTGCGCCGCCAGGC
>DATGSR010000256.1:0-16169 GCA_035302405.1 Beutenbergiaceae bacterium
TGCACCAGGTCGTCGCCGGTGTTGAACGCATCGGCCACGCAACTCATCGGCTCGGCGGCCAACCCGGTGCGCCGGGCGCCGCCGGCGAGTTCGTCGCCGGTGCACAACTGCCAGTACCCCAGTGTGGTGTCCATCCAGACCGCAGCGGTGTGCCCGTCGGTGCCGCGCAACCGCACCCAGGACCGTTCCTGGGAGTCGTAGGTGACTCCGGCGAACGCATCATCGAGCACGGTGGACCCCAGCACCCGGGGGCTGCGGAAATCAAACTCCTCCGGAAACGGCTCCACACCGGTAGGCAGCAATCGTTCGTCACTGCGCACCCACCGGGTGGCGTCCACCTGCAACGAGGCTTCGTCCAGGGGGCTATCGCCGGGGGAGAGCCACGGGTGAAAGCCGATGCCGTAGGGCGCAGCGGTGCTGCCGATGTTGCGGGTTCGCAACTCCACCTCCAACCCGCCGGGGCCCAACGCGTAACGGATGGTGGTGGCCAATTGGAACGGATAACCCGGGGTGGCCGGCGGTTCCACCATCAGCGTCACCGACGCGGGGCTGTGGTCGATGATGCGCCACCGCTGCCAGGCCACCAACCCGTGGATCGCGGTCCGCCGCGCAGGTTCGTTCAGCGGCAACTGGTACTGCTCGCCCTTCCAGGTGTAGGCACCTGAATCCACCCGGTTGGGCCAGGGCGCCAGCACTGCGCCGTGGAAGGCGGGCGGCAACCGCCCGGGCTCGAAGGGGACGACGACGTCGCGCCCGGCCACCCGGAAGGTGCGAAGGTGGGCGCCCACCTCGGTGATGACGGCGTACTGGTCACCGCGCTGCAACTCGAAAGGGCTGCCGGTGGGCAAAGGGGTACCGGTGGTCACGGCGCCACGATAGCCCGCGCGCCCTTCACCCGCGCGGTCGCTCGCTGGCGCCACCGCAGGTCAGAGCACACGACCTACCGAGCGCGCTCCTCCTGCGGCAGCCGGCGAACTGCGAGGTCTGCCCCTCCCGGCGCGAGTAGGCGGGTTGCCCGGCGCGCCCTTCCCGTAGGCGAGTTGCCAGGCTCGCCCTTCCCGCCGCCGGGGCCGCCTGGCATGATGGAAGCGTTTACGCAATGGGGCTACGCGCGTCCGGAGCGTCGCCGTGGCCGGCGCACCCGAGACGTCCGCCGCCCCCCACCAACGCCGCAGCGGGCCACCAATTCACCAGGAGGACGATCCATGGCCGACCACTCCACTCGCCGTCGTTATGCCGTTGTCGGCACCGGTCACCGGGCGCAGATGTACATCGCCGCAGCCTTGGGGGAGCACGCTGAGCTGGCCGAACTGGTCGCCTGGTGTGACCCCAACCCCACCCGGATGGACTTTTACGACGAGCAGGTGGGCGCGGCGGGCGGTGCGCTACCTGCCCGCTACCGACCCGAACAGCTCGAGCAGATGATCACCGAGCAGGCGGTGGACGCGGCCATCGTCACCGCACCGGACCACACCCACGCCGATCTGGTCTCGCGCGCGCTACGGGCCGGGGCCGACGTGGTGGTGGAGAAGCCGCTCACGATCGACGCCGAGGGGTGCCGCCTCATCGACGCCGCAGTGCGGGAGACCGGCCGGCAGGTGGTGATGACGTTCAATTACCGATACTCGCCGCGCAACTCCACACTCAAGGAGGTGATCGCCTCCGGGCAGATCGGCACTGTGACCTCGGTGCACTTCGAGTGGGCGCTGGACACCATGCACGGAGCGGACTATTTCCGGCGGTGGCACCGGTACAAGGACTCCTCCGGCGGGTTGCTGGTGCACAAGTCCTCCCACCACTTCGACCTGGTGAACTGGTGGCTGGATGATGAGCCCGCGCGGGTCTATGCCCGCGGAGGGTTGAAGTTCTACGGCGATGCCGGCGCCGGCGTCACCCACGCCCCCGGGCCCCGCCCGGACCGGGGCACCTCGCGGAACGGCACGGCCGCCGCAGACCCGTGGCGGCTGGACCTGCGGGCGGATGAGCGACTGCGCCGGCTCTACCTGGACGCCGAGCATCATGACGGCTACTTACGAGACCGGGACGTGTTCGACGCCGGGATCACCATCGAGGACAACCTGGCGGTGATCGTCGACTATGCCCGCGGCGCGCTGCTCACCTACTCACTCAATGCCCACGCGCCCTGGGAGGGGTACCGGGTCACGGTCAACGGCACCCGCGGACGCGCCGAACTCGAGGTCGTCGAACGCGGTTCGGTGCAGGTGGGCGAGGACGGGGTGGTGGATCCCAGCGCCCAGGACGTCAGCGACTCCGATGCGCTGCGCCCCAGAGGGGAACGCCTGATCGTCCAACAGCACTGGCAGCGCGCCGCCGAGCACCCGATCCCGATGGGCCAGGGGTCGCACGGGGGAGGCGATGCGATCTTGCTGTCCGATGTGTTCCGCGGGCCCGGACCGGACCCGTTGGGTCGCCCGGCCGGTTACACCGACGGCATCCGCGCCGTGGCGGTGGGGATCGCCGGTAATGAATCGATCCGCACCGGGCAGCCGGTGGACTTGGCCGACCTGGACCTCGGCGCCTGGGCGCCGGCAACTCCGCACACCGCCGGGTGAGGCGACCGTGGGGCCTTGTGCGCCGGCCGTTCCGAACACGGCCGGTGAGGCAATCCGGCACCCCCGGTTAGGGGGGGTTGTTCTCAGCGACCAACGTGCTACGATCCTGCGTAAGCGTTTACGCACAGTTGGGTAAGGCTGCGGATCGCACCACTTAGGGATGGGTGCACGAGGGTTCGCAACGGCACGATTCATGAGCGAGGAAGCCGCATGATCGGGATGTACCTCCCAGCGCCACGGGTGCTGCTGCAGGTCAGGGTGGGCCATGGCCGCGATCGGTGAACTCTCCGCGCTGCGGTCCAAGAAGGGGCAGGCCACCCGGGCGCCCTCGGAGCGCAACGACGGCAAGGCCGCGGTCTTCTTCCTGCTGCCCTGGTTCGTGGGGCTGTTGTTGATCGTCGCCGGGCCGCTGGTGGCGTCGTTGTACCTGTCCTTCACCGATTACGACCTGCTGTCCGACCCCAACGTGGTCGGGCTGGACAACTACGTCCAACTCTTCCAGGACCCGCGGCTGAGCCAAGCGCTGTACGTGACGTTCTCCTACGTGCTCGTCTCGGTGCCGTTGCAACTTGCGGCGGCTCTGGGTCTGGCCTTGCTACTGGACCGGGGGCTGCGGGGCCTGGCGATCTACCGGTCGGTGTATTACCTGCCCTCACTGCTGGGGTCCTCGGTGGCGATCGCGATCCTGTGGCGGCAGATATTCGGGACCAACGGGCTGGTCAATCAGGTGCTGGAGTGGTTCAACTCCGTACAGCCGCTCATTCAGATCGGAACGCACGGGTGGGTCTCCCACCCGGACTATGCGCTGGGCACGTTGATGATCCTGAACGTGTGGACCTTCGGTTCACCCATGGTCATCTTCTTGGCCGGTCTGCGGCAGATTCCGGAGATGTATTACGAAGCGGCGAGTATCGACGGCGCTACGAAATGGCGCAAGTTCATCGCGATCACCATTCCGATGCTCACGCCGATCATTTTCTTCAACCTGGTCCTGCAGTTGATTAACGCGTTCCAGACCTTCACCCAGTCCTACATCATTTCGAACGGGACCGGAGGGCCGGTGGATTCGACGTTGTTCTACACCCTGTATCTGTACCAGCAGGGATTCAGCAACCTGAACATGGGGTATGCCTCGGCGATGGCGTGGCTGCTGTTGATCATCATCGCGGCGATGACGGCGATCAATTTCTTCGTCTCCCGGTATTGGGTGTTTTATGATGACTGATTCCACAACCCGTCAGGCGGGTGCCGCGGTGGCCCAAGTCGCGATTGCGCCGGGGCCTGCCACGGCCTTGCCCGGATCCGTTCCCGCCCCGCTACCCTTCGCTCGCCGGCGAAAGGGGCCGGTGATCCGCCGGGCGCTCAAGCACGTGCTGCTGGTGATCTTCGGGGCGCTGATGATCTACCCGCTGCTGTGGATGGTGGCCTCCTCGTTCAAACCGGATGCGCTGATCTTTCGGGAACCGGGACTGATACCCAGCGAGTTCACCGTGGACAACTACCGGCACGGCTGGAACGCGTTACTCCACCCGTTCTCCCACTACTTGGCCAACTCCGCGATCGTGGTGGCCGGGGCCGTGCTGGGAAACCTGGTGTCCTGCTCGCTGGCGGCGTATGCGTTCGCCCGGTTGAACTTCAGGTTCCGCGGGCTGTGGTTCGCGATCATGCTGATGTCGATCATGCTGCCGATCCACGTGATCATCGTGCCCCAGTACGTGCTGTTCTCCGAGTTGGGGTGGATCAATACGTTCCTGCCGCTCATCGTGCCGAAACTATTGGCCACCGACGCGTTCTTCGTGTTCCTCATGGTGCAATTCTTCCGGGGCATCCCCAAGGAACTCGATGAGGCCGCCCGGATCGACGGCGCGGGCCACCCGCGGATCTTTTTGCAGATCATGTTGCCGTTGTCATTGCCGGCGCTGGCGACCACGGCGATCTTCACCTCCATCTGGACCTGGAACGACTTCTTCTCGCAGTTGATCTTCCTGACCAACCCCGACATGTACACCGTGCCGATCGCGTTGCGCACCTTCCTGGACTCCACCGGACAGTCCTCCTGGGGTGCGATGTTCGCGATGTCCATCCTTTCCCTCATCCCGCTGTTCGTCGTCTTCCTGTTCGGGCAGCGCTACCTCGTGCGAGGTATCGCCACCACGGGAATCAAGTAACCAACGGCAATGCGCACACGTGGCGGAACCGCGTCACCGCCCCATCTCATGACGCACAACGAAGTGAAATCCGAAGGAGATCCGAGATGACAAGGACACGTATCGCCCGCGGTGGCATGGTGCGGCTGGCGGCCGTGGCCGCGGCCGGCGCGCTGGTTCTGGCCGGCTGCGGGCAGGCGGAGAACCTGCCCGACGACGAACCCGACGGTCCGGACCCGGTGGAGGACGCCGAGGAAGCCGGCGCGGAGGGGGACGGGGAGGAGGTGACGATCCGATTCTCCTGGTGGGGTTCGGACACCCGGCACCAGATGAACCAGGACCTCATCGACGCCTTCGAGGACGAATACCCCCACATCAGCGTCCAACCCGACTACACCGACTGGGGCGGGTACTGGGACAAACTCGCCACCCAGACCGCCGGCGGGGACACCCCCGACGTGCTCATGCAAGAAGAGCGCTATCTGCGTGAGTACGCCTCCCGCGGGGTGCTGGCCAACCTGAACGACTACGACATCGACACCTCCGCGATCGACGAGACCCTGCTGGGCAGTGGTGAGTTCGACGGCGGGCTGTGGGGCATCGCCACCGGCGGCAACGTGCGCGCGATGATCGTGGACCCGCAGGCCTTCGAGGACGCCGGGGTGCAGATGCCCGACGACGCCACCTGGACCTGGGAGGAGTACGCCGAGATCACCGAGCAGATCTCGGCCAGCACCCCCGACGGCGTCTACGGCACCCAGGAGTACGGCTTCATCGAACCGGACCTGGCGATCTGGCTGCGCCAGCACGGGCAGAACCTGTGGAATGAGGACGGGGAGATCGGATTCGACGCCGAACTGATGGCCCAGCGGTGGCAGATGTCCCTGGACTTGATCGAATCCGGGGCCGCCCCCTCGGCCAGCGAATCCCTCGAACTGGCTGCCGGTGGTCCGGAGCAGTCCCTGGTGGCCACCAACAACGGTGCCATCTCGATGTTCTGGACGAACCAGTTGGAAACACTGGCCGGCGTCTCCGGCCGCGACCTGCAGTTGATGCGCTATCCGGGGGAGAGCCAGTTCGAACGCACCGGAGCGTTCTTCAAGCCCGCGATGGCGCTTTCCATGTCCGCCGACAGCGACCACGCCGAGGAGGCTGCGCTGTTCATCGACTGGATGCTGAACAGTCAAACCGCCGGGGAGATTCTGCTCACCGACCGAGGACTACCGGCGAACCTGGAGGTGCGGGAGGCGATCCTGGACCAGTTGTCCGACTCCGAACAGCAGGCGGCCGACTGGATCACCGAGGTCACCCCGGAGATCGTGGACGCCACCCCGTCCCCGCCCACCGGCGCCGGTGAGGTCGCCAGCCTGTTGGAACGGCTGAACGAGCAGGTGCTGTTCGGTCAACTCGATCCGCTGGCGGCCGCCGAGCAGTTCATCGAGGAAGCCAGCGCCATCACCGGCGACTGACCCGGGCCGCGGCCACCGGGCCCTGATCGCGGGGCGCTGGTCGCCCGGCGATGATCACCGGGCCTTGGTCGCCCGGCGATGATCACCGGGCGCCGGTCACAAGGCCCTGACCTGCGGGAGGCTCGCATCGGCCGCCGCAGACCGATGCAAGCACGGGTCACCCATGATGCTGCCGCGGCCGGACGGGGCCGCGGCAGCATCGGCGGCGTCCCACCGCCCCGGTGGGGTTCGTTCAGGTGTAGTTCACCGGGCAGGATCGTTGCGAGCGCCTATCCTGCCCACACACAGGAAGGGCAGAATTTCGCAGTGGCCACTATCCACGACGTTGCCAAACGTGCGGGCGTATCCATCGCTACTGTCTCCCGCTCGTTGAACGGGCACGGCAGGGTCTCCGAGGACACCCGCCAGCGGGTGCTGCAGATCGCCGAAGCGCTGGATTTTCGGCCCAACCGCACCGCCCGTGGACTGGTCACCGGACGCCTGGGCAATATCGGCGTGCTCCTGCCCGATGTGGCCAACCCCTTCTACTCCCCGATCCTGGCCGCGATCGCCGACGTCGCCCAAGACCGTGACCTGGGGGTGTTCCTGGCCGACTCCCGGGAGGACCCGGCCGCGGAGGAGCAACTCAGCCGGCGCCTGGCCGAACAGGTTGATGCGATGGTGCTGGTCTCCCCGCGGATGCCCACCGCCAGGATCGATGACCTCGCCGAGCGCCGGCACACCGTCCTGGTGAACCGCTTGGAGGACGGCGTGGACGGGGTCGCGGTGGACGCTGCGGCCGGGATGCGCGCCGCCGTGGCGCACCTGGCGGACCAGGGTCACCGGTCCATCCTGTACCTGGACGGTCCGCCGGCGTCCTGGTCCGGCGCGGCCAAACTTGCCGGCATCCGCGCCGGCGCCGCGCAGACCGGGGTGCAGGTGGCCATCGACGGGCCGCACGCCCCGAGCTACCTGGGGGGCAGGGAGGCCGCTGAAGTCGTCCGGCACGCCGATGCCAGCGCAGTGATCGCCTACGACGACCTGATCGCCTGGGGCCTGATCACCCGGCTACGCCAGGACGGGGTGGTGGTACCGGCAGACATCTCCGTGGTGGGGTTCGACGACGTCATCTCCGAGGGCATGCTCACCCCGGAACTGACCACGGTGCGCTCCCGGGGCGCATCGCTGGGCGCCGCCGCCACGAAGATGCTGCTGCGACGCATGGGCGAGCCGGACTACCCTGTGCATCATCAACGGCTGTCGTGTGAATTGGTGGTGCGTGATTCCACTGCCCCTCGGTGAGAGGCTGTGATCGGTGTCCTCCAGGGCTTTGCCGTCCTGGGTAGCGTCATCGGGCTGGGGGCGCTGCTGGCGCACGTGAAACTGCTCGGTGAGGACAGCCAGCAGATGCTGGCCAAACTGGCTTTCTTCGTGGCCAGCCCGGCGCTCATGCTCACCGTGTTGGCGGACGCCGATATCGCCACCTTGTTCTCCCTCAACCTGGCGGTCACCACCGCGACGGTGGTGGTCACCGGCACAATCTTCCTGCTCATCTCCCGGTGGCGGTTCAAACGGCCCGTGCCCGAGACCGTGATCGGCACCCTGAGTTCCACCTACGTGAACGCCGGCAACCTCGGGCTGCCGATCGCCGCCTACGTGCTCGGCGATGCCTCGCTGGTGGCCCCGGTACTCATCCTGCAGATGATGGTGCTGCAACCGGCGGCCCTGGCCATCATGGACCGGTCCACCGCAGTGGCAGGGACCTCCCGGCGCGCGCTGACGCTGCGCACGGTGACCAACCCGCTGCTACTGGGGGCGTTGGCGGGCCTGATCCTGGCGCTCACCGGCTGGGAACCGCCCATGGTGATTGCCGAACCGATCAATCTGGTGGGAGCCATGGCCGTGCCGTCCATGCTGCTCGCCTACGGGGTGTCCCTGCGGGTGGGCCCGCGGGCAGGCACCGGAGTGGGGCGAGTCGAGGTCGGTACCACCGTGGTGCTCAAACTCATCGTCCAACCGGGCCTTGCCTACCTGATCGGTACGGCGGTGGGACTGGACGCGGACTCCCTGTTCGCCGTCGTCGTGCTCGCCGCCCTGCCGGCCGCCCAGAACATCTTCGTGCACGCGGTGCGTTACAACCGCGGGGTGGTGCTGGCCCGCGACTCCATCTTCCTGTCCACCCTGCTGTGCCCGGTGGCGATGCTGGTGATCGCCGCCCTGCTCGCCTGACGCGTTGCTCGGCCCCGCTTGCCGAACGGTTTCGCCCGAATGGTTCGCCGGGCAGCCTGCGTCGCCTGATGGTGGTGTCCGGCTGATGGTGCTCTTCGGCTGATGGTGGTGTCCGGCTGATGGTGCTGTTCCGGGCAGGTGCGGCTTCCGGCTGCGCGCCGAACCCGCCCGGGGCCGGTCCCGTGGTAAGGAATACGCCGTGTTCGGCGGGTTATCGACCGATTCAGCGTCCATCCGTTCTAACGTGGAGAGGTGATCCCCGTACGCCGTTTCCGATCTGCCGGTGACCGTGGCCGCGACCGCGTCCGGCCGGAGCCGCCACCGCAGGCTGCGCCGATCACACCCAGGGAACGCGCTGTGGCCGCCGCGGCGCAAAGTTGGCGTGCCTCGTTATCGGAACTGTCCGGCTCCAGCGCACTGTGGGACGTGCGCGCCCTGGGCGATGCACTGGTGGACCTGACCTCTGCCCACCCTTCCGGCGTGGCGCAACTGTTCGCCGGGCGCCCCACCCGATTGAGCAACCTCATCCGGGAGGGGGCGGCCCTGGCCCAGGCCCGGCGCCGGGTGCGGATGGTCTCGGCGCGCACCGACGAACTGGCCCAGCGGTACGGGGTGGCCCCCACTTACGTGGCCATGGGTATCGCCACCTGGCGCACCACCACCGGAACAGCCGCCGACGCGGCCGCGGGCACCGACGCGGCAGCCATCACCCGGCCGTTCTACCTTGACGCCCCCACCCAATACTTCGACCACACCAGCACCCAAACGCCCGGATCACCGGCGCGCACCGGCGGTGAGGCACCGGTGGGCGAAGCCGCCCGGGCCGGTGCCGCCGATCCACTGAACGACCCCTTCGGTGCCGGGGCCTTCGACGTCGCACCCGGGGGCGCCGCGCCGCGCACCTACCTGGACGGCAGCGGCCCCAACGAAGCGGACCAACCGGCGAGCAGGGCGGTGCGCGCACCGGTGTTGTTGCGACCCGTGCGGTTGCAACACCACGGCTCGGACGCCGAGGTGGACCTGGCCCTGGACCCGGCGGTGGAACTGAACCCGGTGCTGGTGCGGGACCTACAGGCCCACGGGGTGGACGTGGACCCGGCCGACATCGCCGCAGCCACCATGACCCCGCACGGCTTCGCGCCCCAGGCCGCACTCGACGCCCTCGCCGCGCTGGGCGGGGCGCTCCCGGAGTTCCAACTGGAACGCCGGATCGTGCTCGGCGCGTTCGTGCACCCCGGTCAGTCCCTGGCCGAGGACCTGGACGCCCTGGGAGTGCGGCTGCCGCAGCACCCGTTGATTGCCGCCCTGGCCGGAGATGAACAGGCCCGCGAGCAGATCAGCACCCACCCGCTGCCCCCGCCACCCCAGGCGGACCGGCACCCGGAACAGGACACCGACGTCGGCGACCTGGACCGCAGCCAGCAACAGGCAGTAGACGCCGTCCGCGCCGGTGCGCACCTGCTGGTGGATACCCCGCCCGGGGTGGACGGCGCCGGCACCGTCGCAGCGATCATCGCCCAAGCCGTCACCGACGACGCCCGAGTGTTGTACGTGCCCGGCACCCGCCGCGCCGCCCAGGCGCTGACCGACCGGTTGCGGGCGCTGGGGCTGGGGGACCTGGCCCTGGACCTGCCCGGAATGCCTGCCTGGCGCGCCGAGGCCGTACGGCACGTGGTGGACGGCCTCAACCCGCCCGAACCCCAGGTGGACGCCGACCAGTTGCGGGCCACCCGCGAGGAACTCCTCCAGGCCCGGGCCGCCCTGGACGGCTTCGTCGAGGCCCTGCACCAACGGCGCGAACCCTGGCAGACCAGCGCCTACCAGGCTCTGCAGGCCTTGGCCCGGCTGACCTCCCAACGGCCCGGACCGCGCACCCGGGTCCGGTTGGAAGGGCCCGTGGTCACCCTCGATGAGGCCGGCCGCATCGAAGCGCGCGAAGCGCTCGCCCGGGCGGCCGCTCTGGGAGCGTTCCGCCTGCGCGCCGCCGACACCCCGTGGTTCGGCGCCGAACTCACCAGCGCCGAGCATGCTGTGGCCACCCTGGAGAAGGTGCGGCAACTGTCCGAACTCATGCCCACCCTGTTGGAGCAGGTGGAATCCACCTCGGCGCAGACCGGGTTGGACCAGGCCGCCACCTTCACCGAATGGGGCAAGCAGCTGCGGCTGCTGGAAGGCATCCGCTCCTCACTGGAGGTGTTCACCTCCCAGGTGTTCGAACGTTCCGCCAAGCAGATGGCCGCGGCCACCGCCACGAGGACTTGGCGCACCGAACGAGACATCGACCTGGGGTGGACGACTCGGCGCCGGTTGCGCCGTCAGGCCCGGGACCTGATCCGCCCCGGGGTTTCGGTGCCGGACCTGCACCAGCAACTGGTGGACGTGGAACGACGCCGGGAGCAGTGGCGCAGCATGTGCTCCGGGGGCGCCTGGCCCCACCTGCCCGAAGGGCTGGGCCAGATCAACCAGACCTACCGCCAGGTCCACGACCTGCTGGGCAACCTCAACGACGTGCTCGCCCCCACGATCGGGGGACAGGCGCTGGCCGATGTGCCCCTGCCCGACCTGGCAGTGCGCCTGGAACGATTGGGCGCCGACGACGACTCGGTGCGCCAGATGCCCGAACGGGCCGCGGCGCTGTCGGTGCTCAACTCCATGGGGCTGGCGCCGCTGGTGGCGGACCTGACCACCCGGCGGGTGCCCACCGATCTGGTGGGGGCGGAGTTCGAACTGGCCTGGTGGTCCTCCGTGCTGGAGGAGATGCTCACCGCCGATCCCGCGCTGTCCGGGATCGATGCCGATTCCCTGGCGGAGATGACCGAACGGCTCCGGGCGGCCGAACCGGTTCATCTGGAGTCCCTGACCATCCCGGTGCGGCGGGCGCTACGCAGGCGCGTCCGGGCCGCGATCGAAGCCGACCGCCCCCGCGCCCAGGACCTGTACCGCGCCGCCCACAGCGGCCTGCGCGACCTGAAGGAAATGCTCACCCGATTCGGTGCTGTGGCCTGGGAACCTCGGCCGGTGTGGATCGTGCCGCCGATGGTGGTGCCCACCGTGCTCGATGCCAAGGAGTCGGTGGACCTGCTGGTACTGGACGCGGTGCAACACCTGCCCCTGGAGCACGCGATTTCCGCGATCGCCCGAGCCAAACAAGTGGTGGTGCTGGGCGACACCCGGCGCGGCGGCAGCGGAGTGGTGCAGGCGCTGTCCTGGCTACCCACGGTGAGCCTGTCCGGTGACCGGGCCGATCTGGATCCGGAGGTCTCGGCGTTCCTGGCCGCCCACGGGTATGAGGGTGTGGTCCGCCCCCTACCGGCCCCACCGCGCCGCCACCCGATCCGTTTGGAACTGGTGGATGGCACCGGCATGCCCGCCCCGGACTCCCCGGTGGTGGAAAGCGTGCAGGCCGAGGTGGACCGGGTGGTCGACCTGGTGATCGACCACGCGCTGATGCGTCCGGAGGAGTCCCTGGCGGTCATCACCCTCAACACCCGGCACGCTGACCGGGTCCGGGAAGCCGTGCTGGCCACCGCTGAGGGCTCGCGCACCCTGGAACGGTTCTTCGATGCGGCCAATAGCGAGGCATTCACCGTGGTGGAGGTCGAAGCCGCCGCCGGGCTGCGCCGCGATGCGGTCATCTTGAGTCTGGGCTTCGGCAAGACCCCGCACGGGCGGGTGTTGCACCGCTTCGGCACCATCTCCGGGCCGAACGGCGCCAGTTATCTCACCGATGCCCTGGATGCGGTGCGCCGTAGGTTGACCGTGGTCAGCTGCTTCGGCGCCGATGACCTGGATCCCCACCGGTTGCGTACCCGCGGCGCCAGGATGTTGCGGCAGATGCTGCAGTTCGCCCGCGACGGGGGCGTGCCCGAGCACCGCGAGCAGGCGGAGTCCACTCCCGACCCGCTGCTGAACGATCTGACCGAGCGGCTGCGCCGTCGCGGGCTGCGGGTGGTGCCCCGGTACGGCAAACCCGGCGGTGTGCGCATCCCGCTGGCGGTGGGCCACCCCGCACTGCCCGGCGAGTTGGTGCTCGCCGTGCTGACCGACGATGAAACCTACGTCGCCGAACCGAGCCTGCGGGTGCGCGAGCGGCACTGGGTACAGCGGCTGCAGGACCGCGGCTGGCAGGTACACATGGTGTACTCCCCGGCTGTCTTCATGGACCCTCAGCGGGTGGCCGATCAGATCGCCGCCCGGGTCAGCGACATCGTCACCGAACGCCACGGGGGTCAACCGCCACAGCCCGCCCCGTTGGTGCCTCGGCCCGTCGACCTCGAAGACGATCCGCTGGTCACGACCAACGCGACCATGTCAGCGATCCGGGGAGAACAGATCGCCGGTGCCCGGGAAACCGTGTCAGTGGGCGCCGCTGCGATCGCGGGGGAGCGCACCGCCCGCCCACCGGTGGAACCGGGCCGGCCGCTGGCCGAGTACGGCGACAATGAACTCGATGCATTGCTGGTGTGGATCGGCTCGGACGAGCGGCCACGGACCGCAGAAGAACTGCGGTCCGAACTGGCGGACGAGTTGGGACTGCGGCGCCGCGGCCGGCAGACCAACACGATCCTCGGGCATGCGGTGCGCCGCTCGGGTCTGGCGGTGGAGCGGCCCGACGGCGGAGCGGAGCAGCCGACCCAGGACCCAGCGCAGGAACAGGACCCGGCACAGGAACTCGACCCAGCGCAGGAACAGCCGGGCGGCTCAGCGCAGGAAGGGTCCGACGGCGCAGGTGCGGCCACAGCGGGCGGCGACAGTCGATCGGTCGCCGGACGGCGGGACGCCACGGCTGCGGGCCCCAGCGGGCCCTCGGCACCGAGCCCTAGCAGCGCTTCGGCACCGAGCCCGGCGGATGCCTCTGCGGCGAGCCCGGCGGCTGCCTCTGCCGCGAGCCCGGCGGATGTGTCCGCGACGAGCCCCACGGGTGGGACCTCGGCGTCGAGCCCGGCAGACGGCTCCTCTGCCGTTCCACCCAACGGCCAAGACCGGCGTTCGAGGCGCCGGGCGTGGCGACAGGCCGATTCGGTGCTACCGGACCGCGCTACTGAGGACGACCCCCGCGCGTGGGGCGATCACACCGGAGACGACGATGACGATCGCATCCTGAACGAAAGACCGCCCCACTGGGGCTGAACGAAACGCCCCTCAGGCGCTCGGATCCGTCTGAGGGGTGCTCGGGCCAGTCTCGCGGCGGGCCTGGAGCGAGTCGCGAATCTCGCGCAATAGCAAGATCTGCTCCTCGACTTCTTCTTCCTGCCCCCGCATGCGCCGCTCATTGAGCTTGTTCATCGGCACCACGACAACCACGTACAGGGCCGCGGCCACCAAGAGAAAGTTGACCAGGGCAGTGAGCACCGTGCCGACCTGCACCACCGCGTCACCAACGGTGAAGGCCAAGACGTCGTCGAAACTCGGTTCGCCCACCAGGCCGGCGATCAGCGGATTCAAGACGTTGTCCACCAGGTTGTTCACCACCAGGGTGAAAGCGGCGCCGATGACCACACCGACAGCCAGGTCGATCGCGTTCCCGCGGGCGATGAACTCTTTGAAGCCCTTCCACATGGCGGTTCCCCTTCATCACGCGTCACGTCGGTGAGTGTCCGACCAAGACGGCTCTAAATGGCGCGAATCCGCTCGCACCTGTGAGCACAGTAGCGTCTTGGCTGCGCACGGCAAGGATCACCACGTCGTCCTGCGAATCTGCCACACCGGAACCCAACAGGCCGGAACTGGGTTCACCGGCGTCGGGCAGGCTCAGGATCACCGCGTCCTCGGTCACCAGATCTGCCCGCTCCCGCTGCCCTCCGGTGTCGGCGGGTGCCAGGTAGAGATCCACCAGGTCACCAGGCCGAGCCAGCCGCATCACCGCGGTGTCGGCCAACCGCACCGGAACCACCACCGTGCCCGGTGGTGCGCCGTCGGCCAATCCGGGGCCCACGAGCATCGTGGTTGCCAGCGGTAGCCCGGCCGGCAGCCCCACGGCCATCCGGGAGCCGACCAGGTCCTCAAGCCCGGGCCGGTGCGGAGGCGGGGCCGGGTCGTGGCGCACCTGGAGATCCGCCTCGGTGAGTACCGTGCCCGCGCTCAGGTCGTGTGCGGCCACCAACACCGGGGTCGTCACCGGATCCGGCGGCCGTACCTGCATGACGACGATGGCCACTGCAATGCCGAGACAACCCGCGGCGACCAACCACCGCAGACGCCATAACCGTGCCCGGGTCGTTACCTTCATGCCCAGCCCCTTCCGGCGGAGGACCCACCGCAAGCACGCTAGGCACCCGGTCCCCGCCTATGCGGGCGGGGGCGCTGGGGTGTGGACGGTCACCGCACCTGGGTCATGACTGTGGACACGCGCACCGATGCGCCGGACGCAGGTCGCTGCCCCGGGCACACCGGCGCCGGCCCCCGGGCGTCGGCGCTGGTTCAACGGACGTCAGTGCACCTGACCCTAGGAGGAGGCGCCGGCCTTCGTCGCGGTCTTCGTCGTCGTCGAGCCGCTGCTCTTGGAGGACTCCTTGCCGTTGGACCCGCCAGAACTGCTGGACGAGGTCTCCTTGCTGGTGGTTTTGTCCCCGCTGGTGCTGCTGTCCTTGCTCTCCTTGCCCGCGCCGTCCTTGCTCGCGCCGTCCTTGGCGGAGCCGTTGCCGCTGCGGGAGTCTGTGCGGTAGAAGCCCGAACCCTTGAACACCACGCCTACCGCGGAGAACTTCTTCCGCAACCGTCCCTGGCACTGCGGGCAGGTGCTCAGGGCGTCATCACTGAACTCCTGGTAAATATCGAAGGCGTGCCCGCACTCGGTGCAGGCGTAAGAGTAGTTCGGCACGTGCCCTCCGCTAAAGGTCAGCGCGGCCCGGATATGGCGGCCGCCACAGGTGATTGTAAGCGGTTTGCCGCCGACGGGCCGGTGACTTGCACCACGGGGGTCGCGCGTGGTGTGCCCATCGGTCACCGGCTGGGGTTACCCTGCGACGTGTGAGTGGTGTCTCGATCGTGCGCCGGGTGTCGGTGGGGTTGGCTGTGGCCCTGGTGGTGGTGCTCGTCGCCGGGCTGATCACGACGGTGGCGTTGATCCGCCGCCCGCTACCGGCGTTGAGCGGTGAGTTCCGCATCGACGGGTTGCACCAGCAGGTGGACGTGATCCGCGACGAGTTGGGCGTGCCGCAGATCTACGCCCACAACACCGACGACCTGTTCATGGCGCAGGGGTACGTGCACGCCCAGGACCGGTTCTTCGAGATGGACTACCGCCGCCACCTCACAGCGGGACGGCTGTCGGAACTGGTGGGGGAGGCCGCGGTCGGGCCCGACACCGTGATCCGCACCATGGGCTGGCGGGCCGTGGCCGAAGAAGAGTGGCAGATGCTGGATGCGACGACGAAGTCGTACCTGGAGGCCTACGCGGACGGGGTGAACGCCTATCTGCAGGGCCGCGGACCCAGCCAGTTGGCGCTGGAGTACACCGTGCTCGGCTTCACCGTGGAGGTGGAGGACGTCCAGCCCTGGGACCCGATCGATTCGCTGGCCTGGCTGAAGGCGATGGCCTGGGACCTGCTGGGCAACTTCTACGACGAACTGCAACGCGCCTCGGTCTACGGCGAACACGACGACCTGGGCCGCGTGGCCGAGTTGTTCCCGCCCTATCCCACCGAGCAGAACCTGCCGATCCTGCCCAGCAGCGGTCAACTGGAGGCGCATCACGAGGCGCGCGCTGCTGAAGAGAACCTCGCCGAAGCCGGGGGAGGCATCGAACCGGACGGCGGTTCCGGCGCGGCGGA
>DATGSR010000257.1:0-13981 GCA_035302405.1 Beutenbergiaceae bacterium
GTGGTTTTACGCAACCCGGAGTCGCTAAGCGTGCGAACGAGGCTGTGTCAGTTGGGGATCGACCCACGGGACGATTCGCCCGATCATCAGGGAACTCACGAAGCGGCGACAGAACCCCGCCACATAACGGCCAAGGCCACATTGATCGAACCCATGGGCACCACTGTCTCAAATAGGGGCCTTGACCGGGCAGAATATCGGGCGGCCCTACCGGGCACCGCTGAGCGCAGCAATCACGCCAGTGGCGAGTTAGGTAGAAAGTGCCCGGTGACCGTTCGGCTAACGGGCACCTGAAGTGTGAGGAGGGCATCATGGCGGCGTACTGGCTGCGGGCATACCCCATCGTGTTTGCACCACCCAGCCGCACCGCCCACACCGCCCCGGCCGAGACCTGGTCTGTTTCATCCCCACCCTGGCCACGGTCCGCCTCGGTGCCGGACTCGCCCACATCGGGGGTCGGGTCGCTGCCCTTTGGTGCCTTGGCCTTCTTGGTGGCCCACAACCTGGCCCACCCGGTGGGGGCATCATCGGGCGGGGCCACCACGTGCATCGCCTCGATGTCGATGAACACGTACTGCGCCCCACCTCCGCCGAAAGCGTCCACCGCCTGGGACAGCGCGGCGGTGATCATGTAGGCCGCCTCCTCCTGGGTGGTGGCCGGGTCGGTGATGTCCGGTGGGGTCTCGCTGGGGTAGGTCACCACGTCCACCCGCAGGGGATGTTCGGTGCCGGGCATCGGCTGGCCGGAGGAGTCCAGGTTCGGGGTGGCCAGCATTGCCACCGAGTAACCCCCGCCGATGGCCTGCACGAGTTTGGGTTTCAACCCCAGCAGCCCCGGGGCACCAAGGGTGGGCGGGGCATCGAAGGTGTCCACCCGCAACCCGCCGACCATGCGGTGGGAGACCAGGGACGGGGCACCGGTCTTGGACACCTGGGGGATGACGACCTGCCAGCGCGGTTCCCACTCCTTGCGGGAGGCCACCCGGTCGCGCCAGGTGGTCAGCGCCGCCTGCTGCCACTGCGGCCAGCACACCCCGATGGCGGCCAGCACCGACAGCGACACTGCGTAGGCGATACCAGGCAGGGGCAGGGTGAGCCCATCGGTCAGCGGTCCGCCCATGACCGCCAGGGTCAACAGTCCGACCACGACGAAGACAGCCGCGGCGCCGATGATGACCGGGCGGATCGCCTGCACCTGCCCCAAGGTGTTCACCCGCACCCCCGGGTGAGGGTCCACCGGCTCGCTGGTGCGCCGCTTGGCGGCCGGGACGGTGGTCAGCAGGATGAACGTGGCACCAGCGTTGGCCCACGGACCCCACCAGTCATCCACCGGTAACGCGGTGGCAAGCGCTGCACAGGCCACGGCGATGAACCAGGAGGCCAGCGGGGGCCAGCCGGGCAACCAGTCCCCGCTGGGCAGCAGCATGCGCCACTTCAGTTGGCTCAGCAGCAGGTAGCGGGCCTTGTTCTTGTGCTCCCGTGCCCCTTGGGGTGTAGGTGCGCCGTAGGTGTCCTTCGGGCCGGTGAACACCGGTGTCGGTTCGGCCCATCCGGCGGCCACCACCGCCAACCACAGCGCCGCCATCCCGGGGTAGCCGTAGTAGGTGGCCACCCCGATACCCACCACCCCGAGTGTGATGATCAGCCATGCGATCGAGGTGGCTGGCTGGGCGGTTGCGCGTGCCAAAACCGGTCCTGTCCTAGTCGAAGTGGAACTCTTCCTCGTTGCTACTAGCCCGCGACGGAGCGCCCCGGGCTGTCTTCACCGACGCCACCAGGGGCACCAGGGCTGAAACCACCGACGCATCAGCACTGCGGCGAAAGCGTCGGCGTCGCAGTCGGCGCAGACCTGCCTGGGCGCTCACTGGCCGGGCACCGGGTACCCGAAGTGCCCACGTGCGCAGCACCGGGGCGGTGCGCGAAGGCCAGATCAGCACCACCGGGTCGTCCAGCACGGCGTGGGTGATGCCTCGGTCTGTCAGCAGGGCGCTGATGCGCTCGGTGGCCATGGCCATCGTCTGCTTCTCCGCGGCCTCAAACCGCTGGGTGCCCCGGTAGGTGTGCCCGGCCATGGTCCAGTAGAACCCCGGGCGCCACCACTTGCTGTCGATCAGCAGCACCCGGTTGCCATACACCAGGGCATGGTCGATGTTGGCGGTGAACCCTGGGATGGGGATCGCCAAGTCATGCAGCACCGTCGGACCACCGCGGCGAGCCGCGAGTTGCCCCAGCACCTCGGCGGTGCGGGCCTCACCCTTGGCACCAGCCTCGGCGGCACCTTGGCTGGTGGCCCACGAGGCGTCCTCGGACAGGCCGAACCCGGCTTGGCCGATCACCCGCCCCGGGGGCTGCACGTGGGCGGTCACAGGATGAACCCGTAGATGATGAACGCCAGCACCAGCACCCCGGCTGCGATGGTGAAAGCGATCCCGCCCTTGCCTTTCAGGGCCTGGTTGATGTCGTCCTGTCCCTTGTTGCTCATACCCAGACCCATGCGCAGGCATGCCCCGGTGGTCGCCTCGGCAGACCGGGTCACCAAAGGCGCGGCGGTGGCAGGCGAGGGAAGATACGGTTCGACTCATGGCCGACTGGTGGGAGCAGTTCCCCGTGATCTCACAGCGCGCGAACGGAGACCGCCTGATTGGCCACAGCGGGCCGTTCGCCGAGGACCTGTACGCGGCCGGTACCCCGCCGGCGCACGGTCTGGACTCACGCCGCCCGCGCTCGGAGCGGGTCGCTCAGGTGCGCATCGGTGACCGCCTCGATGTGGACCGTGAGGGAGACCGCTGGGTGGTGCGCGACAGCACCGGGGACCTTGGGTGGCTGCGGTGGCGTGCCGGAGATGATGGCCGCCAGCACGCGCAGACCGGGGTGGTGATCCGTCTTCCCGACCGGGGCATGCTGGCCGTTGAGCGCGTGGTGGTCGACGACGAGGGCCAGGTCGTCGACTTCGCCGGAACCGTCCACCCGCGGCACTGAACGTGCGGGCTCTCGGGTACCCCGGCTAAGGGGTCAGGTTCCTGTCGGGCTGGCGCCCCGCGGTGGCCATCACCCCGAGCACGAAGTTGCGGTGGTCCAGATCCTGTTTCATACCGGCGGTGCCCACCAGCCCGCCGCGGCGGCCCCCGAAGAGGGCATCCACCCCGGTGGACAGCACCTCGAAGGCTTCCTCCCCGTAGTCCTTGCCGGTGTAGGCGCTGATGAAGTCGCCGGCCCGTGCCCGTTCTTTCGAACCCCGCCACAGCGGGCGCGGCTCCTGCTGGAGGCCGGTGGCCGGGTCGGTGGTGCGTCGCTTCAAGAACTCCCGCTCCAGGCCGGTGATTCCCTCCACGGAGTACTCGAACCGGTGGGACAACTCGTGGGCGCACACGGCGAACGTGGCCGATCGGCCCTGCACCGCGGGGATCATGGCGTTGGTGGTGATCTCTGGTGCGGAGTGAAACGAGGAGGTACGCACCCGGATTTTGGGACGACGCCAACGCACGTCGGTGGGCTCGGCGGGGTTGACCCACTTCTCCCACCCCCGGCCCCGTGGCGGGGTGTCCTCATCGAAGGTGCCGTGATCGAAGCGGTTGGCCACCGTGTAGCGGGTGTGCCAGTACGGCTTGCCGTTGCCCGTGGCGAGGGTGTAGCCGTTGGCCTCCAACTCCTCGGAGGTCAGTTCGGTGAACTCCCGGTGCGGTGAGGACGAGCGGCCGTAGGTGCTCATGTCCTCCTCAATGTAAGCGAACCCGGTGGCAAGTGACCGGTCCGGGCCACAGGTGGTGGACCGGTGCAGCTGGCGGTCCATGTAGTGGGCTCGCCGGCGGGAGATCTTCGCCAGCGGTGCCCCACCGCGCTCGTTGCTGGAGGTGATGCGGTTGTTGGATGCCTCGATCCAGTCGGTGGGGAAGATAGTGGCGGCCTCATCGAACGCGGTGCGCGCCTTCTTAGCGGTCTTGGAATGCCACCGCATCTGCCCGCCACCCATATCGCGCACCTGTGACAGCGCCGCGGTGTACCCGTCCGACAGGCGACGAAGGTCGGCCATCGTCTGCTCATCCAACCCTTGGGACACCTCACTGAGGTGAACCATGGCCCGGTTGGCGTTCGATCGTGCTTCGCTGGTGTACTCATCGGTGGCCTGCCACGCCTGGTTGTACGCCTCGCGCAACCGTGCCCGCTGCTGGTCATCGGTGGCATTGCGGGCGTCGAGCAGCATCTGTCGGGTGTCGCCGAACTTCTCTCGGGCCTCCTTGACCGCCTGCTCCTTGGCTTCTTGCGCCTGCTCGGCTTCCTCCTTCGCGGACTGCAGGCGCTGCTGGTAGGACTCGGCGACCTCCTCGGCGCTGATGCCGGCGTGGGTCTCGGCGCGGGCGGCGATTCTGGCACCCACCGTGGTGGCGGCCTGCTCAACGCTGCCGAACCGATCGGTGAGTTCATCGTTGAGGGTGCGGAATGCCTCCCAGCGGGCGTGGCCCTGTTCGACCTCATCCCGGCCGATGGCTGCGGGGGAGGTGGTGGCCCGGGCGACCTGGTCGGCCAGTTTGATCAGGTCATCTAGTTCCGCATCCTGCTGGTTCGCGGCGTCGCTCGCCCACGGGTCATCCGCCGGGTCGAGATCCAGCCACGGATCGTCGGCGTCGCTCAGGGCTAGCCCGGAGTTGGCGCGCTGGTGTTCAGCGAACTGGCCCCCGGTGGGCCGACCCCTGGGTTGGCGACGGAGGATCTGGCTGCTCATGCACCAGGTGTGTCCGGGCCAGGGGCTCATGGGTTCAATGGCCGCTTGCCGCGCTGGCCCCACACTGGTCCTGGTCGAATACAGCGGTGAGCCAGTTGGCGACCGCCTCGGGTAGTTCGGTGACGAACACCCGCCCGGGGTTGAACGCTGACAGGGCGGCCAGGGCGCCGAGGGGCTCATCGGCGCGGGCCTCGATGGGCACCTGGTCGAAGACTGCGACGGTCTGCCCGTGCTCGATGGCGAACCCAGCCGCCGCAACCACCTCGGGGTCACCGGTGAACTGTCCGGCCCGCCATGAGGCGATGCGCCCGTCGATGTCCACGGTGATGGTGTCCATGCCTCATCTAGCCCGGAACCCTGCTCAGGTGGGGGCGGGCATTGGCTAGCCCCGAGTAGCAGGGTATGAACTCACCGGCTGCCCGGGGCTTGGGGGATATGTGTGCGGGCCGGTGTGGCTCGCGCCACACTCAACTTGTAACTCTCGGCGTGTCGCACCTAGTCGCTGGGGTTGGCCCCATCGTCGACAACCTCGGCGCCCGGGTCGAACCCGCCATCGGTGCGGCGGGGGTATGCGATCGGGGCGAGTCCGTCGCTCAGCGCCGCGGTGGCTGGTGCCCGCACGGCGCCGATGCGGTACCCCTTCTTGGCCATCGCCGCGGCCCGCCTGGCCGGGGTGCGTGCGTTGGAGGGATTGACGAATCCGGTGAAGTCCGAATGAGGGTCGCTGGGGTCCGACAGCAGGCCCCACGCCATCCCGTACCGGGTCTGGACCAGTTTGGCCGGCACCAGGTTGCCGTCGGTGTCCAGCAGCGCCGGGAACTGCCAGGTGCCGCCCTGCTCGGCGATCTCGGCCTGCAGGTCGTACTTGCGGGCAATGGTGTCCGCGGCCCACTGGGTTAGGAAGCCGTCGTTGTCCGAACGCTCCCAGGAGTCCGCCGAGCGGCCGCGGGCCTGGGCCGCCTCCTGGCGCCACTGCGCGGCGGTCCTGCCCTCATGGACATGCTGGTCGGCCTGCCCGGCGGGCAGGGCGATCCCCGAGGCGGCCTTGGTCTCCTCGGCGAACTGGCCCCCGGTGGGGCGGCCTTGGGGCTGGCGGGCACGGTCACGGGCGTTGATGCTCATGCCCGTGGTGTGTGCGGGCGAGATCGATGCGGTCACAGCCTCGGGGCGGCGTAGATCCGGCTGATCAGTGCCCGGGCCTGCTGGCGGGAGATACCCCCACCGACAGCAGCATCGACCAGTTGGCGAACATCACCGCGGACGTGCCGCGTGGGCCGGACCATCGGTGTCAGGTCGAACCCGGCAAGGGCGTGGGGCAGTTCGAGCACATGCCTGCCGCCGCTGGACGACTCGCTCCAGGCCAGCGTCCACACCAGCGTGGTCCGCAGCGCATCGACCAGATCCTCACACCCCGACCAGCCACCGGTGACCAGCACCACGCGGCGCGTGCTGCCACCCCTGACGGTGGAATCGGTGGTGGTGCCGTAGTGCGGCCAGATGTCGATGACCGCATCCAGTAGGGCGTTGGCGGTGCCCTTCCACTGCCGGATCTGCTCCAAGATGTCCTCGGTGGGGTAGTTGTCCGAATCGAGTCTCATGGGCACAAGGTGTGCGGAGACCGGAGGTGACCGAGGGCATCACCGTGCGCCAGGCGGTGGAGGCCCTGGGATACGTGGAGCGCGGTGAGGTCACCGCCGCCCAACTCGATACCGCCCTGGACGTCACCACCATGACCCACCCCTGACCGTGCTTTCCGGCGGTGGCCGATCTTCGTCACACGGCTGGTGGGGTGAGCGGCAGCCACCGCACCTGGGTCGCGCGGGGCTACTCCAGGTTCACGAGGGCGCTGATCCAGTAGAACGCGAGCACAACGATGACACCTAGAAAGACGCCAACGAGCGCAGAGCGGACTGCGTTACGCATATCCTTGTTTGTCAAAACTACGGTTCCCGTGACGACGGCGACCAGAATGCTTGCACCGGTTGCGTAGATCGGTGCAAAGGCATGCCCGATGAGACAGAGAACGGCGGCTAGTATCCCGGTGCCAACAGTAGGAAGTGCGGTTATCCTCTTATTCCGGGTTTCGTTTCTATGCTGTGTGACCACTGCGGCTCCCCTCCGATAGATGCCTATTACGGCGTCCACGTATAGTTCGAGTGCAGGAGATCGTTGCAGCCACCGGATTTCGTCATCGTAATCGAATAGTCGGAAGGTCCACCTGGATACCCGTAGACGCGAGTCCCGGTGTGATTGGTGAACGTATTTCCCGTTGGGCAGAACCCAGAGTTCATGAATCGAGCATCGGTGTTGGCGTACGCCTGCGCGCAATCAAAGGTGAACGTTGGGGTCATCGACGTTCGAGACCATCCAGTCGCCCCAAGATGGTATGTGTCGTGGCTTGGGGTAGCGGCGGAGATGCAGGAACTTGTACCGGTCCAGTCTAGAGTCGTCGTCGCACGGGTCACAGTGATGAAGAGAGGATCACGATACCTTGTTGCCAGGCTAGCAGAGTGCAATTGCATTACTTCAGCATCCTTCGACGCTTCTGCTGCCTCGCGCTCGGCAACCGCTCCAGCCGTAAAGGAGTCGAAGCGATCTTCGCCATCAAAGTGCTCCTCGATCACGACATCAGGGACTTCATCGATTTCATAGACAGCCACCGCATACGTGATCACGCAAACATCTGGCTTGAACGAAACCTCGGCGCCAACTTCCACATGACCTTCAGGAGTGTTTGCGAGACTTCCGAACTCGAACTCGCAGGACTCCTGTTCTCCGAGTGTTCCTTGCACCTCTTTCTGCTGCGCACCAGGCAGGGAATGAGCATCAAACTCGTAATGGATCATGCCCCCCGCGATCATTGTCGTCTGAAGCCCAACTTTCCGCGCTTGCCCCCACGCCAGAAGCGGCGAGTGCAGCAACTGCTGAAAGGACTGTGACACTACGCACCATCGCGCTTATCCGCTGGCTCATCCCTGAACCTCCCCTGAAACTTGGTCCACAGATGGTAGTGGGCTCGTGAGGGTCTGTCAAGACGGACGGACGCGGATTTCGCGGGCACCTTGACCTGAGGCACCACGCACGCATGGGTGCGCGGCCAGGGGCCCGGCAAAGCTCAATGTGATGCCGAGGTTGTTGAGGCCTGATGTGTGTGATCGCGGGCGGTCCAGCGTAGGGCGGCGGCGATGTTGGATTGGGCCACGCAGCAGGCGGGGCTCAGCACTGGGAAGGGTTGACCACCCCGTAGCCGAGGTTCTGCAGGAACGGCACCGGGTCCACCGTGGTGCCCACCGCACCCGGGGGCAGCGGAGTAGTGGGCCGGGAGGGTTCTCCGGGTCCGGGTTCCTGCCGCTCGGTGCGGTCCGGCTCAGGCTCAGGCGAGAGGGAGGGACTGGGTTCCGGCTCCGGCTCGGGTGATGGCTCGGGCTCCGGTTCCGGTTCCGGGGTCGGCTCCGGTGAGGAGGGCTCCGGTTCGCCCTCCACGGGTTCCTCCGGCTCCGGCGCCGGTTCCGGTTCCGGTTCGGGGTCGGGTTCCGGCTGGGGTGGAGAACTGGGCTCAGGCTCCGGTTCGGGGTCCGGGGCGGGTGTGGTGCTGGAGGGCGACGGGTCGGGCAGGGGCTCGGTGTCCTGCTCATCGAGCGAGGACATCAGGGCAAGGGTTCCAGTGAGGCCGAACCGAGCCACCCCACCGGCGGCCTGCCCGGCAGAAGGGGCGAAGGAGGGCGAGGCGGTGTGGATCTCGAAGTGCAGGTGCGGTCCGGTGGCCATCCCGTTGTCACCCACGTCGGCGATGTGCTGGCCGGCGACCACCTCGTCACCCACGCTGACATGGATGCCCGAGGGGTAGGAGTGCACATGCCAGGAGTAGAACCGTTGGCCATCAACCTCGTGGGAGAGGATGAGCAACTCCGAGGAGCGTCCCTGCTGACCGGCCCCGCGGTAGACCGCCGTGCCGTCGGTCACGGCGTAGATCGGTGTGCCCATCGGGGCGGCGAAGTCGGTGCCGGCGTGCATCGCCCGCCCGCCGAGGATCGGGTGGGTGCGGTACCCGTAGGCCGAACTGATGCGGAACGTGCCCCGCTCCATCGGCAGGGCAACGCACACCTGTGAGGAGTCCTGCTCGGCGTCGAGGTCGAAGGGCAGCCCGAGGTTGACCTTGACCTCACCCGGCAGCAGCAGGGCCACTGGTTCGCGCTTGGCCGACCTGGACACCAGCGGGGTGCGGGTGATGTCCGACCCGAACTGGTACGGGCCGGCCGGGGGGGGGTACGGGGAGTACATGCTGCACGCCACCCGGGCCACCGAGGGTATGATCGCCGAGCAGGTCGCCCCGTTCCGCAACGAGTACCCGAACGTGCAGGTGGACGCCAAGGCGCTGATGGGCCACCCCGCCGGTGCCCTGCGCCTGGCGGCCCAGCGTGCGGACCTGTTGGTGGTGGGCAACGGGGGGCGCGGTGTCGCCCGCTCGCTGCTGCTGGGTTCTGTCAGTCACGGGGTGCTGCACCACGCCCCCTGCCCGGTCGCCGTGGTGGGCAAGCCGCGTCAGTAGGCGCCCGCCGGACGCGACGGCGAGCCCGGGTCCCCGACCCCACCCTGGGGAGCCGACGGCGAGTAAGCCGTGGCAGGTCCGACGGCGGTTGTGCAGGCATCCGGTCATGTGCTGTAGTAATCTGCGCGGTCATGGTCATCAGATCCCCTGCCCGTACCGCCGGTGTACTCACCCTGAGCGCGCTGACCCTCTGGCTGCTCGCCGGCCTGGTGCAGACCATGCTGCTCAGGGAAGGGTGGAACATGATGTTCGCGGTGCCGCTGACCAGCACGGTGCCGTTGGGCGGCGGACCTCAGCCGATCGTGATGGCCCTCGTGCTCACGGTCGTGTTCCTGGCGGTGTTGTATCCGTTGCTCCGAGTGGTGGTCCGGGGTTCGGCAACGGCCGGCAGTGTGTTCCTTGGGGTGTGCGGTACAACGTTCCTGGCCCTGGCCGCCGCAGCCGCGGCGTACGTGCCGTTGAGCATCCTCGTGCTCTGGCTGCCCACGTTCCATCTGTCGCAGCAGTGGCCTGGAATCATTGGAACCCGGATGCTGGTGGGCCTCTGGTTGGGGCCCCTGCTCGGCGTCCTTGCGGCGCTTCAGATGCGCAGGGCCCGGGCTGGAGTGCCGACCTAGTGGGGCCACAGCCCGGAGGAACCGCGCCGGTGGGACTGCATCAGGTGGGTATCGACCATGCCGATTGCTTCCATCAGCGCGTACATCGTGGTGGGCCCCACGAACGTGAAGCCCCGGGAGCGCAGCGTCCGGGCCAGCGCCGCCGACTCCGGTGACCGGGTCGGGATCTCCTCCGGGGTCCGCGGGGTGGGGGTGGTTGCGGGTTGGAACGACCAGATCAACTGCGACAGCCCGCCCTCGGGGCGCAGTGCGATCGTGGCCCGGGCGTTGGTGATCGCCGCCCGGATCTTGGCCCGGTTGCGCACGATCGCGGTATCAGCGGCGAGCCGGTCGACGTCCTCGTCGGTGTAGGTGGCCACCACCTCGGGGTCGAAGTCGGCGAACGCGGCCCGGAACGCGGGGCGTTTGCGCAGGATCAGCGCCCAGGACAGCCCGGCCTGGAACCCCTCCAGGGTGAGGCGCTCGTACAGGCCGCGCTCATCGCGTACCGGCATGCCCCACTCGGTGTCGTAGTACTCCCGTAACAGCGGGTCCTCGGCCGCCCACGCCGGGCGGATCAGACCATCGGCACCGACCCGGATCCCGGGGTGATCAACCACGGCCGGCGGGGTCCTCGTCGAGATCGGGGTCGGGGCCGACCTGCGACGGTGGCACCTCGTCCGCCGTTGCCCCGGGCTGCCCAGCCTCGTCCGCGGGCGGCTCGGCCCCCGGCGCCACACCGGGACGGGTCACCCGGAAATATCGCAGGAGTTCCTCCTGCTCGGCATCGCTGATGTGCCCGTCGGAATAGATCCGCGGGGCATCCAGGATGTAGTCCTTGGTGTACCGCACCTTCAGCGTATCGGGCTCGATCCGGGCGCCCACGAACGGCACGAACACCTCCCGGAACCCGAACAGCCCGGTCTTGGCCGTCACCCACAACGCCTGCTGGGTGCGGTCATCGAGATAGACATGCCCCACCGGGCCCAGCGTGTGCCCGTCGTCGGAGACCACGTCCACCTCCATCGGTGCCGCCACCACCTCGACCGGTTCCTGCGGGGAAGGAGGTGGCACTGTTCCGACGGGGGTGACCACCGCGGCCGTTAGGAGCATCGCCACCGAGGCCCCGACCATCCGGGCGCGCCGAAGTCGCCGCGCTGCACGGCGGGCCTGTAGGCGTTGCTTTCTGGTCGGCGCGTTCATCGGTCATCTCGGGGTGGGAAGGCGTAGGTCTGCTGCTTCTAGCCCACCGGCGCCCTCACCAGGTGCCCGAGATCGGCCAGATCTGCGTTTGCAACCACCTGGTTGGGATCAGGATCGTTGGAATCATGCGGAAAAGTCGGCCCCGCAGGCCGCGTTTGCAACATTGCAACCAGAGGCACCCCGAGTGGTTGCAAGCCAAGAGATGGTCAAAACCGCAGGTCAGAGCGCACTTACTTACTTACTTACTTACCTTTTGCAACATTGCAACACACATACACACATACACGTGCGCGCACAGGGGTATATATCTCATCCCCCAGACATATATACCGATCTGCTCCCTACGTATGTGCTGGGAGTGGTTGCAATGTTGCAAACAGGGCTTTTTCGACCTCCGCACCCCCTCTGACCTGCGCAAACGCTCAAAAACTTTTGCAACCACCCTGGTTGCAAACGCGCCCAGGAGGTTGCAATTGCAACCACCTCAGCCCCGATCCGAACCCAAACGGGCACTACAGGCCCTGGCCCGCACCCCAGATCCGGGTGCCCAAACGCCATCGCCGGGTCGCCTGAAGCCGTCCCCGGACCCCCTTCAGGGGCCTGTCGAGGGGTGCCAGGTGGGTCACGCAGGCCCGTCGAGGGGTCCAGGAGGAGGTTTCGAGGCCGAACCGGGGCAGGTAAAAACTCTTTACCCACCGCCCGGAGCGGGTGCTTGGCGGGCTACTGGGCGCCCGTGGGCGTGGCGTCAGCGCTGGTGGCCCGCACACCTGGGTGTCGTGAGCATCAAGCAGCGGTTGTATCCCAAGCCGGGTCAGGTGGCCGGGCTGGCGATGCACGCTTCCATCCACGCCTCAGTGTGGGGAACCTTCGCCCAGCGACTGGCCGACAAGGCAGCCCAGACCCCAGATGGTCACCGCACCGCCGTGATCGCGGTCGACCCCAAGAACACCTCCCGGCAGTGCTCGGCCTGCGGACACGTGGCAGCGGAGAACCGCGAGAGCCAAGCGCTCTTCGCCTGCCAGTCCTGCGGACACACCGCGCACGCCGACCTCAACGCGGCCCACAACATCCTGGCCCGCGCCATCACCACCCTCCCCACACCGGGGTATGCGGCAGGACGTGCCGTGAACGGACGCATCAGACCCACCCCCGTGGGCCGCGTCAACCACCCCGAGCCCGCGAGGCAAGCCTCATGAACCGGACTCAGGAATCCCCCGGCTTCAGCCGTGGGGAGGACGTCAACCGGGACCTGGTCAGCCGCAATCAGGTGTCCGACTGGCTGCACGCCGAGGCCGCCAAGATGCTGGCGGGTGAGCTCTGATGATGGGACACGGGCACGCCACGATGGGCGCGGTGGGGTGGGTGGCCCTGACCTCCACCTCCGCCGGGGCACTGGGGGTGCTTCCGATGGCACCTGCACAGGTGGCCGCCGGTGCGCTGGTCACGGCCGGGGCGGCACTGCTGCCCGATGCCGACCACCACAACGGCACCATCGCCCACTCCCTGCCACCGGTGTCCAACGTGGTCACCCGGGTAGTGGGTCAAGCCAGTGGAGGACACCGGCACGGCACCCACTCCATCGTGGGTGTGCTGGTCGCCTTCGCCCTGGCCTGGCTGCTGGCGCCGCTGCGCATCGACCTGCCCTGGGGTCTGGCCGATGACTTCCAGATCGGGGCGTGGTTGCTGATCGTGTTCATGGTGTCCTTCGCTTTCAAGGCGCTGCGGATCATCCGCGGATGGAAGACCGCCTGGCTGACCTCGATGCTGTGCGGCACCGCAGCGGTGTACTTCGCCCCCGACCAGCTGTGGTGGCTGCCGCTGTCGGTGGGCATGGGGTGCGCCATCCACATCCTCGGTGACGTGCTGACCACGCAGGGCTGCCCGCTGCTGTGGCCGCTGCGGCCCAAACCGCTGGTGGAGACCCCGCTGTGGGCCAAGAACGGCCACTTCGCCCTGCCCGTCCTCGGCACTGCCGGGTCGTGGCGCGAGTGGGTGCTGGTGGTGGCGATGAACGCCTACCTGGCGTGCATCATCGCCGAGACCTTCGCCCCTGGTTCGGTGTCCGCGCTGGGACGGGCGATCCTCGCCGGCATCACCGGCTGATTGAACTGTGGCACCAGGTGGTCCCTGACGCACACCTGGCGGGCATGGACACCCACACGACCACCGCGCAGTCGCACGCCGAGCGGGTGCGCGCCGCCAAGATCAAGGCGATGGCCGCCGGCTCCTACATCTTCGACTCCGGGCGCATCATGCTGCTGGTACCCCACGGCCTTGGCCCCGCGGAGGCCGGGCAGGTGGCCCGCGAGCGTCTGGGGCACGACGGACCGTTGGACATCGTGGCCTTCCGGGCCGCACCGGCCGGGGTCTACATCACCTACGAGGTGCCCTGGCGTGCCTAGCCGACAATCGCGGTCTCACATGGTGTATGCCGTGCGCAGCGCTGAGACCCACTTCCGGGCTAGAAGCCAGGACAGGGGCAACCTGGCCAACCAGGGCATCACGAAGGAGGCACCATGACCACCGCCACCCAGACCGGCCAGCCCTTGCTGACTGCCGCCGACCGGTGTGACCGGTGCCCCAGCCGGGCCTACGTGCGGTTCTTCACCTCCAGCGGGGCGCTGGAGTTGTGCGCCCACCACTTCAACAAGAACGAGTCCCTCATCACCCGGGCCGGGTACGTCATCCACGACGAGCGCTACCGGCTCTATGTTGCGCCCCGGGTCTGATGCAGGCTTCGTTGTCTGTCACCGTGTCCGGGTGAGCTCGGCGGGTTGATCGTAGCGTGCGGCCCAGTAGGTCTGCTCGACCTCGGCGGGTGAGCGCTGGGCGAGCTCGCCGTGGACGCGTCGGTGGTTGTACCAGTCGACGTACTCGGCCACGGCGATTTCCACGTCGTTGATCGACTGCCAG
>DATGSR010000258.1:0-2697 GCA_035302405.1 Beutenbergiaceae bacterium
GGCGAGGGCGAGGACGTGGTCAAGGTGCTGCGCGACCACGTGGCCCACGAGATCGGCCCGATCGCCAAACCCCGCTCGATCATGGTGGTACCCGAACTGCCCAAGACCCGCTCCGGCAAGATCATGCGCCGCCTGCTGCGGGACGTGGCCGAGAAGCGCCCGGTGGGCGATGTGACCACGCTGGCGGACTCCTCGGTGATGGACCTGATCACCCAGGGCCTGCACACACCCGCCGCGGACTGAGCAACGTCCTGATCATTCGCGCCGGTGGTGGCGGGCCTGCCCGCCACCACCGCGTTCGCGCGCACGCTCGGCTGCGCCTCCCGGGCTGGCTTTCGTGTGCGGGCTAACCTGACCGGCGTGAACGATCCCGACGTCGTGCTCCGGCAGGGGCCCTGGCAGCACCGGATGGTGCCGGCCCACGGCACACGCATCCATGCCGCCCTCACCGGGCCCGAGGACGGCCCGCTGGTGGTGTTGCTCCACGGATTCCCGCAGTGCTGGTACACCTGGCGCCGGCAGATGACGGATCTCGCCGGCTCCGGGTACCGAGTGGCAGCGCTGGACCTTCGCGGGTACGGCGCTTCGGACAAACCACCGGGGCGGTACGACATCCCTGTCCTCGCCGGTGACGTGGCGGCGGTGATCCGGTCCCTGGGGGCGGCCGATGCGGCGGTGGTGGGCCAGGGGTTGGGCGGCGTGGTCGCCTGGTCCATGCCGGCGCTCACCCCGGATGTGGTCTCCGGTGTGGGGGTTCTCGGATCGCCCCACCCCTCCCACCTGCACCGCACCGTGGCCAGGAGTGCGCCGGTGAGCACGCTGCGGTGGCTCTCCCGGGTCCAGGTGCCGTGGTTCCCCGAACGGGCCATGACCCGCGGCCCGATGGTCCGGCAGGTGTTGGACGCCTGGTCCGCACCCGGATGGAACTGTGCCGACGCGGAGTTCTACGAGCACGCGATGCGCCTGCCGTTCTCGGCTCATTCGGCGATGGAGCAGGTGCGGTGGCTGGTCCGCTCCGCCCCGCGCAGCGACGGGCGTGCGTACCGGCGTACGGTGGCCCCACCGGCGCGGGTGCCGGTGTTGTCCCTGCACGGTCGTGCCGACCGGTTCCTTCCACCTGCCGCAACAGCACTTGACCGCCAGCGCACCGCCGTCGGTTATCACCGCGTGGTGATCGAGGGGGCGGGGCGCTTCCTGACCGAGGAGGCCCCGGAGGAGGTCAGTGCGGCGCTCACGCGGTGGTTGACCTGGCTTAACCAGGGCGACTGATCGGCCGGGATGGGGCCGCCTCGGGTGGCCCGCGGCACCGGAACTGGAACCCGAGGCGTGGGGTTGTGCTGCGATCTGCCCAAGCAATGGCAGACTGTGGAATACCTCACAGGGGATTGCAGACGACGAAAGGGATCTTGATGAACGAGGCCGTGGTGCGCGCAGCGCCGCTCTTCGCTGAACTGAATGATGAAAGTTACGCGGCGGTGCGGGCCAAGATGACCGACCTGACGTTCCGGCGTGGCGAGGAGATCTTCCATGAAGGCTCCCCCGGCGACAGGCTGTTCATCGTCGCCTCCGGGAAGGTGAAACTCGGACACACCGCACCCGACGGTCGCGAGCATCTGCTGGCGATCCTGGGGCCCGGGGAGATCCTGGGTGAAGTCTCCTTGTACGACCCGGGCCCGCGCACCGCGACTGCCACCGCGCTGGCCACCACCGAGCTGGTGGAGTTGAGCCACACCGAGTTGCTGCGCATCCTCGATGAGCGCCCCGAGGTGTCCCAGCACCTGCTGCGTTCACTCGCGCAGCGGTTGCGACGAACGAACAACACCGTCTCGGCGCTCATCTTCTCCGACGTCCCAGGGCGAGTGGCTCGGGCGTTGTTGGACCTGGCCCGACGGTTCGGTCAGCAGACCGATCACGGCATCCGGGTCACTCACGACCTGACCCAGGAGGAACTGGCCCAACTGGTCGGGGCCACGCGGGAGACAGTGAACAAGGCGCTCGCGGAGTTCTCCTCCCGCGGCTGGCTGCAACTGCACGGGCGCAGCGTCACGTTGATCAATATCGAGAAGTTGCGCCGCCGGGCACGCTGAAACTAGGTACGGCGCCGTCCGGCCGGCCTCGGCCCAGCGCCGAGGCCGGCCGAGCACGACGGCGTCATGGCGGCGACCATGCCGATGACCTGGGCGTGCCGATGACCTAGGTGTGCCGATGACCTAGGCGGCGGAGAAGACGAACTCCACCTCGACCGGCGTGTCCATCGGCAGCGCAGCCACCCCGACGGCAGACCGAGCATGTACCCCGGAGTCCCCGAAGACCTCCAGGAGGAATTCTGAGGCGCCGTTGATCACGGCGGGTTGGCCGGTGAAGTCAGGGGCGGAGTTGACGAATCCGACGAGTTTGACCAGCCCCGTGAGGTTGTCCACCCCGCCCACGACGTCAGCGGCGGCGGCGAGACCGTTCAGGGCGCATATCCGCGCCAGATCGTGGGCTTGTTCCGGGGTGACGTCCGCGCCGACCTTGCCGGTGGCCGGCAGTTCGCCATTCACCAGCGGCAACTGGCCCGAGACGTGCACCACGTCGCCGTGGCGCAATGCCGGCACATAGGCCGCTACCGGCGCGACGACGACGGGCAGTTCGACGCCGAGTTCGGCAAGTCGTGCGGCGGTGCTCATTCGCTCTTCTCCCGCTTCAGGTAGGCGA
>DATGSR010000259.1:0-6119 GCA_035302405.1 Beutenbergiaceae bacterium
GCAACCACACGACGCTATTGCTGAGACGGTCCTGGACACGGTCTCCCCACTGCTACCCGAGGGGGAATATTTGCCCGTCCTGCTCGAAGTGCGTCCGGAACTCATCGCACCGTATGACCAGCGCGACTACTTCACCCACGAGCAACTTGCTACGTGGCAGCCCGACAGTTTCTGGGCGTTACCGGAATTCCCGCGGAGTTTCTATTACCGGACGTTCGAGACGGCAGTATCCGATCGAGCACACCTGTATGAGTTCGTCATCCCGATGGTCCCGCCGGCCTGGAACGACCCCGGACGCGTGCAGCACTACCAGGGCCTGATCGAACAGGGCACGGCTCCCACGGCCGTTGCGGTATCGACGTTGGATGTCACGCTGCCCGCCGGCGCCGACGAATCAGCCGATTACTACGCCCACTGGGGGCTGAGCCATTTCGTGCTCGACGGCCACCACAAGATGGAGGCCGCGGCACGTGCCGGCCGCGCCGCTCGACTCTTGGCCCTGGTGAACGTAGACGCGAGTCTGGCGGACCCGGCCGATGTCGCCGCCCTGCCGGAACTGCTCAGCCGGCCCCGTAAAAGTCGCACTACGGCTAGCAGGTAGCCCACCAGCGGCATCGTGCGGGTGGCGCACCAGCGGCCTCGTGCGGGTAGCCCGCCAGCGGCATCGTGCGGGTGGCGCACTAGCGGCATCGTGCGGCGAGCCGCACGGACCGCGCCCCGCCCGAGCGCACATCGCACGCCCCGGTGCTCTGCGGCGGTCAGGCCCGGGGGCGCTCGCGAAAGTCGAAACGGATGTCCTTCGGCATGACATGTACGGCTGTGAAGTCCGGGTCGCCGGTCACCTGATGCCACTCCTCTGGCGGCACCACGAATGCATCACCGGCCGAGAGCGTATGGCTGCTCCCAGCGAATTCGATGATGCAACGCCCCTCAGTCACCACCAACACGGACTCGGTCGAAGCGGTGTGACCGGGAAAGGCCGTTCCCGAGGCGCCCTGCATCTGTTTCGCGGAGAACAGTGAACCCTCCTGCAGTGCTGTGACCTTCTTCATCGTCGCCTCCTGGGTGGGTTTGCCGTTGTGGTGCCGCCGAAGTCTGGCGGTCCAGGTGCCGTGGCCGGGCCATCGTGGGGATGAGTGCGGATCCAGACGCCGTTGAAGAGCCATCGTAGGGATGGGTGCGGATCCGGACGCCGTTGCCGAGCCAGCGTAGGGATCGGTGCGGATCCAACTCGCCCTGATCCGCAGAAATCAGTGCGGGCCCAACTCGTCGCGCAACCGCGGTTCGTCACGCAGGCGCGGTTCGACACGGCGGTCCGGGCGCAAGCCCGCCTTGTCGGCGTAGAACGCACGGATCCGGTCCATGTCCGCGGGCACGTCACCGGACAATTCGAAGGTGGGGCCGAGCCCCGTGGTCATCGTGGTGCGGTCCACGTACCCGAGGGTCACCGGCATACCGGTTTCTCGCGCGATGCGATAGAACCCCGACTTCCAGTGAGTGTGGCCGCGCCGGGTACCGTCCGGGGTGATCACCAGCCCGAAGACCTGACCCTGCTTGACCTCTTCCACGACCTCGCTCACCACGCGGCTCGGGTCGGTGCGGTCCACCGGGATCCCCCCCAACGCGCGCATCACCGGTCCCCGCCACCCCTTGAACAAACTGTGCTTGCCCAGCCAACGCACCTCGACGCCCAAGCGCCACGCGATACCCAGCATCAGCACGAAGTCCCAGTTGGAGGTGTGCGGGGCGCCCAGAAGGATGGTGGGACGGGCAGGGGGCGGTGAGGTGGATAGTCTCCACCGGCTGACCGACCAGAACGCGCGGGCCATGAGGCGTCGAAGCATGGGTTCACGCTACGGCCTTCCGGGGCCTGGGCATCGCCGTCGGTCTGCGCTGTGCAACTGATTGGCGTGCACCGAGTCGTCCTTTACCCAGCCGACCTCTCGCAGGTGCCACGAGTACAGTGGCGAGCACGGCAGGCGCGTCAGCCGGCTGCGACCATCTGCGAAAGGGAGCCCGATGTCGAACCTCACTGACCTCGCACAGCAGTTCGCCGATGCCCACACCTCGGGCCGGGTGCTTGTTCTGCCCACGGTGTGGGACACCTGGAGCGCCCGCGTCGCTGCTGACGCCGACTTCGAAGCACTCACGATCGGCAGCCATCCGGTGGCCGACGCGATCGGAAGCGCCGACGGCGAGAACATGGACTTCGACGAGTACCTCGGCGTCGTCAAACGCATCGTCGAGGCGGTCGACGTGCCGGTGAGCGTCGACGTGGAATCCGGATACGGTATGCCGCCGGCCGAACTCATCAATCGTTTGCTCGAGGTGGGCGCCGTGGGAGCCAATATCGAGGACGTGGTTCATTCCGAGGGCAAACGGGTCCGGGAACGGCAGGAGCACGCGGACTACATAGCCGCGGCGCGCCAGGCAACGGACGAGGCCGGCGTGCCGTTCGTCATCAACGGCCGTACCGACGCCGTCAAACTGGGCACCGATGTGTTCGAGGACCCCATCGAGGAGGCCGCCGAGCGGATGCGACTGATGGAACAAGCCGGTGCCCGGTCGGTTTATCCGGTGGGGTTGACGACGTCCGCCCAGGTACGCCATTTCGTTCCTGAGTTGGACGTGCCCCTCAACGTCACGGCCCACCCGGTCAAGGGTCACGGCGCCGGGGGACTGGCCGATCTCACCGAACTCGGCGTGCGCCGGGTTACCTTCGGGCCGTTGTGGCAGGCCTGGCTCGGAGAGGTTTCTGCCTCCGAACTGGCGAAGTGGCTGGACTAGAACCCGCGCAGTCACGAGGTGAAACTCCCCGTAGCGCCGAAAAGCAGTTGACCTGCGTCGCCGGCCTGCGCTGCGATGGGCGCGGCCGAAGTGACCCTGGTGGGATCGTGGAGTTGACGTGGATTTCGATGCGCACCTGCCCGCGCACTGTGACGACGTGCGAGTGCGTCGCCTTCGATACGGGGACGCGGAGGCATTCGCGTTGGGAACCAGGGACCCCGCGGTGCGCGAACATGGTCATTTGCCGCTGACCGAGTACACACCGCACATCGTTCGTGAGCAGATCGACGGAGTAATCGCCCAGGGGCTGGCCGACGGGACCCTGGCCGCGCTTGCGATCGCGGACCGAGCCTCGGACCACTTCGCCGGCAGCGTGGTGCTGTTCGATATCCACGACGATCGCGCCGAGGTGGGATTCTGGCTGACGCCGCAGGCTCGCGGCCGAGGATTCGCGGTGAAGTCGTTGCATGCTGTCGCCGGGCTGGGAGCCGCCGCAGGCTTGAGCGTCCTGCAGGCGAGGACCTCCCCGGAGAACGTCGCCTCCCAACGCGTGCTGGAAGCGAGCGGGTTTACTTCAAAGGGCGCGGCGCGCCCGCAGCGGACCCCGTCGGGAGCGGTGGTGCCCCTGCTGGCCTTCGTACGGCCCTTGTGAGGTAAGCCTGGGAGCGGGCACGGATATGACACTGCGGCGCGGCGCTCATAGAGTCGGGCCCTGTGACGGGATGGGACGCCAGCGGCACGCCACGGCCGAACGACTGGCACACGCGGCTCGACACCGTGCACGTTGGTCACCGGGTCTTCGCACGCGGCCAGAACCGGTGGCAGACCGTCGTGATCATCACCCTCGCCTTGGGCTTGGCGTTCGGGGCGGGCATACTCCAAGACCCCAGGATTTTGCCGGTCGTGCTCCGCGTGGTGGTGGGGCCCTGGGCGATCGTGATGCTGTGGGTGCTTCTCGTGGGTCGGGGCAGGATCCAGATCACCACCGAGCACGTGTACATCCGGAAGATACTTCGCACGCGGACCATTCCGCGCGAACAGATCGCGAAGGTACTCTACGTGGGCAAACGCACCGGCGGCCTACGACGCACCGGCTACGTGGCCCTGCTGGCGGCGGACGGCGAACCCCTGTGGCAGTCTCCGGCCCACATCTGGCGTCCGGAGACCATCGAGGCGCTTCTCCACACCGGTCAGGAGTCGGTGCGCATCGACCAACTCAGCCGCAGTCGGGGCCGGGAACTGTTCCCGAAAGTGTTCAAGGCCGACGTCCCGGCGCTGATCAAGCGGATCTTGCTGGGTACGGTGCTGATCGTGGTCACACTGGTGGTGGCGTTCCTGATCTTCTCCGCGATCCTTTTCTATTCCTGATCGTCTTGAGAGGCCCGACGGCGAGGCGGGGGTGGTCAGTGCGTGATCGTGGTCTGCTGGTACAGCGCGAGGCGGGCGCGGTGTTCGGACACGGTGTAGACGCTGGTCATCAACGCCTCGAACGGTGCGGACATTTCGGGCCGGACGGCCCTCGCCCGGTACACCAGCGCTGCTGAGTCCGCACTGATCGGCACATGGCGCACGTCGCTGAGTTGGTAGGAGGACCACGGCGGTGAGTCGTCGAGCGAGGCGCGCACGGCGCGCCGATCCAACACCCAGCCGTTAACGAGCACCATCACGGCCTCCGTCGTCATCAACTCGCCGTAGAAGCTGCCTCCGGTACCGCTGCACAGCGACTGCCACCCCCGGTGCTCCAGATCGAGGAGGTCGTCATGACGGAGCGGGGAGATCACCATGGTTCATGGGAACGTGCTTCGCGTGGCCGTGCAACTGCTCTCGCGCTGTTACTGGAACAACTCGTTCCAACGCACCTGGCTCACGGCCGTGACCGGGCTTTGCCCGATTGTTGCTCCGGCCGCATCCAACGCCTGGACCTGAAGCCCGGCGCCTGCTGGAGCCGGCACCGGTATGTCGGTTTCGAATCCGTCCCTGGGGGCTTCTGCCAGGACGTCGCCCGCCTCGTTCACCACCTGCCAGGAGGCCACCTCGGTAGCACCGTTCCAACTCACGCGCACCACGTCACCCGCTCCGCTGGAGGACAGCACGGCGTTGGGACGGGTCGCTGGCCGGCCGGTCCACTCCACCCGGTGCGCACGATAGGAGGTCGTGACCAACTCCTCGGGGATGCTGCCGTCCAGCAGCACCTCGCCGCCTGCGTCCATGAGGGTGTAGCGCGGCACGCTGCCCCACCCGAAGAACACCTGGCCGCCGGGTAGTTCCTGGAAGTTCGCCTGACTCGCGGAGAACACCGCCTCGGGATGCCGGTACTCCCGGGCCACCTGCGCCGTCATCGCCTCCTCATCCAGTTCCAGTGCCAGCCCGCGCGTGACCTCCCGGGAAATCTCCCCGCACTCCCCGCCGTTGTCGAGCACGGTCACGGTCCCGTCGCTGCTGCGCCGCGCGTCATGCTGTTTGATGAAGAAGGCACCGGCGCCCATCTCGAAGTCACTGTTCGAACCGCCTAAACGCCATTCCACGTGCCCGCTGCGCCGGTCCAAGGAGTACACCGCGCACGTGTGCCGGGCGGAGATGAGCAGGTCGCCGTCGTCATCGACGTGCACGGAGTTGGCGTGGAAATAGTCGAACAACTCATCGCCCTGTCCGGGAACGGGCAGGTAGGACTCGGCCAGGGCCACCTGTCCCACGCTGTGCCACTCATACAGCATCGCCCCGGTGCGCGGATCGACTTCTTGGATCACGTTGTCCACCACCACCCCGTCCGCGGGCCCGCCGACGTGGCTCAGGTCCATCCGCACCGGTTCGTACCCGATCAGCAGCATCGTGCCCTGGTCGGTCAACCGCACCACGTGGGAGTCGGCGTCGTACCCGCCGGCCATGTTCACCCGGGCTACCTCTTGGTAGGAGGAGTCCGCGATCACCGCCTCCCCGTACCCGAAGCCACCGGCCATCAACCCTTCCCACCAGGTGATCACGGGCTCGCCGTGGTACCGCTGCACTTGGACGTCGCGGGCGTCCACCCCGGTCAACGGCTGGAACCAGACCGGCTCTCCGGCGTCGTCGATGAGCATCGGCCCTTTCTGTCCGAACCCGTTCTTCACCCCGATGGCGGTAAGTCCCGGTGTCACCTCGTCCTGCGGGGCCACGGTGCCGGCCTGCGGTCCGCGCACGTCGATCTGGGGTGGCTCGATCCCGGGTGCGCTGGGGTAGTGCTGCACGAACTCCGTGGCCAGATCCCCGCCCGGTGCGGCCCGGGCAAGTTCTTGCACCGGCGGAGTGCGCAACTGCGGACGCTCGCCCAACACCGCAACGGTGAGTGCGTACTG
>DATGSR010000260.1:0-5308 GCA_035302405.1 Beutenbergiaceae bacterium
GGTTGATCGTAGCGTGCGGCCCAGTAGGTCTGCTCGACCTCGGCGGGTGAGCGCTGGGCGAGCTCGCCGTGGACGCGTCGGTGGTTGTACCAGTCGACGTACTCGGCCACGGCGATTTCCACGTCGTTGATCGACTGCCAGCCACGTCCCCGTTTGAGCGGGTTGTGAATCAGCTCGCCCTTGAATAGTGAGTTGAACGCCTCGGCCATCGCATTATCGTATGAATCGCCCCGCGACCCCACGGAAGCGACCGCCTCGGCTTCGGCAAGCCGCCCGGTGTAGCGCACCGCTCGGTATTGCACTCCGCGATCGGAATGATGGACAAGACCTGAGACATCTTGGCCGGCGACCGCCAACACATCGAAGGCGACGAGGGATGCCGGTTGCTGGTTGGCCAGACGTCTGGCCGAGGACGCCGAACTGCTCATCCGCGACAGCAGCGCGGAGAAGTCCAGGCGGTCCCCGCTCCAGATGACTGCTTCACCATCCAGGACGACTCCCGGGGGCAACTGGTCAGCGGCCGCGGCCAGCAGGTCCGGGAACTGGTTGTCCAGCCGGGAGCCTTGGCGCGACCACAGCGCGGTGTGGTCCTCGGTGCGCACCACGGCGATGCGGAACCCGTCCCACTTCATCTCATACGGGGTCCGCCCCGGCAGGGCCGTTGGTGCGGGGATGGTCTCGGTGGCCTTGGCCAGGGCAACCTCCACCGGCCCCCACAGGCCACTCATCGTCCGCTCGCCCGGGGCATGGCAGGGCCGGTGGCCCGCGAGGCACGAGCATGCATCTGGACTCCAACCTGGTCGGTGTGCGCAGCATGCACGCCCGCGAACGTGTGCGCACGTCAGTCACCGGCACGAGGTGTTGTGCCATGTGTTGTGCCATTTGTTGTGCTGCGTAGTGGGTATCGGCGCGCATCTACGTGTCATAGGATGCGAAACCAAGACCGCGAGAACCGCCAAATCATGCGGTTTACTGCTACGGGAGGGGCCTGGAAGTGCCTAGAGGTGAGTGTCCAGAGGGGGACTTGAACCCCCACGCCCGGTAAAGGGCACTAGCACCTCAAGCTAGCGCGTCTGCCAATTCCGCCACCTGGACATGAGTGTCGCCCGCGCCTTGTGAGCACCAGACGACGCCCGCCAAGATATCACGCGTAAGCACTGTCAATGCTACCGGACCGGGGCGTGCGGACGTGGTTCCGCACACGTCCCTCGGCACCTACGGGCCAGCAGGCGCCCCGGAGGTGCGCCCCGACTGTCTCGGGGTGACCTCCCAAGCCATTGCCGGCGTGAAAAAGGGGACGGCCCCGAGGCGGGGAGCCTCGGGGCCGTCGCGCGCTCGGCCGTTCAGAGGGGGGCCGTTCGGCCGGCGCGACTTCGTCGGGATCTCAACGTCTCCGAGGGGGACGGGGACTCTTTCCCGACGGGTTCAAGTGTACAAGGAATGTGCCTCGTGACCAATGAGCAGCGCCCCGTGTTCCGCCCCGCAATAAGCCGGGAGGCGACGACACAACAGCCTCAAGCCGCACCGTTCCAACGCTTTGAAAATGTTCATGAAAATAACGCCTCGAACTTGCCAGCCGGCTTGCTCGATCGTGTGGTGTTTCACACCTGCAACCCGTTGGAGGCGCCGAACCGAGGGGCATAGTCGCGCTCATGGTCGCGCCCCGATGCGGGCGGGCGCGCCACTGGACGAGGGCGGCGCGAACCCGCCCATCCGCTGGACCAGTCCCCGCGCTTCGACGGCTGACCCGGGCCTACTCTCCGCCGTCGACCTCATCCGGGCGCTCCACCCGCTCGGACCCCAGCGCCCGGACCCCACCACCCGGACCCCCAGCGCCCGGACCCCGCACGCGGTCCGCCCGATACGGTGGAGCAGGTGGCTTCCCGACGACAGCAGTAGGCCGCGGGCGCCGTACTCGACTCCTTCAACCCGAGGTGGATTGGTGAAAGACATAACGCCGGAACTCGACGTGGTGACCATGTGCCGGGAACTGATCCGGATCGACAGTTCCAACTACGGCGATGGCAGCGGCCCGGGGGAGCGGGAGGCGGCCGAGTACGTCATGGAGAAACTCACCGAGGTCGGTTGGGGCCCCGAGTACTTCGAGTCCGCCGACCGGCGCGCCACCGTCGTGCTGCGCATCCCCGGCGCCGACCGGAGCCGTCCGGCGCTCGTGGTGCACGGTCACACCGACGTGGTGCCCGCCGAGGCCCAGGACTGGAAGATGGATCCCTTCGGCGGGGATGAGATGGACGGGATGATCTGGGGCCGCGGCGCGGTGGACATGAAGAACATGGACGCGATGATCCTCGCCGTCGTCCGGGATATGAAGCGCACCGGCTGGCAGCCCCCCAGGGATCTGATCATCGCGTTCTTCGCCGACGAGGAAGCCGGTGGGGTGTGGGGGTCGCACTGGACCGTGGACAACCGCCCGGAACTTTTCGAGGGGGCTACCGAGGCGATCAGCGAGGTCGGCGGTTTCTCGATCGAGGTGAACGGTCGGCGGGCCTACCTGTTGCAGACCGCGGAGAAGGGAATCGCCTGGACCAGGCTGGTCGCCGAGGGACGTGCCGGCCACGGCTCCCAGATCAATGAGGAAAACGCCGTTACACACCTGGCCGCCGCCGTCGCGCGCATCGGGGCGCACAAGTGGGACGTCACCCTGACCCCCACCGTTCGGGCCTTCCTCAACGGTGTGGCCGACCTGACCGGCACCACCATCGACCCGGACAACCCTGAGGATCTCATGGCGCTGGTCAACTCCCTGGGCGGGGTCAGCAAGTTCGTCGGTGCCACGCTGTCCGGAAACGCCAACCCCACCCAACTAACGGCCGGGTACAAGGCGAACGTGATCCCCGGGAGCGCCGAGGCGGCCATCGACGTGCGGTTCCTACCGGGACATGAAGAAGCCACCGTGGGCACCATCGAGGAACTGGCCGGAGAGCACGTGCGCGTGGAGCCCATTCACCGCGACACCGCGTTGGAAGTGCCCTTCGAGGGCGACCTGGTGGACAAGATGATCGGCGCGCTGGACGCCGAGGACCCCGGCGCCGTCGTGCTCCCGTACATGCTCTCCGGAGGAACGGACAACAAGGCCCTGTCCAAACTGGGCATCACCGGCTACGGTTTCGCCCCGTTGAAACTCCCGCCCGAGTTGGACTTTGCGGGGATGTTCCACGGCGTGGACGAGCGGGTGCCGGTGGAGTCCCTCGAGTTCGGCGTCCGGGTGCTGGAGCGGTTCCTGCGCACCTGCTGACAAGGGTGGGTCGGGCGCCGTGCGAACTCGGCGGGGTCGTGCGCCGAACTATGCGAGGTGCGCCGCGCCAGCACTGTCGGATGCGCCGCGCGAGGCCTTAGAGCGTGGAGCGCACTTTGTAGATCTTGCGCCGTAACCACACCTTGCGCTCCCCACCGGCGTACAGCCGCAGCCGGGCCAACTCCCAGCGGCCGTACTCGGCTTGCTCGGTGAGCAGTTGCCGCACTTCCTGGCGGCTGGAGCGGGGCGGCAGGGTGAACACCCGCGTTTCGTAGTGAGCCGAGCCGTGGTGGCTCGTCGCTAGCGATAGGTCCTGCATGAGGCCACACTGTATAGCGCTCCGCCGCCGGATACTGGCGACCACGCGTGGTGTTGAGCACGTGCGGCGCGTGGCCCCGGATAGCACTGTTGCCCATCACGGATGCGCGCTACCGTCTGCATATGGCTACCGATCCTCGGGCGGCACTGGACCGCTTGTTCGCTGCGTTCACCGCACACCTGGACGCGGCCGCCACCGCCCAGGACGCCGATGCCCCTTCGGTGCTGGATGCCGCCGACACCCTCATGGACGCCTTCGACACCTACGACGAGGCGCTGTACGACACCTACGAAGTCGACACCCCCTTCGTGGTCTACGACGGCGATGACGACGACGAGGACTGGGACGACGACGTGGACGACGTCGACGACGTAGAGGACCTGGAACCAGGCGCCGGGGGCCCCGACCGAGCCCATCTCGACCAGGACGATCTCGACCAGGACGACTCCGAGCGCTAAGACCGGCTACCGGCGCTCGGGATACCCGAGTTCCACCTCGGTCACCTCGTTCAGCACCTGCCGGATCTGGTCAGGCAGTTCCAGATCCACCGCGGTCAGGGAGCCGCGCAATTGTGCGGGGGTACGGGCGCCGACGACGGCGGAGCAGATCCCGGGTGCATCCCGCGCCCAGGCCAGGGCTACTTCGAGCGGGGCGCGGCCCAGGCCTTCCGCGGCGGTGACGACGGCCTCGACCACCGAACGGGCCTCGCTGGTCAGGTACGGCTCGACGAAACCGCGCAGGTGCGGTGATGCGCCCCGGGAGTCGGCCGGTACCGACCGGCGATACTTGCCCGAGAGCACCCCGCGGCCGAGCGGGGACCAGGCCAGCACGCCCACCCCGCATCCCTGTGCGGCGGGGATGAGTTCCCGCTCGATCCCGCGCTGCAACAGCGAGTACTCCATCTGTGCCGCGGTGAGGAAGGTCTCATCGGACTCCAGCAGCGTGGCCGCCCGTGCGACCTGCCAGGCGGGGTAGTTCGACAACCCCACATACCGGGTGCGCCCGGAACGCACCGCCGCGCGTAAGGCGGAGACGGTTTCGCGCAGCGGCGTGTGGCCGTCGGGGGCCTGCACCAGCCATAGATCCAGATGGTCGGTCCCGAGCCGCTCCAGGGAGGCATCCAGTGAATCCAGCAGCGCACCGCGAGAGGTGTCCGGCCGCGTGCCGGCCGCGTCGGTGCGCACCCCCGCCTTGGAGCACAGCACCATCTCTTCCCGGTCCACACTGCGGGTGAGTAACGTGCCGATCACCTCCTCGGCCGCACCATCGCCGTAGGTGGCGGAGGTGTCCACCAGCGTGCCGCCGGCGTCGAGGAATACTCGCAGTTGCTCTTCCGCCTCGTGTTCGTCGGTGTCCCGACCCCATGTCAGGGTGCCCAATCCGATGGCGGAAACACGTAACCCGCTGTCGCCCACACGCCGAAGTTCCATGGCAGTGAAGGCTACCGGCCGATGAGGTTTAGGCTTGGAAGCCATGACGTGGTGGGAAGCGATCCTTCTGGGCCTGGTGCAAGGACTCACCGAGTTCCTGCCCATCTCCTCCAGCGCGCACCTGCGCATCGTGGGCGAATTGCTGCCCAGCGGTGCCGACCCCGGTGCGGCGTTCACCGCCATCACCCAGATCGGCACCGAAGCGGCGGTGCTGGTGTACTTCCGCAAGGACATCGCCCGCATCATCAGCCACTGGTTCAAGTCTCTGCCGGTGGGGCCCTGGCGCCGACAGGTATCCACCGA
>DATGSR010000261.1:0-7809 GCA_035302405.1 Beutenbergiaceae bacterium
TCATCGGAGGCGGTGACGGAGGAGGTGGCCGCGTCCAGGAACCGGTACAACTTCGGGCTGTCGGTGAGCAGGTTCTGGTTCAGTGCGTGGCGCACCGTGGCGGCCAGTAGTTGCTGCTGGCGGTCGATGCGCTGCACGTCGCTGCCATCCCCTAGGGACTTGCGTACTCGGGCATATCCCAGTGCCTGTTCGCCGTCGAGGATCTGGTCTCCGGCCTCCAGGTCGATGTGGGCCTGGCTGTCCTGGATCGGTTCGGGTACGCAGAAGGGGATGCCGTCCAAGGCGTCTACGACGTTGACGAAGCCGGCGAAATCCACCGCGATGAACCCGTCCATGCGCACATCGGTGAGGGACTCGATGGTGCGGATGGTGCAGGCCGCGGCGTACCCCAGGTCCCCGGTCGCCCCGCCGATGGTGAAGGCGCCGTTGAATTTGCCCGTCTGGGGATAGGACTGGGTTCCGTCGGGAAGTTCACAGGACGGGATCGTCACCCAGGAGTCCCGGGGGATGGAGATCATTTCCATGCGGCTGCGGTCGGCGCTGATGTGCGCCACGATCACCGTGTCCGAGCGGACCCCGGGGCTGGTGCCACCGCCCAGGTCCCGGTTCTCCCCGGAACGGTCATCGGTGCCGATCAACACCACGTTCAGGGCCTGCCCGGCGTGGGGATCCTCCGGGTCCGGCTCGGGAGGTTCGGGACGTTCGGTGCCCAACAGGTCATCGATGCTGTGGGTTTCGATGTTGGTGTCCAGGTCCCGGTAGGCCCAGGCGATGCCGGAGGAGAAGAACATCGCGATCGCCAGCAGTGATACGAGCAGGGTGTGGCGGCGATGGCGCCGGGCGGTGGCGTGCCGGATTGAGCCTGGAGTTGCGGCGCCGGAAGCGTGAGTCGCCGCCCCCGAGGGCTGGGCTTCCCGTCGGGAGGACCGCGGCGGCTCTGCTGGATCGCCGACGGCGGGCGATGGCCGCCGTGTGGTGTTCCCCGTGCGTGAATGCTTGCGCGACGGGTCGGCTCGCCACCACCGTGCCCTTGAGGCAGCATGGCGTGGATTGGGGCGACTTGCGCCCCGGCCGGCGCGGCTCATCCGGTCAAGTCCTGGGCGTGGCTTACGGCGGTGCTGAACCGACCGGAAGGGGTGAGGAAGCCCCGCGCCTCGCTAGCCCGGTCCGATTGGACATCGGCGTTCCGGCGCGGCCCGTCGCCGGTCCCGTCGAGAGCGGCGGTCGCCAGCGTTTGGCTAGGGAGGGTCGCCAGGATGAGGTCGGTGACAACCCGGTGCCCTGCGGGATCGGCGAGTGCGCCCATAGTGGGAAGGCTACCGATGCATTCGTTGTGCTGGCGGTGGCCACGCCGCCCTGTGCTGCCCCGGCGGCCACGAGCCAGGTCCTGGCTGATGAGCGGCTGATACACGCTCGGGCACGTTGAGACCGTCCTTCCTCCCGCCGAAATCAGCCTCCTGTCGAGCATTGCGGCGCTCCCACAGGTGGCAGGCCGCCGTTGACGCTGGGTGACGTGGGGCAGCGCCGGCTCCTGAACGCGGGCAGGGGAGGGGGAAGGCATCAGGTAGATCGTAAGCACAACACCCGCGGGGCGGGCGGACGGGGGGCAAGCGTCCAGCGAAGGAATTGTGCACGAGAGCGACGCAGGTCACACCACGCCGCGGTCAATAGAAGCCAGACTCTGGGCCGACCTTAGGCTGCGGAGTAAGAGCATCGACGGGAGGGCGCAGTGAGCCGAGAACTGGCCAAGGAGATAAGGGCGGCACAGGCCGCTCGGCGGTACATGCGCCGTCACGGAATCAACGCCAGTTGGAACAACGCCCTCGTGGTGGACCGCGCACGTCAACGGGGCCATGAGGTCAGGGCTGACGACTGCGGCCGGGTATCCATCACAGACGGCAATCGCTCGCGTTGGTTCAGTTCCGGGCGGGTGAGCATCAACCGCCTCCTGGCCAAGCGGGCGGTGCGGTACAAGGACGTCGCAAGTGCGTTATTGCGTGCATACGACGTGCGGGCCCCGGAGAATGCGATCTTCGAAATCGGTGAGGTAGACCGGGCTTGGGCGTGGGCACAAGACCTGTCGTCGGCGGTGCTCAAACCAAACGACACCGAACAAGGTGTGATGGTTTACGTCGGCGTCACCAGTCGGGAAGAGTTCGTGGACGCGTTCGAAGCCATCGAGAACAAGCACGGCAAGGTGCTGGTGGAGGAGTTCATGCCGGGGGTGGAGCACCGAGTTTTGGTGATTGACAACGAGGTGGTCGCGGCCACCCGGAGGGTACCCGCGAACGTAGTGGGCGACGGACGATCGGACATCCCAACGTTGGTGCAAGCGAAGAACAAGGCTCGGGAGCGCACGAAGAATCCGATTCACGAATCACTCAAACTCGATGCCGCCGCCGAACGGGAACTCACCAAACAAGACCTGAGTCCGACTGCCGTTCCCGAGGCCGGGCAAGTGGTTTATCTACGGTCTACCTCCAACATCCACACTGGTGGAGATGCGGTCGATGCAACCGATGAACTACGCCCTGAGGAGGTGGAGTTCGTGCAACGGGCGGCCCGGGTGTTCACGGGCCTTCGAGTCGCCGGTTTCGACGTGCTCCTGCCGCGTGACGGTCAGGGGGAAGAACCGTGCGTGCTGGAGATCAACGCTAGTCCGATGATCTCCATGCACCATTTCCCCTCCGAAGGCCGTCCGCGGGACGCGGCAGGCAAACTCGTGGACGCAATGTTCCCCAGTCGCGCTCGCTAAGTGCGGTGGTGCGCCCCTCGTGCCGCCGGCCCCAACCGCTGGCGGACGTTGGGATCATGGGCGGGGTGCGGATTGCCACGTCATTCAGATGAGCCCGCTTCCAGCAGGAAGCGGATGGGATCGGTGATGCCTTCGGCGGACACTGCCACGGAAATGGTTGCGCCATAGCGACGTCGCAGGTCCGCCACTCGTTTGACGGCGTAGTCCTCCCAGCGCATGTCGCTGAACTGCCATTGCGACGCGGGAATGAGTAGTTCAGCGGCATAGCCGTAGCGGCGCACGGCTTCGAAATGCCCGCAGTCCATGAGGAAGAGCGGCCGGAAGGCGGCGCTCATCAGTTGGAGAGCGGCAATCTCGTCGACGATGGCATCGATCCGTTCCTCCGGAACCGACACCAGCGAGACGACGGCTACCGGTAGGTTCTCAGTTCCGAGCCCGCTGAGGACATTGCCAGGAGGCGGATACGTGCGCGGGATCCAACGTTTCTGGGCCTCGTTGCCGGAATAGATGCGGCTGACGAGATCCTTCAGCAACGCGTTACGGCGCAACCGCTGAAGCGCGGATCTGCGCACGCGCCGATACCCCGGGAGTCTGCGTGCGCGGCGAACGAAGCGCTGCAAGGTCGGATGCGGGCTGTTCATGCGCTCAACCTCCCGGATCGGGCACCCGCGAGATCGAGGATGATCCTGGCGGCTTCATGCGCGCCGTTACCGGGGTCGGCCGCGATCGCTTGTGCGGCCATCTCCCGCCCCTGCTCGAGCAAGTCCAGCAGAAGCGGTTCGGCAGCCTCCACGGTGACTTCGGTGAGCATGTGTGCCCAGCCTTTGTCGCTGGCGAATTGGGCCCGCCTGGCCTGCTCATCCAACGCTGTTTGGGGGTTGGGCACGAACAGCGAGGGGACACCCATACGGAGCAGTTCTTGGAAGGAGTTGTACCCACTCGCGCTCACCACGAGGTCGAACGCGGCGTACTGTTTCGCCAACGGGAACTCATGCACGATGTGCACATCGCCCGAGGAATGGCTCGATGAGGCGATCTCCGGGAGGGTGACGCAGACATCGACGTCAAGGTTGCGCAGCGCCATCGTAATGGCACCGATGTCGTGCGTTGGATCGTTGATATTGCCGGCGCCGAGTGAGACCAAAGCCAATGGCCCCTGGGGCGGGAGGCGCAAGTCTGCTCGCGCGGCGGCTCGGTCATTGGCTTCCTCGCGGTCCAGCAGAGTCACCGGTGGAATGCGTGTCGCGGCGGCTGCAGCCGTGACGCCGCGGTCGTACTCGCGTGCGAAGTCTCCCGGTTCGATGACTAGGTCGAACCAGGCAGACTTTTGCAGTTGATCCACGTTCGCCCCGGGGCGCCACATCCCCCGGCGAGACCAAACCCACTGAGAGCCTGGCCGGGCCGCACGCGCTCGCGGGATCCCGTGATAGGGCCAGGTGCCATCGAAAACAACCACCTCGGGCCGGATGCGGGTGAGGGCATCCACCAGGCGATCGACGAACATCTCCTGCCATACCCCTGTGGGCATGTCGAGCGCGCCCGCTGAGGGAAGGTACTCATACGGGTAGCCGAACTGTGCCACGACCGGCACGGCTTGGGACAGCGAGAGAAAATACGGTTCGGCTTCGTGGTCGAGTTGCCGTGCGTATGCGAGCAGGCGGGTGAGGTGCCCCATCCCGGCGCCGTTGCTGGAACACAACAGGATCCGGGGTCGTTGGCGTGGTTGCTGGCTTGGGCGCAGGATCCTCGAATCCGGCGCCGCGGCATCTGGACGCTTGGGTGAGTCGGCCGGCGGTGACGGTGAGTCGGACGGCGGTGACTCTGCCGGGGGTGGGCCGCCCCCTGGGGGTGCATCGCTTGCAGCTCCCGTGGCCGGTCCCAGAAGCGCGGATAGTCGAGCGCGGTGGGCGTGGTGACCGAACCTGGCATCGACCGACTCGCGCGCTTGTGCCACGTGGGCCTGATAGCGGTCCGGGTTGGTCCAGTATTCATTGACCAACGCCCGTACTTGGTGTGGCTCTGCGTAAAGCGCGGCGGAACCGAACAACTCCTTGAAATGGGGTGGGAGCACTGCGGGAACTCCGCTCGCGACGGCTTCCAGGATCGTACGCCCGAAGGCTTCGACCCAGCGCGCGTCATGGAAATACACGAAGAAGTCCAAGCCGGCCAGGAACTCCTTCGGCGGCATCGCACCGAAAGGCAATACCTGCCACGCCGGCGGAAGCGTGCCGAGCAGGTCTTCCGCAGGCCCGGCCCCGCCCAAGATCCGCACGTCCCAGGAGCCGTCGGTGGGATAGACCTGTCGCAATACCCGCGCAGACGCGGGCCATTTCTGCGCCGAGGGGCGGCTGTGCCGCCCAACGACGGGGCGGTCGCCGGTGGGGGCGGGGCGAGGAGTGAACCATTCCTCGACATCGATGATGTTGACCCAGTCCCGCTCAAGCAGGTGCTCGGCCTCGATCGCTGGGGTGATCTCGCTGCGAACCAGCGGTCCGATCGGCGCCCAGATCGGGTCGATACCGAATCGCTCCCGGATGCCTTCAGTGACCACGACAGGGTCATAGTGCACACGGCCGTCGATATTCTGTGGGCCGGCGTTGGCGACGACCACCACTTGCTCCACCTTCAACGGCGGCAACTGGTCCAATGCCTCCTGCGCGGTGGCAGGGTGCCTGATCACCAAGAGCCGTGCGCGTGCCGAGTGGCCGATGATGAGGCGAGCGGCACCGTCCTCGATTTGGGCCCGAATCAGGGGGTTGAACGGGCGTAATGTGTGGATCAGCGGACCGTTCATGTGGGCAAGGCCGGTGCGGTAACCGGCCACGCGTTGAGCCTCCACTTCCTCGGCGATGCTGTGCGAGGTTCCACCGGGAAATCTGAAATCTGACGCGATGATGATGTCGAAGTCGCTGTTGGGATTATCTGTGGTGCCTCGCACGGTTCACCTCCGTCACACCGTCGCTCGTAGCGGTTGTCAGGATGGCGGGAGCCATCGGCGCAACGGGCAGCGGTAGCGGTACTGTACGCCGCAGTGACTCAGACCACTACGCGAGGCTGGGCTCTACCGGCAGGGTGTACTTCGGAGACTTCAGGAGAAGTTGTGCGACGTCGGAGTGAACCTGCGCCGGAACCCCTGCTGCTGGTGCCGAGTATCGGGCGAGGACGGGATCGGTGTCGATCCGCCACAGTGCCCAGATGTGGCCATTGGCATCGGCCGTAGCGCGTAGCCCGAAGGTCGCTTGCAGCACCGGCGCATGCCCCAGGGGAGCGGTCAAGACTGTGACGTACTCAAGGAGTTCGGGATAGGGGCAATCCGGAAGATTCACGGTGAACGCTGGTGTAGTCAGCGCCTCCACCTGAGTCGCGGCGATTCGGTGATCGACCAAGAGCACATGGCAGGCCAGGGCAAGCGGCGGAGTGGACGTTGGATTCGTCGGCGCCGCAAGGGTTGGCACCCCGACCTGCTCAGCGAGTCTGCTCAGGTCGGTGGGCCGGCGCCCCACCATGGCGCTCACCACGCTTCGTCCGCTGCGGTGCACCACGTCCACCGTGCCATTCCGGCCAAGGTAGATCAGGCTTCCCCGGTAGGTCACCGCCTGATAACCGGCAGCGAGGAACTCGTCGCGCAACGCCCTCGCATCTTCTTCGCGACCTAACGGCTGGAACGGTTCGCCGTCACGGTCTTGTTGGCCGGTGCGCACCAGTCGGGTGAGTTCGCTGCTGTCCACGGGTCTCGGTATTGCGCTGAGGCGCCGGAACCGGGAGACGCCGGGCGGGGGCGTGGCAGCGATCAAGTACTCATGCACAGACGTGGAAGGTCCGGCTACCGGCATGATGTGCATGGGAATCTCGTTGTTGAGGTTCACCTCGCACACGATGGCCCGTTGCGTGTCCAACCCAACGTCCAAGCGTTCGGCCAGAATGTCCAAACCGGCATGGGTCGCTGTGGGGAAGCAGGCTGCCGCCTGCTCAGCAAGGCGCAGAAGGTCGGGGTGAATGTGTTCCTGGACTTCGATGCAGTCGCCGCCGGAGGAGACGTTCGGGGTCGTGTGCAGGAAGACTCGTTCTTCCGGGCGCGGGACGCTGTCGGGGGACAACCGTTGTGCCCTCAATAACTGATCTGCGGCCTCGGTCCACTCGATCAGACTGTGCCGGGTGTAGGCGTTTCGCCCGCGGTCGGCGTTCTTCGCCGCGACCAGCTCCGCGATCGTTTGCCGGCCGTTCCCGACTACGTTGGCCGGGAACCGCAGCGACGTCGCCACCGCTTGTCCCTCGATCGTCATGATGCGCAGATCGATCCCTGTGAACATCTCCTCAACGATGATCGCCCCCTCTGCCGGAAGAAGCGCCGTGCACGCCTTTTCCAAGGCCTCGCGGGTGGTGATCCCGATGGTGACGCCACGCCCGCCGCTACCTGTCACCGGCTTGACGACCAGCGGGCGTGCCAGGCGACCAAACGCCCGTAGCGCGTCCTCGACCGTGGAGACGATCGTCCCGCAAGCCACGGGCAGGCCCCGGCCAACCAGGACTCTCTTGGTGAGGTGTTTGTGATTGGTCACCGCCCGGTCCAGCGCGGAGAGTGATGACGGCATGTTCCGGTACACCACCCACGCCCGGCCCGCCCGGCGAAACAGCGAGGTGTCTTCGGCAAGTGCTTGCACATCGAGCCCGGCTTGGCGTGCTGCCTCCCTAAGGAGGGCGGCATCCAGGGCACGCTTGCCGCCATCGTGTGCTCTGGAGTACGCCCGTAGCGGGCGAGCCCCAACGGTGGCCAGGGCCCGGCGAACCAGTGGTTCCGCCGGGAAGGCGCCGCCCCGGCCGGCCGACGGCGTGGCCACCACGTCCATGGGAATCACCTTCGCACATTGGGCCCTGGGCGCAGGTAGCATCGATCAGGGCAGAACGGCGTACCACAGGTACCGCCATGGTCTAGTCGTCAAGGAGTGGGTGAGGCGATGCGCCTCGAGCGGACCGGACCTCGCATGTGCGGGAGTCTGGGCCCGGTCGACCCCGCACGGCTGCAACGGATGGCGAATGGCTTGCCCACGGTCCTT
>DATGSR010000262.1:0-22099 GCA_035302405.1 Beutenbergiaceae bacterium
GGAGCCTGGCAACTCGACCGGGCGCAGGTTCGCGGTGACCAGGCTGCGGCGTTGGAGCAGGCCGAGCGCGAGGCCGCCCCGCCCGAGCCGCTGCAGCAGGTGGTGCCTCCGCAGACCCAACTCACCCAGGAGATGGTCGGGGTGCGGGTGACCGCCGAGGGTGTCTATGCCGAGGAGGACCAGTTCTTCGTCACCGGCCGCTCCCATGGGGAGGACGAGGGCTACTGGGTGCTCACCGCCCTGGAGTTGACCTCCGGGGAGCATGCCGGAGCCGTGGTGCCGGTGGTGCGGGGCTGGGTCCCGGAACAGAATCCGCAGGTCTTGGCTGATCTGCCGCAGGAACCGGTGCAGATCCTGGCCTTTCTGGCGCCGTCGGAGGCGGCTGGTCCGCGGTTGGCGGACCCGGATGTGGTCGATGTGATCAGTTCGGCACAGTTGGTCAACGCCTGGGGCGGGCCGATCTACTCCGCTCATCTTCGGTTGATCTCTCAGGATCCCGCCTCCCACGGGGAACTGCTGCCGGCCGGCCCGCCGGAGATCGAGGACGCGGGCCTCAACCTGCGTAACCTCGCCTACGCTGCCGAGTGGTGGATCTTCGGCGGTTTCGCGTTGTTCCTGTGGTGGCGGCTGGTGCGCGATGAGGTGGAGCATGAACGCGAGCGAGCCGCCAAGCAGGCCCGGGCTACGCGTGAGCCGGACCAGGCCGAGGTACCGGTCCCGTGAACCGGTCGCGGTCATCTGAACCGAGGTAGCGAGGGCGTTCGCACCTCGGCGGGCAACGGCCCCCTGGCTCATCAGGGTGACAACGCGCCAGCCAGCCGCTCTGCGCTTTGTGTCAGCGTGGCGCCGATCTGGGTGAGCCTGTCCGCAGCGGCTTCGCCCGCGTCTGCGCGGGTTCCACCCCAAGGGTCAGCCACTTCCGGGAATCCCGCCGCCGCATCTGCGGTGATCTCCTGGACCGTTTCCCATGACTCCGCAGCAGGCGGCTCACCCAGTCGGGTGGCCCATTGGCCGTATGCCTCGGCCAGAGTTCTGGCCTCAGCGGCATCCGCTGCGCACACGGCTTCCAATCCCGGCAGATAGCACTGCGCGGATAGCGCGGCAGCAATCTGCTCATTCGGATGGACCAGCGCTGCTTCGAGAAGGTTGCCGGCCTGCTGGCGAGAGTCGGCGTCGTCTTGCAGGAGTTCGCACCCGTCGACGGTGCAGGTGAGCAGTTCGCTCAGGTCCTGCCACGCGCCGGCAGCCTCGGCGTGCGCCGTCGCTAACGTTCCGTAGGTACCGCAGAAGGTGCGGGCGGTTGAACCCGCTTCGGCGGTATCGCCCTGGAGGTCGGCGAGGGCCCGCTGGTAGTCGGTAAACCGGTTGCTACTGTCCGGGGCTGGCGCGTCGTCGGTGTCCAACTGTGAAGGCGCCGCGGGTGGGGGCACCGCTTCCTGCACCGACTGGTCGTAGGAGGTGTACACCGTGCAGGTGGCATTGACGCCGTCGACTTGCTCCCACGACGCCCCACCGCCTGGATCCTCATCCGGTGTGAGCCGCACGGGCTCGGTCCAGGCAGGGTCGAACACCGCGGCGAGGTCGTGGCCGGCAGCCGCGGGTGCGGCATCGGGACCGAGTCGCTCCATCGTGGTGTGCGCCCACTCGTCCAGGTCCTCGGCCCACGCCTGTTCCGGACCGTGGGGCTCCTCGTCGGGGCCACCTCCCGCCAACAGGAAGGCCGCCGCCACCACGGCAAGCACCGTTGCCGCAGCGAACATCATTCGACGGCGAGTACGGACGCGATCAGTCATGCACCCTATTGTCCGGGTGCGGGGCGGTGTCTGGGCGTGCGGCACTGACCAGGTGGCGAGGCGCCCTGAGCGGTGCCCGCGCGGTCAGGGTATCCACTGGATCAGGTGGCAGTGGTCGATGAGACAATGGGCCCATGAGTGCAAGCACGCCCGAGCGCCCTGCCCAGCCCGACGGTGACCAACTCGCGTCCGCGGAAGCCTCGCCGCACGGTCACGGTGGCCAGGAGCACCGCACCGCCCTGGTGGACTCCCGGGACCGCGGCTCCTTCACCCGGTACCGGGTGATGGCCTTCATCACCGGCGGGTTCCTGCTGCTGCTCTGCGTGGAGATGTTCCTCAAGTACGCCTTGCAACTCAACGGCGTACAGGCCGACGGCAGCGCCGCACCGGTGCTCGGTAGTTGGATCGCGTTCGTGCACGGATGGATCTACGTGGTCTACCTAGTGGCGGTCTTCGACCTATGGTCCCGGATGCGTTGGGGCCTGGGCAGGATGGTCGCCCTGATCGCCGCCGGTGTCGTGCCCGTGCTCTCCTTCATCATGGAACGCAACACCAGGTTCTGGTTCGAGGAGACACTGGCCGCCCGCAACGGCACCACGACCGAGGACTAGCCCGGACCCGCCGAGTCCCGGTCGCCCGGTCCCGCGCCCGAATCAGTCGCGTCCGAGTCAGTCGCGTCCGAAGATGTCGCGGGTGTAGACCTTGTCGGTGACGTCGTGTAGTTCGTGGGTGGGGCGGTTGGCGACGATGATGTCGGCGCGGGTTTTGAATTCCTGGAGGTCGGTGATGACTTCGGAGTGGTAGAACTCGTCGGTGTTCAGGTTGGGTTCGTAGACGATGACGTGGACGCCTTTGGCTTTGAGGCGTTTCATGATGCCTTGGATGGAGGAGGTGCGGAAGTTGTCCGATCCGGCTTTCATGATCAGCCGGTAGATGCCCACGATGCGGGGGTTGCGGCGTAGGACGTCGGTGGCGATGAAGTCTTTGCGGGTGGTGTTGGCCTCCACGACCGCCCGGATCAGGTTTTGGGGCACGTCCTGGTAGTTGGCCAACAACTGTTTGGTGTCTTTGGGTAGGCAGTAGCCGCCGTAGCCGAAGGAGGGGTTGTTGTAATGGGACCCGATGCGCGGATCCAGGCCCACGCCGTCGATGATCTGGCGGGTGTCCAGGTTGTGGGCGGCGGCGTAGGTGTCGAGTTCGTTGAAGTAGGCCACCCGTAACGCCAGGTAGGTGTTGGCGAACAACTTGATCGCCTCGGCCTCGGTGGACCCGGTCAACAGCACCGGCACCTCTTCAGCGATCGCTCCTTGCAACAGCAGGTCGGCGAAGGCCTGGCCCCGTTCGGTGTTGTCTCCGACGACGATGCGGGAGGGGTACAGGTTGTCGTGCAGGGCTTGGCCCTCGCGCAAGAACTCCGGGGAGAAGATCACTTCCAGGCCGGGGTGTTCGTGGCGCATTTGGGTGGTGAAGCCCACCGGGATGGTGGATTTGATCACCACCGTGGCCTGGGGTGCTAGTTCGCTGACCTGGGTGAGGACTTTTTCCACCGAGGAGGTATCGAAGTAGTTGGTCACCTCGTCATAATTCGTCGGGGTAGCGATGATCACCCAGGAAGCCCCCTGCAGGGCCCGGACGGGGTCGGTGGTGGCAGACAGGTCCAACTCTTGGGTGCTCAGGTACTCCTGCAGCAACTCATCATTGACCGGGGAGCGGCCCTCGTTGATCTGGGCCACCTTGGCCCCATCAATATCCAACCCCACCACCGGGTGATGACGGGCCAACATCACCGCCAACGACAACCCCACATACCCCGTACCCACCACGGTGATCTTCATCAGAATCCTCCCTGCTCCGGGCGTTCGGCCCGACGGCGCAAGTTCAGTGTCGCACTGTGGGAACCTGGGGCAGAACTCATCGGTGAACGGGCTCACACTCGCCGCACGCCGGTGAACCGGTTAGTACTACCTGCAGTTGGGCGCGGTCATCGCCGGGTGCGCTCCCGCCCGGGCCTCAGATGAGCGAGGTTGCGATGGCGGAGAAGCGTCGTCGTCGGCCATCCTTGGGCATGGCTGAAGTGGTGCGCACCGGCCGTCCCATGGACGAAGCGGCGGAGAGCCGTTGGGCGCAGCGTGCTCTCGCGGCGGTGCGTCCACGCGCGCGCGGTGCACCGCTGCCTCCTCACCTGCGTGTCACGGTGAACTTCCATCCCGACCACATGGTTGGCGGGCGAACAGTGTTGGAGTCGCTTGCAGCGTCCGGCACATACCGCAGCCAATTCGAAACCGGCATCTCCAACGGGGGACTAACCGCCCGTCGGGGCGGAGACCGGTTCGAGTGGGAACGGCGCAGCTTCGACGGCGTTTACGACGACGCGCCACCGCAGCACCGACCCAAATACGGGGCGTTGAACCACCGTGAGCGAGATGTGGGAGCGGCGCCGCGGTTCGGGTCCGCATACCTGCGCCTGACGGCCCACACTCTGGCGCGCACCACGTTCTGCTTCCCGGACTCGGTAAACAACCCGGAGCGTTTCGGCACCGCGAACGCCTGCGATCTGATCGCGGCGGCCGAGGATTTCGCCCGCAGTGTCCGCACCGAAGCCCAAGAGGCGCGTACGGGCGGGATGTTGGACGACTACGTGGAGGCACATGTGCATGGCCCGGTGGTCCTGGCTGCCGACGTCGAGGCGGTGGTGTTGGACCCGTGTTACCGGGGGACCCGCCTGGCAGAGCAGGCCGCTGCGCTCGAGGTGCCGGTGGAATGGCACGAAGGCCGGGTGCTGACCGTGGACGAACTGGTGCGCCATCCCGACTTCCGGGGCCGGCGCATCATGGAACTCGGACGCCGGCTGGTGGTGCATGAGCGACTCGATGCCAGCATCATTGGCGCCGCGCGGGCGGCGGGAGCGGCGCACGTGCAGGACCTGAAGTTGTTGTGGCATCTGGTAGCCAGGTTCGGCACGCCGCGCGTGCACTGAAGCACCCTACGGAGGCCGCCCGGCGGCCACGATCTGCGGCGCCGAGGTCCTATTCTTGTTCGTGTGACCGCCGCGCCGCAGACTTCCCGACCAGTCCTCGTCATCGACTATGGGGCCCAGTACGCCCAACTGATCGCCCGCCGTGTGCGGGAGGCGTCGGTGTACTCCGAGATCGTCCAACCAAGCACGAGCGTGCCGGACCTACTCGCCCGCGACCCGGCCGCGATCATCCTTTCCGGTGGGCCCGGGTCCGTACACGCCGATGACGCCCCGCGGGTGGACCCCGCCCTATTCGAAACGGGTGTACCGGTGCTGGGTATCTGCTACGGCTTCCAGGCCATGGCCGCGGCCCTTGGCGGTACGGTGGCGCGCACCGGCACCCGCGAGTACGGCTCCACAGTGGTGCACGTGGAACAACCCGGCACCTTGTTGCAGGGGTCCACCCCCGAGCAGGTCACCTGGATGTCCCACGGGGATGCGGTACAACAAGTTCCCGAGGGGTTCACCGTATTGGCCACCTCCCCGGGGTCCCCGGTGGCCGCGTTCGAGGATGCCGACCGGCGCCTGTACGGGGTGCAGTGGCATCCGGAGGTGCATCAGTCGGAGTTCGGTCAAGCAACGCTGGAGAACTTCCTCTACCGCGCGGCCGGGTTGCGGGGTGAGTGGACCGCAGAGAACGTAGTCGCCGAGGCGGTGCACGCTATCCGCGAGCAAGTCGGTACCGATCGGGTGATCTGCGGTTTGTCCGGTGGGGTGGATTCCTCGGTTGCTGCGGCCCTGGTGCACCAGGCGGTGGGGGACCAACTTACCTGCGTGTTCGTCGACCACGGGCTGCTACGGGCTGGTGAGGCCGAGCAGGTTCAGCAGGATTTCGTCGCCGCCACCGGTGTGCACCTGAAGGTGGTCGACGCCCAGCAACGGTTCCTCGACGCCCTGGCTGGAGTGGTGGACCCGGAGGAGAAGCGCAAGATCATCGGCCGGGAGTTCATCCGCGTGTTCGAGCACGCCGCCCGGGAACTGGTGGAGGATGCCGGCGATAGCGCGCCGGTGCGGTTCCTGGTGCAAGGCACCCTCTACCCGGACGTGGTGGAGTCCGGCGGGGACGGCGCAGCGAACATCAAGTCGCACCACAACGTCGGGGGGCTGCCCGATGATCTGCAGTTCGAACTGGTCGAGCCGCTGCGCACGCTGTTCAAGGACGAGGTGCGGGCCGTGGGCCTGGAGTTGGGCGTGCCGGAGTCGATCGTGTGGCGTCAACCCTTCCCTGGGCCTGGTCTGGGGATCCGGATCGTCGGGGAGGTCACCGCGCAGCGGTTGGACATCCTGCGGCGGGCCGACCTCATCGCGAGGGAGGAACTGACCCGCGCGGGCCTGGACCGGGATATCTGGCAGTGCCCGGTGGTGCTCCTGGCGGACGTGCGGTCGGTGGGGGTGCAGGGTGACGGCCGCACCTACGGCCACCCGATCGTGTTGCGTCCGGTGACCAGCGAGGACGCGATGACCGCCGACTGGTCCCGGCTGCCTTACGACGTGCTCAGCCGGATCTCCAACCGCATCACCGGCGAGGTGCAGGAGGTCAACAGGGTGGTGCTGGACGTAACCAGCAAACCCCCTGGCACGATCGAGTGGGAGTAGCCGCGCACCGGCGTCGGTCGTTACGCTGTGACATGGCCACCTGGGACGACGTTGACCGGATCGCCAGCGATTTGCCAGAGGTGTATCAACGCCGCGGTGAAGAGCGTGCCTGGCGGGTGCACCACTCGCTGTTCGTGTTCGAACGTCCGCTTCGCAGGAGCGACCATGCTGCCCTCGGAGCGGCGGCACCGACCGGCCCGATTCTCGCCGCCTGGGTACCCGACCTCGGGGTGAAAGAAGCACTGTTGGCAGACGCGCCACATATCTATTTCACCACCCCGCACTTCGATGGATACCGCATCGTATTGAGCCGCCTGGGGCAGGTCAGCGAGGACGAACTGGTCGAACTGGTCACCGAGGCGTGGCTCACCCGCGCACCGCGCAGGCTGGGGCGACGGTTCGAGCAGCAACTCGATTCCTAGCCGACCCCGGCATGGCGACACCGTCGCGCGCACGGCCACTGGATGATGTAGTGCTCCGGGGCCACACCGGCCGGGTCGGTTCGGCCGGGGTGGTTACAGTGAGCGGGTGCGCATCGTCCACGTCTCCGATTGCTTCGCCCCCCGGGTGGGCGGCATCGAGACCCAGGTCCAGGAACTGGCTCACCACCAGGCCCGCGCCGGCCACGCAGTCCACGTGCTGACCGCCACTGCCGCAAGCCAGCACGACGTCGGCCCGGACCGGTCCCGGTATCGCACCTCCACCACCGAGGCCGGACCGATCCGCGTGCATCGGCTGGCCAGCCCCTGGACGTTCGGCGTGCCGGTGCACCCGCGCGGGCAGTCGGTCATCACCCGGGCATTGCGGCTGTTGCGACCGGATGTGGTGCACGTACACGCCGGCGTGATCTCGCCGTTCGCTCAGGACGGTGCGCTCGCGGCACGCGAACTGGACCTGCCGATGGCCGTGACCTGGCACTGCGTGCTGGACCGGATGCGGCGCCCGTTGGGCTGGGCCGCGCGTACCGGAGGGTGGGATGGCGCCCGCTTCGCACCGAGCGCCGTCAGCGGGTTGGTCGCGAAGCAGGTTGCGGACATGTTGGACCGCCAGGACGTCACCGTGGTGCCCAACGGGCTGGACCTGGGGCCCTGGCGGGCAGTGGCGACCGCCGCGCCCCAGGCCAATCCCGAACCAGGGACGCTCCGGGTCGTGGCCAGCCAACGCCTCGCCCGACGCAAACGCGCAGTTCCGTTGGTGCGGATCATCACCCGGGCTCATGAGCAACTCGGGCGGACCTCCTCCGGACGGCCTCGGATCCACTTGACGGTCGCCGGCGATGGGGCGGGGGCGGCCGCGATCCGATCACAGATCGCGCGGGAGGACCTGTACGACGTCGTCACGCTGCTGGGCCGCGTGCCACGCGGATTGCTGCCCACGCTGTATCGCGCTCAGGACGTGTTCATCTCACCGGCCCGGTTGGAGGCGTTCGGTCTGGCTGCGCTGGAGGCACGGACCGCCGGCCTTGCCCTGGTCGGCATGGCAGGCAGCGGCATCGCCGAGTTCATTACCCACGGCCGGGAGGGATTGCTGGCCGCTGACGACGACGCGGCGGCAGCCGCGCTGGTGACCTTGGCGAAGGATGAGGACCTTCTGGGATCCATCACCGCTCACAACCGCACCGTCCCACCGTCGCTGGGATGGGCGGACGTGCTGCGCCGGGTGGAGGCGTTGTACGCCCGCGCCCGGGAGATTCACTCCGGTCAGGTGGCCCCGGGCTGAATCCAGCGAGGCCTCAGTGCCCGGAGTCTCGCTGAAGGTCGTACCCGCGGGAGCGTTGCCACGCCGAGACGCCGGCGCCGACCAGTAGGCCGACCCCTGCGAGCAGGAAGATCGAGATCAGCGCGATCTCCAGGTCCACACTGCGTCCGGTAGCCACCGCCATGGCGATCAGTCCCACCACGATGGTGAGCAACCCCCAGACCATCGTGCTCACCCGCGCAGACTGAGCCTGTGCGCCTGAGCCCTGGCGAGGCGGTGGCGGCCCGGGGTGGCCGGTTGCCCGGCCGGGGGCGGGCGTCGGTGCGGTGGGGTCCATCGGAGCGGTGCGCATGGCGGGGTCGGTGGGGTCCATCGGAGTGGGGCGCGGGGTTGGTTCGGTGGGGGACATCGGTCAGTTCTCCTGGGTTGTTGAATCACTTATCGGGCGGGGGATACCGATCGGTGGAGCATCGACGAGCCGCACCTGGCCCGCCCCGACCGCGACGTCCAGACTCAGGTCCGCGTCGCGGGCATCGCGGGTGGATCGCATCGTGACTTCCTGGCGGAGTAACGCCCGGTTGGTCTCGGTGCGCACCACCGAGCCGCCGGAGAACCACGTTGCGGGACTGTCCACGCGTACGGCGCCGGTGCCCTGCACCCGCAGGTCGACGTTCAGGTCGCTCGGCACGTGGATCACGATTCGGCCGGCGGCCAGCGTGATCGGGACGGCCTCAACCACTTGGTCGAAGTCCGTTGTGGGGGGCAACGTACCCAGGTCCACCTCCAGATCGCCGGCGGTGTGGGTGTACCCGTGGGCCAGGTCCGCCTGCGAAGCGGGAGCCCAGTACACATCGCCCATGTTCGAGGGGGACAGGCTGAGTGCATCCCGCACCTGCGGGGCGATCCCGAGGGTGAGCGTGACCGGCACGACCAGGAACATCGCCAGCACCGACAGTCCGGTCAGCCCCCCGCCACGGCGCCCGCGGGCTCCGGCGACGAGGATGCCCGCGCCCACCACGACCAGTACGGCTCCGGCGGCCAGCAGCCACGGCGCGCCGCCGGTCCAGACGCCCAGCGCGCGGCCGGCCAGCAGTACCGCCGCCAGGCTCAACAGGGCCAACCCGGAGGTGACCAGGGTCAGCACCCGGCCGGGTCCGGGCGCGTAGGGGGCGTACGGCGGTGGTGGAGGCGCAGGGCGGTCCCGGTGTGGCCCGGCCGCTGGCCCGGCGCCGTGGTGGCTACCGGCCGATTGTCCGCCGGTCTGCGCACGGGCTGTACGCGTGCGGGCCGTGTGCGCGGCACCGACCGGTGGGCTGCCGGTTGTCGCCTCGGCCGGTTGCGCGGTGTCCGCATGCGTTGTCGCCTCAGCCGGTTGCGCGGTGTCCGCATGCGGGGCCGACGGCGGGGTCTCGGTAGCCGCGGCGTGGTGGCCGGGTGCGGCCTGGGTCGGCGTCGTCGCTTCGCCGTCGACAGTAGCCGGCGCCCCTTCGCCGGCGCCCGGGCCGGGCGCTGCGGGCTGATCACGGTCGCGGAACACCAGCCAGAGCACCAGCACGGTAATGGAGACACCGGCGAACAACCCGAACAGCGGCCACGGCTCGCCCCACCACCATCCGTGCCACCACAAGCCGGGGCGGGCCAGCCCGATGATTACCATGACGGCCGCACCGGCAAGCCCGGGATCGACGTGCCCGCGCAGTGCTTCCTGGGCATGGATACGCCCATCCACCTGTTCCGGTAAGAAGGCCCAGCCGAGCCCGTACAGCAGCAGCCCGAGGCCGCCGAAGAAGGTGAGCACCACCAGCCCGCCGCGGACGATCAACGGGTCGATGCCCAAGCGGTAGGCGATCCCACCTGCCACCCCGCCAATCCACCTCTCCTCCGTGCGGAACAGCCCGGAGCGGCGGATGGAATCGAAGAAGGACTGGCCCGGCAAGGTCGGATCATCCGAGGAGGTGCCGGGGTCGGAGCCGCGGAATTCGTTCATACGAATAGTCAACTCCCTGGCCGATGCCCGGGGCCATCAGGGATCACCCTGAAACACCTCCGCGATCCCCCTGATCTTGATGCGTGAACGGCCCGATGCGGCCGGGCGCGTGTCACGATGTGCACGTGAATGCACCATCCACAGCACCACCGCGGCCGCCGTTGCGCCGCCCGGTGCAGGGTCGGCGTCTGGCCGGGGTGTGCGCAGGGCTGGCCGAGCACCTGCACCTACCCGTGCAGGCGCTGCGGTGGGGGTTTGTCGCTGCTTCCTTCCTCGCCGGAGCCGGCGTCCTTATGTACCTGTGGTTGGCGCTGACTGTGCCCAGCGGTGCCACACCCGAGCGCGAACCGAGCCTCGCCCGGCTGATCCCGGCGCTGCGCACCCCCACCACCCAGGGTGTGGTGGGGCAGATCGCGCTGGCCGGGATGCTGCTGTTGACGGCGCTGACATTGGTGGCTATCCGCACCGGGGTCGACGTAGCCGGCACCTGGGTACTACCGCTACTGGTGCTCGCCTGCGGTGCGGCGCTGGCCTGGAGCCAACTGGACTCCATCGAACACGACGGCGTGCCCGACCGCTCCCGTGGCGCGGTGCTGTTGCGGGTCGGCGGCGGTGTCGCGTTGGCCATGGTCGGTGTGTTGCTGCTGATCGGCCAGGGCCGGACGGCGGGAGAGATGCTGCAGGTCGGTGTGGCGGTGGTGGTGGTCTTGGCCGGCGCCGCGCTGGTGCTCGCCCCCTGGTGGTTGCGGCTGTGGCGCGAACTCATCGCCGAACGTGCCGCCCGCGCCCGAGAAGCAGAGCGTGCGGACATCGCCGCGCATCTACACGACTCGGTCCTGCAGACCCTGTCCCTCATCCGTGCCCGCAGCAGTAACCCCGAGACGGTCCAACGACTCGCCCGCGCCCAGGAACGCGAACTGCGGGACTGGCTGTACCGGGACCGCGCCGACCCCGGGGACTCGATCGCCGCCGCCGTCCGTACGCTCGCCGCCGAGGTGGAGGACCTACACGGCGCCGCCGTCGAGGTAGTCACGGTGGGAGACGCCGTCCCGGACCGCGGCACCGCGCACTTGATGGCCGCCACCCGGGAAGCGCTCGTCAACGCCGTGGTCCACGCCGGGTCGCCGGTGTCGTTGTATGCCGAGATCACTGCCGCGAGCACGCAGGTATACGTGCGGGACCGCGGCGAGGGTTTCGACCCGGACCAGGTGCGCCAGGACCGGCACGGCCTGCGAGATTCGATCATCGGCAGGATGCGCCGGCACGGCGGCGCCGCCACCGTCCGCAGCCAAACCGGCCGCGGCACGGAGATCCACCTGCGGATGCCGGCGGAAGGAGGACCGGATGGATGAGACGACGAGCTCCCCGTTGCGAGTGGTGCTGGTGGATGACCATCGGTTGGTGCGCACCGGGGTGCGGGCGGAATTGGCCTCGGACTTGCAGGTGGTAGGTGAGGCCGAGGACGTGCCCGAAGCGATCGAGGTGGTCCGCCGCACCCGCCCCGATGTGGTGTTGCTGGACGTTCACCTTCCGGGCGGCTCGGGTGGCGGCGGGGCGGAGGTGCTGCGCGCGTGCGCCGACCTGTTGCCGGATGTGCGGTTCCTGGCGCTATCGGTCTCCGATGCCGCCGAGGATGTGGTGTCGGTGATCAGGGCCGGGGCCCGCGGGTACGTGACCAAGTCGATCGACGGGGTGGAACTGTCCGATGCGGTACGGCGGGTGGCGGGCGGTGATGCGGTATTCTCCCCGCGGTTGGCCGGGTTCGTGCTGGATGCATTCGGCACCGCGGCCGCCGACGTCGCGGCCCATGATGATGAACTGGATCGGCTCTCGGCCCGGGAACAGGAAGTGATGCGACTCATCGCCCGCGGATACACCTACCGCGAGGTCGGATCGGAATTGTTCATCTCCATCAAGACGGTGGAGACCCACGTTTCTGCGGTGTTGCGCAAACTCCAACTGTCCTCCCGACACGAACTGACCCATTGGGCGGCCCAGCGACGGCTCCTGTGAGGGCACCTGTGGATGGGTAGGGACCTCCTGCGGTGAGCGACAACCCCGCCTGCTGTGAGCAGGACCACTACAGCATGTCGTAATACCACCCCGGTTGGCGTCGGTGCGCCCGAAACCCGGCACTAGGGTGAGAGTTATGGACGTTCTGTACTCGATCTTCGTGGTGTTGCACCTACTGGGCTGGGCGATCGTGCTCGGCGGGGCGCTGGCCAACATGCGCCAGCCGAAACTCGCCCCCGGCGTACTGCATGGCGCGCTGACCGCGCTGATCACCGGCATCCTGCTCGTCGGTCTCGCCGAGGCCACCAGCGGTGGGCCGGAGGAGATCAACCACATGAAGATCGGAATCAAATTGCTCGTCGCCCTGGTGGTCACCGGGCTGGCGATCTACGGACGGCGCAACACCGACGTCGTCAGCCGCGGTTACCTGGGCGGTATCGCGGGCTTGGTTGTGGTGAACGTGGCGCTCGCTGTCATCTGGTGACCTGCACGGCACCACGCAGCGTCATGTGACAAGCGATCCGAAGGGGCGGGCACGCATGCATGCGATGGTCGAGGCCATCGGCGCGGGCGATGCGTTGGCGGCACGGCGGGAGTTGGCCACAGCCGCCGACGACGAACAGCGGCTCGACGTGCTCGCCCGGCTAGCCGCTTCCGGCGGCCACGGTGCCGACCTGGCGACAGAACTGCTGATCGAGCAGTTGGATGCTTCCCGGGTGGTGCACCGTTTCGCCGGTGCCGCGTTACTGGACCAGGCGGCGGTGGAGGACGTGGCCCAGGACAGCCTGATCTCCATCGCTCAGTCCATCGGCTCCTTCCAGGGCTCTGGGAAGGTCACCACCTGGGTCCACCGGATTGTGCGAAACCGGGTGGTTGATCATCTCCGCCGCCAGCGCGCGACCTCCCCGTTGCCGCCCGAGGGCCTGGGGCCGGCAGCGCGGATGAGTTCGATCATCGCCACTCGAGCCACCGTCCAGCAGGTCCTCACCGGCCTGCCGGAACTGTACCGCGAACCGGTGGTGCTGCGCGACGTGGAGGGGCTGCCCTACGCCGAGGTCGCCGACCGCCTCGGGCGCAGTATCGGCACGGTCAAGTCCCAGGTCTCGCGCGGTCGCGCCCTGGTGGCGAGCCGATTGCGTGCGGACGCACCCAGCGAGCAGGCGGCCGATGCGCCCCCGGAGCATGAGGCCGGTGCGCCCCGCGAGCACGAGCAGGATGCGCCCCGCGAGCATGAGGCCGGTGCGCCCCGCCAGTACGAGCCGGGCGCATCCCGGCAGCAAGACGCGCAGGGGGTTCGAGAGCAAATCGCGGAGTCAACCCTGAGGCGGGCCCCCGGACCCTTGGAGCGCGGCGATGAGTGAGCGCGTCGGGCGCTACCGTCTGCAGGAGGTCATCGGCGTCGGCTCTTTCGCCACCGTCCATCGGGCCCTGGATGAGCGCCTCGACGACGAAGTGGTAGTGAAGATGCTGGCGGAGAACCACAGCCTGAACCCCGAGGTGCGGGAGCGGTTCATCGCTGAGGGCCGCAGCCTGCGCAAAGTCCGCAGCCCCCACGTCGTCACAGTGCACGACATCGGCGAATCCGAGCGCCAACAGCCGTACCTAGTGCTGCAGCACGCCGACCGCGGCACACTCGCAGACCGAGTGGCCCGGCTGTGGCGACTCGGTTGGGTGCCCAACCGCGCCGATGTGCGGGTGGTGGCACGGTCGTTGGCTTCCGCGGTCGAAGCCGTCCATCGTGCGAACCTGGTGCATCGGGACCTGAGCCCAGGAAATATTTTGCTCACCTCGGTGCCGGAGGCGACCGGCGACACCGGCGCGGTTCCGCATGCGCGCGACGGCGCTGCAGTCGTCAGGCCGGGGGAGCGGCTACTGGTCGCCGACCTGGGTATGTGTAAAGACCTCGCACGCCATTCCGGGCTCACCGTTGCCGCCGGTACCTCCGGGTTCCGGCCGCCGGAGCAGGGCAAACCAGGGGTGATCGACACCCGCGCGGACTTGTGGGCGATGTCCGCGCTGCTGAAGTGGATGTGCGACCGAGGCGGAGCGGACCTGCCCGCGGGCCTGTTCACGGCCCTGGAGCGGGGACTCGCGCCAGACCCCCGCGACCGCCATCCCGACACGGCGACCTGGCTCGCCGACATCGAAGGAGCGCTGGATACCGCCACAGATAGGTGGGAGACCACGGGTGCCCGCCCGACCGGGGATCGCGCACCGCTCAGCGATCCTCGATCTGCTCGCGCGGTAGGGGCGCGCCCCAAGCGCTTCGTTCACGGGGTGCGTCAAAGTGCTGCGTTCATCCTGGGGAGCACAGCCCTGCTCCTTCTTGCCGGCGGGTTCTTCATCGGTCTGCGGGTGGGGTGGGGCCCGCCCGCGGAATCGGGTCAGGCTGCGATCGCTATCCAGGGACCGGAGCAGATCGCGGTGGGGGAACAGGCCACCTTCACTGCCGAGGTGCAGGGGGTGGACTCCTGGGTGTGGTCGCTGCCGACCGGTGCGCACGTGCTCGATGAACCCGCAGTGAGGCTCACCGCCTCCTCCGCTGGTTCGGCACGCGTGGTGTTGCGTGCAGTGGCGCCCGACGGCACCGACTTGCAGGCGGTTCATCCCCTGACGGTCACGGAGTGACCTTCGTCACAGCGTGCAACTCAGCGGGCGCCGGGCCCGACTCACTCACGTACGAAGACGATCAGTCATCAAGGAGAGTTGTGAACAGTTCCATTTCCCGGATGCTCTGCCCTCTTGCTGCCACTGCCCTGGCGTTGGTAACGCTCACGGCGTGCGGGTCGGAGGAGCCGGCCGAGTTCGCATCCGAGGGTCAGCAGGATGTGGCCCGCGACGAGCAGACCCAGGAGGAGGACCCCGACGCCGGGAACGGACGCCGCGCGATCGCAGGCGAGGGGACCGAGGCGGATGGAGCCGCCACCGAGGACGGCGACACCACGCCGAGCGCCGATGGCGGACCCGCGGCCGGCGGAGTGCCCGGCCCGGAGGAAGCCGTGGAAATCATCACCTACGAATTGCCGGATGAAGACCTGGAAGTCACCGTCGGACTGCACTCCCTGCAGGTGGACGGCGAGGTGATGCGACTGGACCTGTCGTTCACTCCCGACGGTAGACCCAACGAGACCTACCACATCAATGCCATGAACCGGAGCAGCAGGATGTACCCGGTGCTGAACGACCGGGAGAATCTCAAGCAGTACTCCCTGCTTCGATCCAGCGGGACCGTCTGGGCCACCGACACCAGCCCCTTCGGGACCGAGGTGGCCAACGGCCAGACCCTGATGTACTACGGCTACTACGCCGCGCCGGAGGACGACATCGAGACCCTGGACATCGCGGTGATCGATGGCCTGGTGGAGTTCACCGACGCACAAATCCAGTGGTGAGTGCGGTGAGTGAACCCATGACGATGCACGCCGGGCGGCTCGCCGCCCTGGCCGTGGGGCTAGCGGTGCTGCTGGTGTCCGGGACGGGACTGACGGCGAGCGCTGTCGTGGACGAGGGCCCGCCGCCGGAGCCCGACAACGGGATCTCGGCCAAGAATCTCAACGACTCGGTGCGGGTGTACCGACCGGATGCGGTTCGCGTTTTCACCCTCGACGGGGCGGTGATCAGCCTCGGTGACGATGTGGAGCACCAGGGCGAAACCGCGGTGATTTCCCTGTCCACGGACTTGTTGTTCGAGCCGAACAGTTGGGACCTTCCCGCCAGCGCCCCCAGTGGCATCGCCGAACTGGTGACCGACGTGCCGAACGGGGCGACGGTGCAGGTGACGGGCCACACCGACTCCCGCCCGACAATCGGCCAGGATTTCGACAACCAGGAACTCTCGCAGAACCGTGCCGAGGCGGTCGCGACCGCGCTCGAGCAAGAGCGCCCGGACCTGGACCTGGAGGTCTCCGGGGTCGGTGACACCGAGCCTGCGGTGGTCGAGGACCCCGAGGATCCGGACACCTACGCCGCGAACCGGCGGGTAGAGATCAGTTACGAAGGGTGAGCAGCGCCGTCGTCGGCCGGGAGTTCCATCGGCGCGGCCGGGGCATGCCGGAGCCTGCGCAGGCTGAAGTTTGATCACGCTGAAGCCTGCTCACGCGCCCAGTTGTGCAGCCGCTGAACTAACTCTGCAGGCTCTGCGCCTGTGCGCTCAGGGGATTCGCGTCGGCGGGTACCCGCTCCCCCTCGGCCACCGGCCCGGGCGGGGTGCCCGCACCGAACGGGCGTCCGCCCAACTCCTCCCGGCCGTGCGGGCTGAGCCAGTCGGCCAGTTCCGGCCCGCTGGGCACGATCTGGGAGGGGTTGATGTCGGTGTGCACCACGTAGTAGTGCTCCTTGATTTGTAGGAAGTCCACGGTGTCGCCGAAGCCGGGGGTTTGGAACAGGTCCCGGGCGTAGGCCCACAGCACCGGCATCTCGGTGAGTTTGGCCCGGTTGCACTTGAAGTGCCCGTGATACACCGGGTCGAACCGCACCAGCGTGGTGAACAACCGCACGTCGGCTTCGGTGATCGTGTCGCCGACCAGGTACCTCTGGGTGGCCAGCCGCTCGCTGAGGGAGTCCAGCGCGGCGAACAGCCGGTGGTAGGCCCGCTCATAGGCTTCTTGGGACCCGGCGAAACCGCACCGGTACACCCCGTTGTTCACTTCGGTGTAGATCTCCCGGGAGATCTCATCGATCTGGTCGCGCAACGCCTCCGGGTACAGATCCGGGGCACCTTCGCGGTGGTACTCGGTCCATTCGGTGGAAAAGTCCAGGGTGATCTGGGCGTAGTCGTTGGTCACCACCTGCCCGGTGTGCACGTCCACGATCGCGGGCACGGTGATGCCCTTGGGGTAGTCGGGGAACCGGGCGAAGTAGGCCTCCTGCAACCGTTCGATGCCCAGCACCGGGTCCACCCCGCCAGGATCCAGGTCGAAGGTCCAGGAACGTGAGTCGTGCGTGGGCCCGGGCATCCCCAGCGAGATCACGTCCTCCAGACCCAACAGCCGGCGCACGATGATCGTGCGGTTCGCCCACGGGCAGGCGCGGGCGGCGACCAGCCGGTAACGCCCCGGTTCCACCGGGTAGCCGTCGCGGCCGTCTGCCGTGATACGAGTGTCGATGTAGTCGGTGTCCCGGGTGAATTCCTCGCCCTTGGTGACGTAGGACCCCTTGGTGCTGTACTCGTCCTGGCTCATGGGCCCAGCCTAGGCGCAGGCCGACGCCGGCGCAGGTGCCCGTCGCGTGCTGTGGATGCCTGACCCGTTGAATCGCGGAGCCCGCCGCAGCTGTGCTACCGCCCCGTCGGAGCCTCGGTGTGCTGTGCCGCCCCGGAGCCTCGGCGCGGCGGCCGCTGATGCCTGGGTCGGGTCGCCGTCGTGGTCTTATCGCGCTCGGCGCAGTGGTCGGTGCACCGTCGGTGGGCGTCCGATCCTGCATCGGGTGATTGCCCGCGCTAGCCTGCAGATCGTGAACGCCGAGCAGATTAGCCCCGTGTCCCTGTCCGATGGCACCACCATCCCGCAACTGGGTTTCGGAGTGTGGCAAGTGCCCGACGACGAGGCTCAGCCCGCGGTCGAAGAGGCCTTGCGACTGGGCTACCGGATGATCGACACCGCTCAGATGTACCAGAACGAGGCCGGGGTGGGACGGGCGATCGCCGCCAGCGGTCTGAAGCGCGACGAGGTCTATGTCACCACGAAGGTGCAGAACTCGAACCACGGGTACGACAATGTGCTGCGCTCCTATGACGAAAGTCTGCAGCGCCTGGGCGTGGAGGTGGTGGACCTACTCCTGATCCACTGGCCGCTGCCGTCGCAGGACACCTACGCCGACACCTGGAAGGCCCTGGTGCACCTGAAGGAACAGGGCCAGGTGCGGTCCATCGGGGTTTCCAACTTCCACCAGCCGCACCTGCAACGCATCATCGACGAAACCGGCATCGCACCGGTGATCAACCAGGTGGAGATGCACCCCTACTTGCAGCAACGGCAGTTGCGGTCGGTCCACGCCGACCTCGGCATCGTCACCCAGTCCTACTCGCCGCTGGGCAGCGGCAAGGGACTGCTGGAGGATCCGGAACTGGCCGGCCTCGCCCGGGACAAGGGGATCACCGCGGCGCAGGCGGTGCTCGCCTGGCACCTGGCCATGGGTGTGGTCACGATTCCCAAGTCGGTCACGCCCTCCAGGATGGAGGAGAACCTCGCCGCCGCCGTGGTCCAACTGACCACCGAAGAGATCGAACGGATCAACAGCCTGGACCGGGGCACGCGCTTCGGAGGCGACCCCGACCGGGGCTGACCCGCGCGCGCCGACGCCGGTCCCGGTAACTCGCGCGGTCAGCGCGCGGGGTCGGCCGCTCATCAGGTGCATCGCCGGCGAATGATCGGCTGGTCATGAGGTGAACCGTTGGCGAATGATCGGCTGGTCACACCCAACTGGGAAGCAGCATGTGCCAGCGCCACACCTGATGCGGGATCCACTGGTACGTCCATACCGGCCAGAACCACGCCGCGGTAGCCAGGGCCAACACCACCAGGAACGCCGCCACCCAGATCCCGGCCCGGCGGTACCGCAGCGGCACCGCGGCCGGCCCGACCATTTGCGCCAAGGCGTAAGTGAAGGCCAACACAACGAACGGCACGAACGCCACGGTGTAGAAGGTGAAGATCGTGCGTTCGGTGTACATCAGCCAGGGCACGTATCCGGCCAGGTACCCGGACAGGATCGCCCACGCTCGCCATTCCCGGGCCGCGAACGCGCTCCACAGCACCAGCAACAACGCGAGTGCCGCACCCCACCAGATCACGGGGTTGCCCACCGAGGTGATCGCCGCCGCGCAGCGCTCCGCCCCACAGACCTCCCACGCGCCGTGCTCGGCCTCCACGGTGCGCCAGGCGAAGGAGGTGGGACGCCACTGCACCAACCACCCCAGCGGGTGTGCCTCGTAGGTGTGTTCGGAGGTCAGCCCGGTGTGGAAGTCCCACATCCGCAGGTGGTACTCCCACCAGGAGTTCAGCGGATCGGGTAACCACGTCCGCTCGGGTGTGGTCGCGTGGGCGTTCACGTCCTGGGCCCAGCGGCGCAGATAGGAATGCGGATTCGCGAACCACGCCGCCCAGGTGGCCAGGTACGCAGCCGCCGCCGGGGGCACCTTCATCAAGAAGGCCGGTACCCCGTCCCGCAGCACCCCGGCCGTGAACCAGGACCGCACGCCGATGGCCCGCCGCGCAGAGATGTTCCACGCCACCGCGACCAGTCCGAACACCGCGACCGCATAGATGCCGGACCATTTCACGCCCGTGGCAAGCCCACCGGCCACACCCGCGGCCAGCAACCACCAGCGCATCCCCACCCGCGGCCCCCACGCGTCCGCATAGGCACCGCGGTCGGCCAACTCCGCCGCGGCCGCTCGCGCCAACTTGCGCCGGTAGTTCTCTCGATCCAACAACAATGCGCCGAAAGCCACCAGGATCCAGAACTGCAGGAAGATATCCAGGATCGAAATCCGGGACATCACCAGATGCACCCCGTCCACCGCCAGCAACAAGCCCGCAGTGGCCCCCAGCACGGTGGAGCCGAACAACCTCCGGGCGATGAGCACCAAGAGGAAGACGCTCAACGCGCCCACTATCGCGGCGCTGATACGCCATCCCACTGGGCTGTCCGGCCCGGCCAGCCGCATCCCCGCAGCGATCATCCACTTGCCCAACGGCGGGTGCACCACGTAGTCCGCTTCGGTGGACAGACCGGAGAAGTTCGCGGCTGCGAAACTGGTGTCCCAGTCCTCCGCCCAGACTCCTTCGTAACCCAACGTGAGCAGGGAGTACGCCTGCTTGACGTAGTACGTCTCGTCGAACACCAGCCGCCCGGGCCGGTCCAGGTGGACCAGCCTCAACAAGGCCGCGAAGGCACCGACAGCGGCGGCGACAACCCACGTCACCCATGGCCGGCCGGGTGTGGGAATGAGCAGCCGCTCGGTCAGTTCCTGCTCCAGTTCCGCCCTCGTGCGCCCAGCGGCGATCGGCGCCGACGGTGCCGGACGACGTTCGGCGTCCCGGCCGGATCTCCGGCGCAACCTCGCGCGAACACCGGAGACATGTCGGGCAGGCACGGGCCAGAGTCTAGGTGGGGCACACTGACAAGGTGCGAGAGAACCACCACGCGTCCCAGCGCAGTCGAAGCGTTGATGATCAACCCGATGCCCGGCCGGACACGGCCCCGTCGGGGCGCATCGTGTTGGGCGGTACCCCCATCGGCGATGTCGGGGATGCCTCTCCTCGGCTCCGCGCGGCCCTGGGCAGTGCCGATGTCATAGCGGCGGAAGACACGCGCAAACTCCGCGATCTAGCGGCCCGTCTGCAGGTCACGATCACCGGCGCGGTGATGTCCTACCACGAGCACAATGAGGCCGCCCGCGCGCCGGAACTCGTGGAGTTGGCCGCGAAAGGGGCCGAGGTGCTGGTGGTATCCGACGCCGGAATGCCCGGAGTTTCCGACCCTGGCTATCGAGTGGTCCGGATCGCTGCGGAAGCGGCGGTGCCGGTGACGGCGGTGCCCGGCCCCAGCGCGGCTCTGACCGCGTTGGCGTTGTCGGGCCTGCCCAGCGACCGGTTCACTTTCGAGGGGTTCCTGCCCCGTAAACCTGGGGAGCGGTCCCGGGTGCTGGCCGCCCTCGCCACCGAGGAACGCACCATGGTGTTCTTCGAATCCCCCCGTAGGGCCGGCGCCACCCTGGCCGCCATGGCCGCGGCGTTCGCCCCCGATCGCCACGCGGTGGTGTGCCGGGAACTGACCAAGACGCACGAGGAGGTGCGCCGCGGCGACCTGGGCGACCTTGCCGAGTGGGCCAGCGACGGCTTGCTCGGGGAAGTCACAGTGGTGGTCGCAGGTGCCCAACCTTCTTCCGTAGACCCCGCGGATGCGGTGGAGGCGGTGCTGGCCAGGGTGGAGCAGGGGCAGCGGTTGAAGGAGGCGGTCAACGAGGTCGCGGCGCTGACCGGTGCTGGGAAGCGCGACCTTTACCAGGCCGCGTTGCAGGCACGGCGCCGGGACTGAAGGTGTGGAGCGCCGGGACTGAAGGTGTGGATCGCCGGAACTGAAGGGGTGCATCGCCGCGAAGCCGACTTTTGTGGCGCTCGCCGAGGCGGGAATCATGCCGACAGGCCCGCTGTTCCGAGGCACGATGGAAGCATGACTGAACCGAGCAAATGGGTGGAGATGACCACCCATAATCCCGAGCACTCAACCTGGTACGTCCAGCGGTTCCGGGAGATGGCCGCCGCAGGCAAGGACCTGGTGGGCGAGGCCCGTCTGATCGATGCCATGGTGCCACCGCGCTCCCGAGTTCTGGACGCTGGTTGCGGACCCGGTCGACACAGCGGATACCTGGCCGAGCGCGGTCATGACGTGGTGGGCGTGGACGTGGACCCGGTGCTGATCGACGCGGCTCGGGAGGACTTTCCCGGCCCTACATGGGTCGTGGGCGATCTCGCCGAACTGGATCTGCCGGCCCAGGGCATCACCGAAGGTTTCGACGCGGTCCTGTGTGCCGGTAACGTGATGACGTTCTTGGCGCCCAGCACCCGCGGTGAGGTGCTTTCCCGGATGGCACGGCACCTTTATGCCGACGGGCGCGTGGCCGTCGGTTTCGGTGCTGGGCGCGGATACGACGTCGACGAGTTCCTGGCCGACGCCCGCGCCGCGGGGCTGGTGCCCGACCTACTGCTGTCCACCTGGGACTTGCGTCCGTACCACGAGGACTCCGACTTTCTGGTCGCCCTGCTGCGCCACCGCTGAGCCCCCGCGGCGCCCCGAGCCGCCCCGCTGGGCCCCCAAGTCGCCCCGACCCGCCCGGCTGGGCCCTCAAGGGGCACCGGCCCGCCCCCGCACCCTGACCCGCAGGTACGTGGTGCCGCCCCGAGCGGCGCTACCGCTGCGCCCACCCGCTCAGCGCTCGAACTGGCCGATTGGATGGTTGCAGCGCACCTGGCAGGGGCTTCGTGCGCTCGAACT
>DATGSR010000263.1:0-3635 GCA_035302405.1 Beutenbergiaceae bacterium
CCCGAGACGTGCACCACGTCGCCGTGGCGCAATGCCGGCACATAGGCCGCTACCGGCGCGACGACGACGGGCAGTTCGACGCCGAGTTCGGCAAGTCGTGCGGCGGTGCTCATTCGCTCTTCTCCCGCTTCAGGTAGGCGATGAGGTTGTTCGTGCCCTCCGGCCCCGGCACCACCTGCACCAGTTCCCACCCGTCGGCGCCCCACTGATCCAGGATCGCCTTGGTGTTGTGGATGATCAACGGAATCGTCGCGTACTCCCAAGTTGCCATGGCCAGATCCTAACCGCCGGGCACAAGCCGCTTCCGCAGCAGCACCACGGGAGGTCAACCAGCGACGCTTCCGCAGCAGCACCGCGGGCGGTCAAACCGTGATGCGGGGGTCAACCCGTGATGCTTCTGCGGAAGCACCGCGGGCGCGTGCACAGGCGCCGCTTCGACGGAGCGCTTCAGGAGCATGCGCAGGTGCCGCTTCCGCGGAAGCGGCACCTGCACTTGACTGCGATGCACCGGACCACAACTTTCGGCGCCTCCGGGAGGTTTCTGGCTGCCCGAGGCTCGCGTAGCCTGGCCCGCGTACCTTGGCCAGCGCAGCCCGTTCCGAGCGGCCGCTAACGGTCTGCGTGGCTCAGTTCGGCGATATTCGGGCGACGTTGCGCCGATTCCGCCCCATGCCCCACCGCTGCCCCAGGAGCACGTCGAGCTCGTGCCCGTTCATACCGTGGAAAAGGTCGCCCCACGACTCCACCTCCGGGCTGCGACGTAGTAGCGCTCGACGCTCGCGCTCCGTCATCCCGCCCCAGACACCGAATTGGATGCGGTTATCCAACGCATCCGCTAGACATTGGGTACGGACCGCACAAGAAAAGCAGATTTCCCGCGCCAGGCGCTGCGCTGCCCCCTGGACAAACAGATCATCAGGCGATTCTTTAGCGCACGCCGCGCGAGCAGTCCAACTCTGATCGACGTCAACACTCATCGCTCATCCTCCACATTGAGGGATTGAGACGGCCCCTCACCGTCTCGATGTCTTACCTACTCTTGGAATGTAAGGGACAGGGGTGCGGTTTGCCAAACCCCGATCCCGATCCTGCGTTGATTTTCCGGGTGAGATACGGGGTGCGGCACGCTTCCGGAGGCGACGAGATTCATGCACCCATCCCGGGACGATCCGTGCCCGCCCCAACCCGATGCGTGCTCGCTCCGACTCGATCCGTACCAGTCGTCCAACTCGGTCCGTGGCTGTCGAATCCTGCTCGTGGAGGCTGGTGGCACCGCGCCAACATGAGCAGGGAGCCACGGCCCGGCGCACGGGCAAGAGTGAACCGCATGCGGCAGCAATCGCCCGCCTGTGGGGTAGTCGGCAGCCCATGCCCGGTCGCTCCACGTACTCTAGGGGGATGGCCAAGCCTTCATCCCGTCACTCCCGGCCGGTGAACCCTGCCCAACTGGTGTCCCTGCTGCTGGCGTTCGTGCTGGTGGCGGCCACAGGCGGACTACTCGCAGCCGGGTTGGCAATGCCGATGGTCGCAGCCGTCGGGGCCACCACGGACGCTTCCACCCGGCTGTTCGACGACCTGCCGTCGGACCTTGGCAGCGAGCGGGTCTCGGAGCAGTCGCGGATCTATGCCTCCGACGGAACCTTGCTCACCACGTACTACGCCCAGAACCGCATCGTGGTGCCGCTGGAGGACATCTCCCCGCACATGGTGGACGCGGTCATAGCCATTGAGGACCACCGGTTCTACGAACACGGCGGGGTGGACCCCGAAGGCATCATGCGCGCCGCGGTGGAGAACCTCACCGGCAGTTCGGTGCAAGGTGGCTCCACCTTGACCCAGCAATACGTGAAGAACGTGCTCATCGAGGCCGGGCAGATCGCCAACGACCCCGAGGCCGTGGAGGCCGCCACCGCGCCCACCCTCGGACGAAAGTTGCGGGAGGCCAAACTCGCCATCGCTCTGGAGCGGGTGCGCACCAAGGACGAAATCATGGAGGGCTACCTCAACATCGCCCAGTTCGGGCCCTCCCAGTACGGGGTGGAGGTGGCCGCTCGGTACTTCTTCGATAAGAACGCCGCTGATCTGAACATCGGCGAGGCGGCGCTGCTGGCCGGTATCACCCAGTCCCCCGCTCGGTGGGACCCGGAGAGCAACCCGGACAACTCCGAGGTCCGGCGCAACACTGTGCTCGGCCGGATGTTGGCCGAAGGGTTCATCACCCAGGAGGAGTACGAGGAGGCGGTGGAGACGTCCGTTGAGGACATGATCGACCCGACCCCCACTCCCACCGGCTGCTCCGCTGCCGGTGACGCCGCGTACTTCTGCGACTACGTCACCAGCATCATCACTAACGACCCGGTGTTCGGGGACACCGAGGCCGACCGGCGCCAACTGCTCCTGCGCGGCGGGTTGGAGATCCACACCACCATCGACCTGGACATGCAGGAAGAAGCCACCGAAACGGTGCTGGACGCAATCCCGCCGGATGACCCCTCCGGGGTTTCCACGGCGATCTCCACGATCGAACCTGGCACGGGTGAGGTTCGCGCGATGGCCCAGAACACCGAGTACGGCAAACCCTCGGAAGGCGCCACCCGCAACACCGAGGTCAACTTCAATGTCGACCGGGCCTACGGCGGCGGTGGCGGATTCCAAACCGGCTCCACCTTCAAGGTGTACGTTCTGGCCGAATGGCTCCGCCAGGGCAACACGCTGGCCGACCGGGTGGACGGTTCCCAAGGGCAACACTTCCCTCGCAGTTCGTGGAACTTCTCCTGCGCACCGGACGTGGCGGACGACTACGACCCCAAGAACATCGAGGGCATCGGCACCGGGATGATGACGGTGCAAGAAGCCACCACCCGCTCGGTCAACACCGCGTTTGTGGACATGGCCAACCAGATGGACGTGTGCGGGATCGACGAGATCGCCCGCGCCACCGGCCTGCACGTGGGCACCGGCACCGACCCGGTCTCCGGGCGTCCGCTACGGCTGTCCCCCTCGATGGTCCTCGGTGCGAACGAGATCGCACCGTTGACCATGGCGGCTTCGTTCGCGACCTTCGCCTCCGGTGGCACCTACTGCGAACCGATCGCGATCACCAGCGTGATGGACCATCAGGGCGAGGAACTACCCGTCCCCGAAGGTCGCTGCGAGCAGGTGATGGACGCCGATGTGGTGAACGGGATGAACCACGCACTACAAGAGGTCGTGGACAACCCGCGCGGCACCGGTGCCAACGCGGCGCTATCGGGCCGAGCGGTTGCGGGTAAGACCGGAACGGCCAACGACAACACCGCCGCCTGGTTTGTGGGGTACGTGCCGCAGTTGGCCACCGCGGTGTGGGTGGGACACTCCGAGGGCCAGGTGCCGATGATCAACACCACGATCAACGGCCGCTACTACCCCCGGGTGTACTCCAGCGTGCTGCCCGTGCCCATCTGGCACGACTACATGTCCGAGGCCGTGGACGGAATGGACCGAGAGGACTTCCCGGAAGCGACCGAACGTCTGATCCACGGCGACCGGGTACCGGTGCCCAACGTGGTGGGCTGGGGGCTCGATGCAGCCACGGACTACCTGGAGTCCGAAGGCTTCGACGTGGACGTGGGTGACCCGGTCGACAACAGTTGGGC
>DATGSR010000264.1:0-3189 GCA_035302405.1 Beutenbergiaceae bacterium
TCATTGACCGCGCCGTGCCCGAACGCGACGCGCAGACCCTCAGCCCGTTGCTGGAGTGGGTGAGCGGCAACCTGCGCGCCGACCTGAGCGTCGACGCGCTGGCCCGCCGGGCCCATATGTCCCCGCGTACCTTCGCGCGTCGCTTCCGGGCTGAGACCGGGCTGACCCCGCACGCCTGGGTGGTGGGTCAACGGTTGGCCGCGGCCGAGGAACTCCTGGAGACCACCGAGGGATCGGTGGAGTGGATCGCCGACAAGGTGGGGTTCGGCAACCCGGGCACACTGCGCCAGCACTTCCTGCGAAGTCGGGGCATCTCCCCACAGGCCTACCGGCAACAGTTCTCCCACTTGGCTGCCACCGCCGTCGACGCCTGAAAGGCGTGAGAAACGGCGCCCCTACGCCGTCGGCATCCTCGTCAGCGGGTCTCGATAGCCGCCGCCCGGAATGCGGCGCCCACGTCGTCTGGAAGCGATCCGGCGATAGCCAGCGCCGATCCGAGCCCCCTGGCGGAGTTGCGTCGCCGCCTGGCGGAGTTGCGTCGCCGCTCGAAGGAGGTGGAACCTCCGGACACTCACTGCACGCTGTGCGACCTGCACGAGTCGCTGTCGCTGTTCTCCCGGGCGTTCGCCCGGGTGGGGGCGGCCACGCTCGCCCATCTCCTCGCCGATTCGGCACACGACGAGGACTTCCGGGGTGAATTGATTGCCGCGCTGGTCGAGCCGCAGCGTGAAGCGGTGGGGCGCACCCTGGTCAACGCCCGGGCACGGGGGGACCTAAGATCCGACCTGGATCTGTCCCTGACCGTGGACGCGCTGTCCTCGCTGGTGTTCTACCGCCAACTCTTCGGGCCGGAACCGTTGGACGATGCCGAGATCGGCCGGGCAGTCTCGGCGCTTCTGGGCGGGATCGCCACTGATTACGACGCCCTTCTACGCGCGTCGTTGGAGCACGACGTCGACCACGCGGTCCCCGAGCGCGCCCATCCGGAATGAACTGACCGAACCCCTACGTCGCGTCTGGCACCGGGGCCCCGTAGCCGACCAGCCAACTCGGCTCGATCCGGTACATCCGGATGTCCTCACCCCAGGTGATCGGGTCGGAGCCGTAGTGATCTGACCAGTGAGCGATGGTGGGCTCCCAGGAGGCGTCCTCGGGCGTGAGCCGCACAGCCCGGCCGTGGCAGAACACACCGAGGCGCTCCCCGTCCACGTGCGCGGCGCTCACCGCTGGCCGGGCCGCCAGGTGACGCGCCTTGGCGGCACTCCCGTCGGTGCCGAACGTCCATTGACCGTGGAGGAAATGCCCGTCCACCGCGCTGATCCGAGGTTCGCCCGCGGCGGTGACCGTCGCCACGCTGAGGACCTTCATCCCCTCCAGTGCCTGGACCACCTGCCGGGCGGTGAGCCGGCGGTCGCCGCTGATGATCTGCTGCAGATGGCTGGAACTGCGCCCGTGCGAGGCGTCCATCAGCGCCTGGAGCGCCGCGATCTCGGCACCGGTTTCTTTCATCGTTGACCTCCGCGTGCACTCGTGATTGTGCGCTCCGCCCAGCAACGACACTAGCCTTCGGTGCGGCGGCACGGGCGCTGTTACCGCGCCGGTGAACCTACCGCGCAGGCGCTCAAGCGCTCAGGCGATCTTCCAGATCTTCCAGTTCCGCCAGCAAGGACCATTCCCAACACGTCAGGCCATCTTGGTCCAGCCGCGCGCGCAAGCCGTCGGCATCTCCGCCGATCAGGTGGAGCACCGCATCGCGTTCGGCTCGTGCCTCCGCCTCGCTCCACTCGGTGTCCAGGCCGGCGGGCTGGTTGTGCTGGAGTTGTGTTTCGCTGTGGTGTGCCATGGTCCCTCCTTCGTCGATCTCCTGAAGTTCAGCATGCACCGAGGCACTGACATCCGTGCTCGGACGGGGATCCATCTCTGCGTAGCAGTGTGCACCAGGCGCGCGCGCACGCCGCGGCGCCACGCCACCGGGTGCGCTTGGGACAATGGGCGAGCCCGACGCGTCTATGCCCGGGCGCCCATGAATGAGCGCACCGCCGGACGCGCGAATGCCTGAGCGCACCACCGAATGCGCGTGAACAGCGCAGAAGTATGTGCGCACCCACGAACGAAGGAGATGCTGTGCCATTGCCCACCACGCCCCTGCTGGAGATCGCCGTGCAGGATGTCGAAAGCGGCCACGTGGCACGCGAGCACGGTGCGGATCGGTTCGAACTGTGCCAGGCGCTCGGCGTGGGCGGATTGACCCCCAGCCGCGGGCTGATGGAGCACGCGGCCACGTTGGGAGTACCGTTCCGGCCCCTCATCCGTCCGCGGGCAGGCGGATTTCAGTACACCGACGCCGAGGTCGCGGTGATGGCCCGCGACGTCGAAATCGCCCTTGACTGCGGGGCAGCGGGAGTTGTGGTCGGTGCGCTGAGCGAGACCGGTCTGGACACCGCGACGTTACGCACGCTCGTGGCAGTGGCCGCTGGGGCACCGGTGATCGTCCACCGCTGTGTCGACGTGCTGCTCGGCGCCTGGGGCGCGGAGCCCTCCGAGGTGGTCGGCCAGTTACTGGATCTCGGGGTGGTCGGGGTGCTGACTTCCGGGGGCGCGGCACGAGCGGTGGAGGGCACAGATGTCATCGCCGACATGGTTGCCGCCGGCGCCGGGGCGTTGGAAGTCATCGCCGGAGGAGGAGTGCAACCGGGGGACATGCAGCAGTTGGCAGCCTCCGGCGCGCGCGCGGTCCACCTGAGCGCAGGAGCACCCGCCGAGGCCGGTCCGGCCGGGCCCGGCGGGGGGCAGGACGAGTTCACCACCACCACGGCGACGGGTGTGACCGCGGCACGAACCGGCCTGGACGCGCGGGCCTAACCGAGGCCTCACCGGGCTTGACGTGCGCCCGCACGCAACGGGCGGTCCTGACCGCGCCCAACACGCGGGCCTGAGCCGGCCTCGGCCCAGAAACTGACCGCCCGTCGGCACGGACTGTCCCACAAAGTGAGACGGCCCAGGCCCCCTGAAGCGGTACCGCCTGCACGCCCGTACAGTGGATCGCGAACCATCAAGAGCGGCCGAGAGACCTGGCTCCACGACGCCGCAGCAACCCCCAACGGAAGCCTCCCGCGGGAAGGGTGCTCACGCCAGGATCGATGGAGTAGATATGCAGCAGGCATTTGCCGACGGGTGCATCCGATGAGC
>DATGSR010000265.1:0-5540 GCA_035302405.1 Beutenbergiaceae bacterium
GGCGGCCAGCCAGCGGCTGCGCAAGGCCACCTCCACGTTCCTGGGTGAACAGAACGGCCCCACCCCGTATGTGATCGGGGTGGCCGGGTCGGTGGCCGTGGGCAAGTCCACCGCCTCCCGCGTGCTGCGGGAGATGCTCGCCCGGTGGCCGGAGACCCCACGGGTCAAATTGGTCACCACCGACGGATTCCTGTATCCGAACGCCGAACTGGAACGGCGCGGGCTGATGGAACGTAAGGGCTTTCCCGAGTCCTACGACCGGCGGGCGCTGCTGGACTTCCTGGCCGAGGTCAAGGGCGGTGCCGCGCGGGTCACCGCGCCGGTCTATGACCACCTGACGTATGACATCGTGCCCGGGGAGCAGGTGGTGATCGACCGCCCCGACGTGCTCATCGTGGAGGGGTTGAACGTCCTGGCACCCGCCCGGGTGAGTGCGAGCGGGGAACCGTCGCTGGCGGTCAGCGACTTCTTCGACTTCTCCATCTATATCGACGCCGACATCGCCGATGTGCGGCGTTGGTACGTGGAGCGCTTCGGCCGATTGCGCCGCACCGCGTTCGCCCGCCCGGAGTCCTATTTCCACCGCTACGCCGACCTGGACGACGAGGAGGCGCAGTCCACCGCGCTGGACATCTGGAAGAGGATCAACGAGCCGAACCTGATCGAGAACATCCTGCCCACTCGTGGCCGGGCCACGCTGGTGCTGCACAAGGCGGCGGACCACCGGCTGGCGCGTATCCGGCTACGCAAGATCTGACCTGGACTTGGACGTGAGCCCACACGAGCGCGCCCACCACGCACCCGGCACCCCGCACGCACCCGGCACCCCGCACGCACCCAACACCCAACACCCACCCGGCGCCGACGGCGCGCGCGGCGACTACCCGCAACGTCCCGAAGGCGAGCCCGCAACCAGCCAGGCCCCACAGCGTCCCGACGGCGAGGAGGCACCGCTGTTCCATCCGGTCACCGGCGAGGCTCCGCACCTGCCCCGCAGCCGCCCGGTGCGCACCCAATACGGTGACGTCGTCGGCACGGAGGCCCCCGGGTCCCTGGTATTCCGCGGAATTCCCTACGCCGCAGCACCGGTGGGAGAACTCGGCTTCGCCGCACCGCAGCCGCACCCCGGCTGGGAGGGTGTGCGCCCGGCTTTGCGCAATGGTCCTACCCCCACCTTGGGGCCGATCGGGGAGAACCACTCAGTACCAGAACACCCGATCGACGGCGAAGAACGACTCAACCTGAACGTCTTCACCCCCGCCGCGGACCCTGAGGCGAAGTTGCCGGTCTATGTGTGGATCCACGGCGGAGGTTACGTCGGTGGAGCCCCGGGCGGGCAGTGGTTCGACGGCACCTCGTTCGCCGCCCACGGCATCGTGACCGTGACGATCACCTACCGGTTGGGGTTCGAAGGGTACGGTCACGTCCCCGGTGCACCGGACAACCGGGCGGTGCTGGACCAGATCGCCGCGCTGCAGTGGGTGCGGGACAACATCGCGAATTTCGGCGGTGACCCCGACCGGGTGACCCTCGGTGGACAAAGCGCCGGGGGCGGGTCGGTCCTGGCGCTGCTGGGCAGCCCTGCGACGAAGGACTTGTTCCGCCAAGCGATCAGCCACTCGGCGCCGCTGCCCGATATCCGTCCGCACGACGCCGAGGCAGTGGGCCGGGCCGTCGCTAAGGCCGCCGGAGTGGAGCACACCGTGGACGGGTGGTCGGCGCTGTCCCGCGCCCAGGTAGTGGCCGCCGAACGCAGCCTGGTGAGCACCAGCCTCTGGGACGGATTGCGACACCTGAACCGGTTGCTGCGAGAACGGGAGCCGGTCACCTGGTTCGGCCCGGTACTGGGCACCGAGCTGCTGGGCGAGGACATTCTGGCTGACATCGGCGCAGCGGATCGCCCCCTGTTGCTGGGCTCCACCAGCCATGAGTTCAACCAACTCGCCAAGACCTTGCAGCAGACCATTTCGCGCAGTCTCGTCACCGGAGTGCTCAGGGGCCTGGGGATGCCCGCAGTACGCGCCCGCGCCTACCCGGCCGCGTTCCCCGATCTGGATGGAACTGAGGTGGTCGGCCAGGCCATCACCGACCGGTTGTTCCGCTACCCGGTGGTCCGGATCGGCGCGGCCAGAGACGACGAGGGCACCCCGACGTGGGCATGGGACTTCCGGTGGCGTTCTCAGGCCACCGGCCTCGCCACCCATTGCTTGGACCTGCCGTTCGCGTGGAACACGCTCACCGCCGAGCGTGTGGCACGAAGCGCCGGACCGAACCCGCCGGCCGAGTTGGCCGGCGAGTTGCATGCGGCGATCCGCCGGTTCATCAGCGCAGGGGACCCCGGGTGGGCCAAGTACACGGGCAGCACCCCGATTGCCCGGGTGTTCGATGAAGAGTCCTGGACCGGGCGCGACCCGTACCGGTTCGAGCGGATCGCCGTGCAGGTAGAACGCCGCAGTTAACGGCGACGTCGCAAACGGCGCCACTGCTCCCGCCGCTAAGTCCCGCAGGCGAGGAGTAGGGCACTGGCGGCGATGAGTAGTGCTGTCCGCGATCAGGAGCACCGGCGGCGATGAGCGGCGGCGCTCCCCACCCTCAACTGTCCGCCACGTGACTAGCGGCGCGCATTGACCGCAGCCGGCGTTGCCCCGTGGGCACGCTCGTACGTGGTCCGGGGCGCCGGCAGGAACCTGCGCATCACCAGGTCAATCAGGGTGCCCAGGGTCACCCCGAGCACCACACCGACCAGCGCACCGAGCAGCGGCCGGCCGTGGAGCAGCGCGCCGGCGCTGACGCCAAGCAGCACCGAATACGCCGACCACATCACCGCGGCCACTGCGGCGTAGCCGATGAAGCGTCGCAACCCGAACCCCAGTGCACCGGCGCTGAGGTTCACGGCGACCCGTCCGATGGGGATATACCGCGCGGCCAGGATGAAGGTGCCACCGCGCTGGTGGATCGCCTGCTCCGCCCACGCCAGGGTGCGCATCCCGCGGGGACCGCGGAAGATCCGCAACCCGTGGATGTTCACTTTGGTCCCGATGGCGTAGGCCAACAGGTCCCCGCCGAAGGCGCCCACCGCTGCGGTGGGCACCAGCCACCACAGGCTGTGCCCCTCCCCTTGCGCCGCAAGCGCTGCCATCGCGATGACGATCGACTCGCTGGGAACCGGCGGGAATACGCCGTCGATCATTGTGAACACCAAGAGCAGCACCAGAGACCAGGGTGAGGACGCTCCGTCCACAATCAGATCAACCACTCAGACTCCCACCTGTGTACCGAGCCTCAGCGTAAGTCAGCGAGCGCCCGTGCACCATAGGATCCGGTCCACTGTGATTGACTTAGCCCGCTCGGTGCTCCGGAGCACCTTGCGGTGTGCCTGGGCTGGCGCCGCGAGGGTTGCAGCGGCACATCAAGGCAGTCGTAGCCGCTCCCGCACCACGTCGGCCAACCGCTTGGCCTCCTGCTCCGCCTCGTCCTGGGCGCGTGCCTCAACCATGACCCGCACCAACGGTTCGGTGCCCGAGGGCCGCAGCAGTACCCGACCGGCGGTGCCCAGCCGTTGCTCGGCGTCGCGTACCGCTTGCTGCAATGGTGCGTCGGAGTCCACTCTGCGCCTGTCCACCCCGCCCACATTGATCAGCACTTGGGGTAGCCGCGGTATCTGCCCGGCGAGTTCTGCGAGTGGCTGCCCGGTCTGCGCGACCCGGGCGGCAAGATGCAGCGCCGTCAGCACGCCATCACCGGTAGTGGCGTGATCGGACAGCACCAGATGCCCGGACTGCTCCCCGCCCAGGTTGTAGCCATCGGCGCGCATCCGTTCCAACACGTACCGGTCCCCGACGGCCGTTTGCACCGTGGAGATCCCCGCCTCCTGCATCGCCAGGAGCAATCCGAGGTTGCTCATCACCGTGACCACGAGGGTGTCGCGATTCAGGTTGCCGGACTGCTTCATCGCCTGGGCGAGGATGCCCATGATCTGGTCCCCGTCCACCAACGCGCCGGTGTGGTCCACCGCCAGGCATCGGTCGGCGTCGCCGTCGAACGCCACACCCAGGTCGGCCCGGGAGGCGACCGTGACGGCCTGAAGTTGTTCGGGGTGGGTGGAGCCGCACTGCTCGTTGATGTTGCTTCCATCCGGTGAGGCGTTGATCACCACCACGTCCGCTCCCGCCGCCCGCAGTGCCTTGGGGCCCACCTCGCTCGCGGCACCGTTGGCACAGTCGACGGCAATACGCACCCCGTCCAGCGGGGTGGCGATCGTGCTCAGCAGGTGCTCGACATACCGGTCGGCGCCCAGGCCGCGGTCCAATTCGATCCGGCCCACGTCCGCCCCCGTGGGCAAATCAGGTTGCGCATCGAGCATCGCCTCGACTTCGTCCTCGACGGCGTCATCGAGTTTGTACCCACCGCGAGCGAAAAACTTGATGCCGTTGTCGGCCATCGGGTTGTGCGACGCCGAGATCATCACGGCCAGGTCGGCGTCCTCGGCTGCAGTCAGGTAGGCCACCGCCGGCGTGGGCAGCACCCCAAGGTCCTCCACGTCCACCCCGGCGCTGGACAGACCCGCCATGGTCGCGGCCGCCAGGAACTGGCCGGAGATTCGCGGGTCGCGGCCCACGATCGCCTTGGGCCGGCGGTCGCCGAAATCCTCACGGGCGGTGAGCACCGAGGCTGCGGCGATCCCCAACTGCAGCGCCAGTTCAGCGGTGATCTCCCGGTTCGCCAGTCCGCGTACTCCGTCGGTTCCGAAGAGTCGCGCCATGAACGTTTTCCTTCCGCCTGTGCGCCCGGTCCCGGACCGGGCCGCGACATCACCCACCGTTGATCACGGTGCGGACAGACCATCGGCTCCGTCAGCGCATGGGCTGCCGGAGCCGATGATGCCACGTCCACGGCCACCGCGCCGTGGGGTTGCGCAGATCAGCGCTTGGAGTACTGCGGGGCCTTGCGTGCCTTCTTCAACCCGGCCTTCTTGCGCTCGATGACGCGCGCGTCCCGAGTGAGGAAGCCGGCCTTCTTCAGCACCGGGCGGTTGACGTCCACGTCGATCTCGTTCAGTGCGCGGGCGATCGCCAGGCGCAGCGCACCGGCCTGCCCGGAACTGCCCCCGCCGTCGATCCGGGCGATCACGTCGAAACGTCCCTGCACGTCCACCGCCAGTAGCGGGGAGTTGACCAACTGCTGGTGGAGTTTGTTCGGGAAGTACTCCTCCAGGCTGCGGCCGTTGATGGTCCAGTTGCCCTCACCGGGGATCAGGCGCACCCGGGCCACGGCCTGCTTGCGCCGCCCCATGGCGGCGCCGGGGGCCGTGCGGGAGGCTCCCTGTCCGGTGACGGGTGCAGCGGACTCGGTGGTGTACTCGCTCGGGGCGTCCTCGAGGTCGGTCACTGCGGTGTTCTCGGTCACTGATTCTCCTCAGTCTTCGATGGCCACGCCGGACGGCGTTACTGCGCCACCTGGGTGATCTCGAAAGTCTGGGGCTTCTGGGCGGCGTGGGGGTGGTCCGCGCCGCGGTACACCTTGAGCTTGCGGAACTGCGC
>DATGSR010000266.1:0-25828 GCA_035302405.1 Beutenbergiaceae bacterium
TCGATCAGTTCGCTGATCAGTTCCGCATACGTCATGCCGGTGCGTTGCCACAACATCGGGAACATCGAGTACGGAGTGAACCCGGGCATGGTGTTGATCTCGTTCACCAGCAACTGCCCGGAGTCGGTGTAGAAGAAGTCCACCCGGGCCAGGCCCTCACAGTCCAGCGCCTCGAACGTTGCCACGGCCAACTCCTGGGCCTGCTCGGAAATCTCCTGCGGCACCGGGGCGGGGTACAGCAGTTCCACCTCGCCGGTGTCGAAGTACTTGGCCTCGAAGTCATAGAAGCCACCGTCCTGGCCGATGGCGATCTCCCCCGGCGCGGTCACCCGCGGGCGCCCGCCCTCGCGCCCACCCAGCACGGCACACTCGATCTCCCGACCGCTAATGGCTTCCTCGATGAGCACCTTGGGGTCGTGCCCCTGGGCCACCGCGATCGCCTTGGCCAGATCATCGGGGCCATCAACCTTGGAGATCCCCACACTGGAACCGGCGCGAGAGGGCTTGACGAACACCGGCCACCCCAACTGTGCGGCCGCCTGCTCCACCTCCTGCGGCGCCCGTGCCCACCACTGCCTGCTCACCGTGACCGAGCGGCCCACCGGCAAGCCCGCATCCCGCAGCACCGCTTTCATGAAGTGCTTGTCCATCCCCACCGCCGAGGCCAACACCCCCGAGCCCACATACGGCAGACCGGCCAACTCCAGCAATCCCTGTACCGTGCCATCCTCCCCGAACGGTCCGTGCAGCAACGGGAACACCACATCCACCGAAGCCAACTCCCGGGGCACCTGCCCGGCCGAACGCACCAGCAACGGTTTGGACCCATCCCCGAACGGGACCATCACCGCACCCTGCTCCGCGCCCACCACCGGACCAGACTCCTGCCCAGCACCAAGCGCCCACCGGTCCGGGTCATCGGCCGCCAACACCCACTCCCCCTGCGGCGAGATCCCGATCGGCACCACCTCGAACCGATCCCGGTCGATCGCACCCAGCACCCCGGAGGCAGTGGCACAACTAATGGCATGCTCACTGCTTCGGCCCCCGAACACCACGGCCACACGGATCTTGGAAGTACTCATCGCCCCCGAGCGTAGCGCCGCCAGGCGCATGCCCGACGGCGATCACGGCCGCGGGTATCGCACCCCGGTCGTGATCCCAGTCGCCTACGGGCACCCGCAGCACGCCATTGCCCCTGACAGCGCACCACCTGCCGTGGCGACGACGTTCGCCGCGTCGGGCGAAGGCGTACCGGACAGTTTGGGCACGCGGATCGCTCGCGCGGTCGCCCGACTGGCGCGAGCAACCACGGCCGGTACTGTGCTGTGGCAATCTCCGGCCGGTTGGCCGGACCGCTGCGGCACTGCCTGACGAACTATGGGAAAGCGGGTTTCCGCATCGGGGCTTCGCGCCGGTGTGCCTACTGAAGCGGGGCTGCCAGCCAGCCGCATGGAGATGTGGCTCACTCGCCCTGCTGAGGGCACCAACGACGGGCACGGGAGGCGACCGATGGCCGCGAAGGAAACCTACGGCATCCTCACTCCGGCCCAGATGGCTCAGGCAGCCGAGGACGCGGCCTACAACAAGGCGGTCAATCGGCCGCTCGCCTCGTTCCTCCTCGGACTCACCGCGGGTGCCTACATCGGCCTAGGCTTCGTCTTCTTCGTGACCAGCCGGGTCGGCGCCGAGGGCATGCCCTGGGGCGTAAGCCAAGTGCTCGGCGGGGTGGTCTTCTCCACCGGGCTGGTGCTGGTGGTACTGACCGGGGCTGAGTTGTTCACCTCCTCCACCCTCACGCTCACCGCCAAGGCTTCCGGGCGCATCACGTGGTGGCAATTGCTGCGCAACTGGGGCGTGGTGTACGTGGCCAACTTCATCGGTGCGCTGGTTCTGGGGGCGCTGATCTACGCGGCCGGAACCTGGCGGTTGGTCGACGGAGGTTGGGGCGCGGTGGTCCTGGAGAGCGCCGCTACCAAGGTTCAGTACCCATTCCTGCAGGCTTTCGCGCTCGGCGTGCTGTGCAATCTGTTGGTCTGCCTGGCGATCTGGGCGGCTTACTCCGGGCGCACCACCACCGACAAGGTCGTCGCGGTCACCATGCCGATCGCGCTGTTCGTGGCCAGCGGATTCGAGCACTCGGTGGCGAACATGTTCCTCATCCCGCTCGCAACTTTGATCAAGACCACCGCCGACGACGGTTTCTGGTCCAGTGCGGGTCTGGCGGTCGAAGACTTCAGCGAGGTGACCTGGGGCGCATTCTTCGTGAACAACCTGTTCCCGGTGACGCTGGGCAACATCGTCGGTGGCGGGGTGATGATCGGCGTCATGTATTGGACGATCTTCCACCGCGTGATGCGTCAGCCCGGGGAGCCGGTGAAGGGCGACGGCGGCAAGTAGCCACCCCGCATCAAAGCGCGGTAACGCAGCCGTCCACCCGTAGCGCAGCCACCTGCCTCTGCGCGTTCAGGCACGCCCCAGATGCTCGCGCAGGAACGCGAGCGCCGCGGGGTAGGCATCCAGCCGGTTCGAACGCTTCGCCAACCCGTGGCCCTCGTCGTGGTAGACCCGTAGTTCACACGTCACGCCCGAGGCGTCCAGCGCGGCCTTGATCTGCTCGGCCTCGCTCAGCGGCACGCGCGGGTCGTTCGCCCCGTGGATCACGAACAGCGGCGCGCGGATCTGGTCCAGATACGTGATCGGTGAGGCCTTCTCCAGGAACTCCCGGTGGTGCTCCAGCGACCCGTACTCCCGTTCCCGGTAGGCGCGGCGGTAGTCGGCGGTGTTCTGCAGGAACGTGACGAGCGAACTGATCCCGACGATGTTCACCCCGGCGGCCCATAGTTCCGGCTGCATCGCCACCCCGGCCAGCACCATGTACCCGCCGTAGGACCCGCCCCACAGCGCCGATCGGTCCTGATCGAGCCCCAGTTCGGGTAGCCAGGCGTGCAGGGCGGCCAGGTCAGCCACCGAATCCAGGCGGCGTTCCACATCATCCAGGGAGATCCACCGTTTGCCGTAGCCGGCCGATCCGCGCACGTTCGGCACCAGCACCGTCAACCCGGTCGCCGCAAGCGCCTGGATGATCGGGGAGAAGATCTGATCCGCCGAAGCCTCCGGACCGCCGTGGATGTGCAGCACGGAGGCACCTGCGAGATCGGTGTCCGTTGCGCCGCGGTAGACGAAGCAGGGCACCTGCTCCCCGTCGGGCGTGGGCACCCGGTGCACCGTGGGAGCGATCAGCCGCTCACGCAGATCGGGGTCCACTTCGACCGCCGAGGAGGCCAGCAACACGCTCTGACCGGAGCGCGCATCGACCCGGTAGATCGCCCCGGGTTCGGTGGGCGTGGGGCCACCGACGACGACGTAGCGGGAGTCGGCCGACCAGGTCACCGAGGCAGCACCGAGCGCAGGCAGGTCCAGGTCGCGCCGATGGGTGCCGTCGATACCGTGGATCGCCAGTGTCATCGCGCCGTCCACCTGCCGGCCCACGATCATCGACTGGGCGTCCGGGCTCACCCAGCACGCCAACTCCGCGGCCGGATCCTCCACCAGCAGGTGCCAGCCGGCGGCGTCGACCCGCCAGATGGCGTAGAACTCCCGGTCGTGGTTGCTGCTCAGGATCAACCCGGCGTCGTCGCCGGTCCAATAGACCTGCATATGCGAGGCGTACTCGTTCGGATCGGTGACGTACCCGCCCGGGGCGGCCTCGTCGTCGGGCTCGCCTTGCCCCAGGCTGAATGCGCGCGGGCCAACCGTCTGCACCACCGTCGAGGCCGGTTGGAGGCTCAGCCGCACCACCGCGGCGCTGGACCCGTCGTGGGAGGCACGCACGCCCACGACGTACCCTCCGCCGTCGTAGGCGACCTGCTCGCTGCCATCGACGTGGTTGCGCACCACCACGTCCATATCTACTCCGTTACGGCGATTGGTGGCATAGACCAGGTCCGTCTTTGTGACGTCGTGCAAGGTGTGCAGGTAGCGGGCATCGCGGACCAGCGGCTCCAGGTCGGCCAGGGTCGCCGGGCCGGGGCGGGGCGCATCCAGGTCCAGGGCGGACAACTGCCAGCGCTCATCGCCTCCGGCGTCATGCTGGACGACGACGGCGCGCTCGCCGGGTAGGTAACGCCCGGTGCAGCGTCCGGGCAGGTCGGTGAGCGGGGTGCGGGTGCCGTCGGTGTCGATCTCCACCAATTGCATGGAGCCAAGTTCGTCGTGGCCGGCCAGCACGCGGCCCTCGCCGTCCACGTCCAAGGCGGTCCAGGTGCGGATGCTGAGCAGGTCGGTGATCAGTTTCGCGTTATCGTCCACGTGCGCCACCCTAACGAGGCGCCGGGTGTACGCGGCGCGGCCGGGCTCGGATCGGCACCTGCGCGCTCCCCGGCCGCATCGGGCCGGTCGAGGGCTATCCGGTCTGGCGGGGGTCGAACAACTCCGCCGGTGCGTCCTCACCGCGAGCGCGCGCGACCAAGCCGGTGATCGTGACCATCAACCGCCTGCTGCCCTCACGCAGCACCTCGGCGCCCATCGGCTCATCGCGCAGATCCGACAGGTCGATGGGCGGTCCGGCGATCACCGTGATGGGTTTGCGGGGTATGGGCCGGGGCAGCCAGGCGCCCTGGGGCAACAGTTCGTGCGCTCCCCACTGACCCACCGGGATCAGCGGCGCACCCGTGGCAAGGGCCAGACGCACCACCCCGGTCTTGGCCACCATCGGCCACAGGTCCGGATCCCGGGTTACCGTGCCCTCCGGGAACACCGCGACCCCTTCCCCGACCGCCAGTCTCGCTTCGGCCTGGTGCAGCGCTCCACTAGCCCGGTCGGTGCCGCGGTACACCGGGATCATCCCCGTGGATCGCAGCAGGTGACCGAGCCCCGGCACGTCGAACAGCGTGTGCTTGGCGAGGATCTTGGCGTAGTGGCCGTGGTCGATGAGGAAGTGCAGGAGCGTCAGCGGATCGGCGTAACTGACGTGGTTGGCCGCTGCGATGAAGGCCCCCTGGGGCAGGTGTTCCGTTCCGGCCCAATGACGGCGCGTCATCGCTCGCATCAACGGACGGGCGACGGCGACCGCAGCGCGGTACGAGCGCGGAACCGGAGGGCGGGCCACGTGCACGATGCTACGCGGTCAGGCACGGAGCACGCGGGCCGGCCACTCAACGCACGGCGAGCGAAAATCACTGCTGGCATGCTTCTGATGCCACCTGACGCCATTCGACGCCACTTTTCTTTCCAGATGGCGTTGACATGGCATCACTCTGATGTCAGTATGGCGCCATGCATCTGGATCGGTACCTCCACTCCCTCCACGACGCCCTGACCGCGTCGGCCCGCACCGCGGGGCCCGACGTGCAAGAGGCGGCCGAGCGGCTGGCCCAGAGCATGGAGTCCGCCCTGCGGTTGACGTTGATGGAATTCGCTGCCGATTTCGCCGCCGAGGTCACCTTGAAGTTGGATGGCGACACCGTGGACGTCCGGCTCCGCACCGACGGTCCGGAGGTGGTGGTCACCTCCCCCGATATGGGGCCTCCGTCCCCGCCCGAACCACCGGCTCCCCCGCCGCCCCCTGAGGACTCGGAGGTCTCCAGGATCTCGCTGCGGCTGCCGGAGAGCCTGAAGAACCAGGTCGAGCAGGCCGCCACGGCCGAGGGCCTGTCCATCAACGCCTGGTTGGTGCGTGCCGTGCAGCGCGGCCTCACCCCGCCGGGCGCCGGCCCCCGTACCCACACCTCCAGTCGGCGGATGACCGGCTGGGCTCGCTGAAGGAGCATCCGCCATGGAAATGTTTCCCAACGCCGCACTGGGATTCCACATCGTGCGCACCCCTGCTGATCCCCCGCCGTTCCACGTGCGTAAACCCAAGGGGCGCACCGAACGCTCCACCCGTCCCAAGGGCCGGCGTCCCGGAACACCCCGGCGCCCGCCCCGCTGACTGCCCTGCTGACCACCCCGAGCGGCCCGCCACCTGGTGATCGCCGCGACAACGACGACGCGATCAAGGAATGACATCGTGACCGACTACACCTTCGAGGCCACCGCTCCGGTACGTATCGACGCCATCACCCGCGCCAGCGACTTGGCCGTGCACACCAGCGACTCCAGCCAGGTCGCCGTGCGTGTGCACCCGTTCCGAGATTCCTCCTCCGCCCGGTCCTACGCCGAGGACACCCTCGTGGACATGTCCGGCTCCGAACTACGCATCGAGGTGCCGCGCAGCGCCGGCATCTTCTTCGCCAACCACCCACGGCTGCGGATCGATGTACATGTGCCGTTCGGGTCGGCTCTGAAGGTCAGCACCGGCTCCGGGGAAGTCACCGCCGAGGGGCGGTTGGACGAGGTCCGGGTCCGGTCCGGCTCCGGCGATGTGACCCTGCCGGAGTGCGGACCCACCGAGGTCACCACCGGCTCCGGGAACATCACCGTGCACAGCGCACATGACGCGGAATTCCTGTGCGGGTCGGGTTCGGTGCGCCTGGGTACAGCCACCGGGCAGGTCCGGGCGAAGGCCGGCTCCGGTGACGTGATCGTCTCCCAGGCGGCTGATATCAGCGTCACGGCGGCCTCCGGAGACATCAAGATCACCACTCTGGCCGGCACCGGCCGGTTGCGGGCGGCCTCCGGGAACCTGATCGTGCAGGACGGGGTGCACGGATCGCTGAACGCAAGCACCGCCTCCGGGGACATCCTCGTCGGTGTTCACCACGGCACAGCGGTGTACATGGACTGCTACAGCGCCGCCGGTCGCCTGGTGAGCGACCTGGAATCGAGCGAGGCACCGGGCGACCAGGATCAGACCCTGGAGGTCTACGCCCGTGCCGCCAGCGGGGACGTGCGCATCACCCGAGTTGCCTGAAACCGGGACGGGAACACGGCCCACGCAGTTTGAAGCGGGCACCTCAGATCCAGCCCGAAGTTGGTACCTCAGATCCAGCCCTGCTGACGGGCCCGGGCCACCGCCTCATGCCGGTTGGCCACGCCCAGTTTGGAGACCGCTGCGGACAGGTAGTTGCGTACGGTGCCCGCCGAGAGGTGTGCCCGTTCGGCGATCTCCTCCACCGGCGCGCCGTCGGCTGCCAGTTCCAGTACGTCCGACTCCCGCGGCGTCAGTGGGCTGTCTCCGGCAGCGATCGCATCCGCGGCTAGTTCGGGGTCCACGTACCGCCCGCCCTCATGTACCTGACGCACCACGTCGGCCAGCACGGTGGAGGACACCGTCTTCGGCACGAACCCGCGCACCCCGACCTGCAGCGCCCGGCGCAGATAGCCCGGGCGGCCATGGCTGGTGACGATCACCACGGCACACTCGGGCTGATGAGTCATCAGGTGCTCGCCCACCTCGATCCCGTCCGCCCCCGGCATCTGCAGATCCAACACCGCCACGTCCGGGGAGTACTTCGCCGCCGCAGCGATCGCCTCGGTGCCCGAAGCCGCCTGTGCGACGACCTCCAGATCGTCCTGCAGATCGAGCAAACTGGCCAGGGCGTGCCGGATGAGGTTCTCGTCGTCGGCGAGCAGGATCTTGATCGTCATCGGCTCTCCGAATACTGCTCCGCTGAGGCCTCCGCGGACCCAGGAACATCCGCATAGGTTCGAACACCGGTGGGCGTTGCTTCGTCGGCAGAAGCCGGAACGTCTGCGGGCAGGTCTGTGGGCGCAGTGACGCCGGCGGGCACCCAGGCACTGAGCACGAACCATCCGGGCTCGGTCGGGGGTGTGCGTACCGTGCCGCCCACAGCCGAAAGCCGCTCGGCCAACCCGCGCAGTCCGCTGCCGGCAGCCGGTCCCACGCGCAGTGGTGCGCGCACCCCGGAGTCCGCCACGCCGTCGTTCGCGACCCGCACGTGATACCCGCCCTCGCGGGCGCGCAGTTCGATGGTGCACTCGGTGGCGCTGGAATGCCGGACCACGTTGGTCACCCCTTCCCGTACCACCCATGCCAGCGCGTGCTGGGCGCCGCTGGGCAATTGCAGGTCCTCACCGGCCACGCGTGCCTCGATGCCGGAAGCCAACAACAGCGACCTGGCCCCGACCAGTTCAGTGGGCAGGTCGGCGGCCCGGTAGCCCTGCACCACCGCTCGCACTTCCTTCAACCCATCCTCGGCCAACTCCCGCACCGCCAACATCTCCTGCACCCCGCGCGGATCATCACGCTCCGCAAGGGCGGCGGCGAGTTCACTCTTCACCGCCACCGTGGACAGCGTCCGGCCGAACACATCGTGCAGGTCCCGGGAGAATCGCAGCCGTTCCTCGGCTACCGCGAGCCGCGCGGCGACCTGACGGCTGCGGTCCAAATCCCACACCACCATGACCGTCCACATCGAGATCCGCATCGTTATCCCGAGGGCCAGCGCCAGGCACAGGGAGGTCACGACCGCAGGAACGATCCCGGTCACCGCACCGTTGAGGGCGGTCAGCGCGCCGGCCAACGCCGCGATCACCAGGCCGGCTAGCAGCACCATCCACACGTTCATGATCGGGCTGACGGCAACCAGCGCGCTCACGGTGATCAGCAAGATGGCGAACAGTGCCTCATCGTGGAACTCCGTGGTCAGCATCGCCGGGTACACCAGGACGATGACGGCCAAGCCGGCGAGCACCGAGCCGCCGAGCAGGTACAGCAACGCCCGCGGCGCGGCGCGGTAGCCGACCATGTGGTCGAAGGCACCCCGGGCCGCGAGGAAGCAGATCAGGGTGTGGCCGCTCAGTACCGCCAGGTATGCACCGGCCTGCTCGGCGGACCACGGGCCCTGTCCGTTGGCCAGGATGGCGAGCCCGAGCAGGGGCACGAACCCGAACAGCGTGTACAGGGACCAGCGGTTGTACGCCTCGTACCGTTGCGGACGGCTCAACGCCGACCAGCGCAACACACTCGCACCCGCCGCCTGGCCCATGGGCAACCACGGTAATGCCTGGGACGTCACCGGCGCGGCTCCCAGCGCATCCACCGTCGCGTCGCCAGGGTGCCCAGTACGCACCAGCCGGCCAGCACCAGCACCGGCACGAGTCCGGCGGTGAAGGTCTGCGCGAACGTGAGCGCCTCGCCGTGCTGGTCGACGCCGAGGAAGCCCGTCTGCAGCAATTGGATCACCGGGGCCAGCGGCGTCAGTTCGGCGATCTGCTGCAGCGGCCCGGGCATAGCCTGCAGGGGAAACGTCACGCCGCTGGCGAGTAAGGTCCCGAAGATCACCGGCAGGGTGGTCAATTGGGCCGCTTCCACGGTCTTGGTCATCCCGGAGGAGGCATAGGCCAGCAGGGCGAAGACGGCCAGGCCACCGACCAGCGCGAGGACCACGAGGACGGGGTTGGCGGGCAGCGGGAGTTCGAATGCCGCCGCGGCCGCGGCGATGGTGAGGATGAGTTGGCCGGTGATGATCGCCGCAGCCGGTGTTGCGGTGCCGATCAAGACGCTGGTCGGCGATAACTCCCCGGAGGTCAACCGCTTCAGCGTGAGTTCCTCGCGGCGGGCCACCACGGTGGTGGTGAGGTTGTAGTAGGCCACGAAAATCAACCCGAACGCGGCCATGAGCGTCACCAGGTGTGTCCCGAACGCGGCATGCACGGCGCCGTCGTCCACCACGGGCAGCAGGAGCAGCACCAGGACCGGGGCCATCACGATGGTGTTGATCAGCGCGGTCTTGTTCCGCCGCAGCAGCGTGGCTTCCATCCGGGCCAGTGCGCCGATCTGGCGCAGCGCGGTGGTGAACTCAGTGGAGCGTGCCGTCGTGGTGGTAGTCATACTGAAGTCTCCTGGGGGCTGGTGGCCGGGTAGTTGGCGGGAGCGTTGTCGGCCGGGCCTCGGTGGGCCGAGCCGATAGCGGCGCGGCCGGTATCGACCGAACTTGTGTGTGACCGGTTGGTATCGGCCGGCGGAGAGCCGGTGGTCGAAGGCGCTGAGGTGTGATCCGGGCCCCGGTTCGCGATGGTGAGGAACGCTTGTTCCAGGGAGGCCGAGCGGGCTTGGAGTTCGGCAAGTTCCAGTCCGTGGTGCTCCGCCCAGGTCAACAGCCGGTACAGGTCCCGCTGCAGGTCCCGGGTGGCGATCGTGTGTTGCACTCCTCCGTGGTGGCGTGGCTTGGTGCGGTGCTGTCCGCTCAGCGGCGGTAACTCCACGCTGCCCGGGCCATCGCCGGGCATCGGCGCGAGTGAGTTCGGCAGCACGAACCCGATCCCGGCCGGTTCCTCGGCCACTATCTGCGCCGCGGTGCCGGACCGTACGATGCGGCCGCGGTCCATGATCGCGATCCGGTCGGCCAACTCCTCCGCCTCGTCCAGGTAATGGGTGGTGAGCACCACCGTCGTCCCTTCCCCCACCATGCGGCGGATCAACTCCCAGGTGGACCGTCTGCTCTCCGGGTCCAGGCCGGTAGTGGGCTCGTCCAGGAAGAGCACCTCCGGCCGGCCCAGGATCGCCAGCGCCAGGTCCAGGCGCCGTCGTTCCCCACCGGACAGGCTCTTTACCGCCACGTCCGCGCGATGGGACAACCCCACCTCGGCGAGCACCTCGGGCACCGGGCGGGGACGGCTGAGTGTGCGGGCCCAGGTGCCGGCCATTTCGAAGACCCTCAGTTCAGCCGGGAAGCCGGCCTCCTGCAGCATGATCCCGGTGCGACGGCGCACCGCGGCGCGATCCCGGAACGGGTCCTTACCCAAAACGCGCACCTGCCCGGCGGTGGCCGGGGCGATGCCCTCGATAACCTCTAACAGCGACGTCTTGCCGGCGCCGTTGGTACCAAGGAGGGCGATGAGTTCGCCGCGGCGCACCTCCAGATTTACCCCCCGCACCGCCTCGAATCCGCCCTTACCGGGCCTGCCTCCATAACTGCGGCGTACGTCCTCGAGCCTGATGACTGTGTCCATGCCACGATTCTGCGGCCGCGCACGGGTCCTGACCGGTGCCCGTCGTCACCAGTTCCCGGTGAACGATCCCGGCACGGGCGTGAGCGGTTCCCGAACTCCCGATTACGTTTGTCATCGTGCGGGCGAAGCGGCGCGCGGGCCATCTGCGTGTTCCGTTCGCGATACCTCCTCCGCAGGCGCGAGGCTCAGCCCACGTCGCAGGCGCGCGGCCAGGCCCGCTGACGGCAGGCGCGTGACGTAGGCCCGCCGGCCGCAGGCGCATGACGCAGACCAGCCCGCGGACGCGCTACTCAGATTTGCCCGGCGAGCGCCTCGTCGATGAAGCCGGTGACGAGTGCGAGCACCTCGTCCTTATTCGTCTCGTTGAAGACCTCGTGGCGCGCCCCGGGCACGACGTGCTCCCGGAACCTCTCCCCGCGCAGACGTTCAACACCGGTTCGGGTATCGGTCAGCGGCACCAGGGCGTCCGCTTCGCCGTGCACCCACATGGTGGGCAGGTCGCCGACCGTCCCGGCGGCGTTGATCTGTTCCAACGTCCCCAGCAACGCCTCCACGGTGGTGCGCTTGAACGGGCCGTGCCATACCAAGGGGTCGGCGACGTAATCGGCGCCCACGTTCGGGTCCCGGGACAAGGTCTCGGCGTCGAGTGGATCATCGGGAATCTCTTCGGCCGCGGCCAGTTGCTCAGCCGCCTGCCACCGGCCCAGCACCGGCGCGGACAGCACAAGCGCGGTCAAGTCGCTGCCGTGTTGCTGGGCGTACCGGGCGGCAATCATCCCGCCCATGGAGTGGCCGATCAGCACCACCGGGACGCCGCGGTTCTCCCTCTGGACGTGTTCCACCAGGTGGTGCATGTCGCTTACCACGTCGTCGAAGTCATCGATCAGGACGCGTTCACCGGTGCTGCGCCCGTGCCCGATGTGGTCCAGGCCGTACACCACGGCGCCGTGGCGGCTCAGTGCGCCTGCCACGTGATTGTAGCGACCGATATGTTCGCCGTATCCATGGCACAGCACCGCCACATACCGCGGCGCCGGGCCCTCCAGGTCCCACGCCTGTGCGTGGATGTTCCCGCGCGTACCTTGAAACGACCACTGCCGGGTGGGCTGCATCAGTGTCTCCTTCGTACGTCCGGGCCCGCCCTAGCGTCTGGGGCTCCAGATAGCAGCGGGGCTCAGGGGAACCGTTGGCCTCAGACTAGTCGCGAGCCTGCAGATGCGGTACGGGAACCAACGGGCGCACCCCCGCGTGGAACGAAACGCCCGCGCCGACTGCGCGGTGCGGACGCGCCGACTGCGCGGTGCGGATGCGCCGTCCGCGCGGTGCGGATTCTCCCACGCCGGCGGTACCTGAACAAACGCCGTCGAGCAGGAGCGTGCGCCTCAGCCGCGCTGCCGTTGGGCAGCGCCCCGATCAGATCCGCTCGACCTTGGCCCCCAGAGCCTCGAGTTTGCCGCTGAAGTTCTCGTAACCGCGGTCGATCAACTCGATTCCGCGCACGTTGGACACGCCGTCGGCAGCCAGCGCTGCGATGAGGTGGGAGAACCCGCCGCGCAGGTCGGGCACCTCGATGTCCGCGGCACGCAGCGGAGTGGGGCCGGAGACGACGGCGGAGTGCTGGAAGTTGCGCCGCCCGAAGCGGCACGGAGCCCCGCCCAGGCATTCTCGGTATACCTGGATGGTGGCTCCCATCCGGCGTAGCGCATGGGTGAACCCGAAGCGGTTCTCATACACGGTCTCGTGCACGATGGACAGACCGGTCGCCTGAGTGAGGGCAACCACCAACGGCTGCTGCCAGTCGGTCATGAACCCTGGGTGCACATCGGTTTCCAGGGCGATGGACTGCAACGGCGTCCCGGGGTGACGGAAGCGGATGCCCTGGTCGTCGATGTCGAAGTCCCCACCGACCTTGCGGAAGGTGTTGAGGAACGTCATCAGGCCGCCCTGCTCGGCACCGCGGATGTAGATGTCTCCGCGGGTGGCCAGCGCCGCCGCCGCCCAGGAGGCGGTTTCGATCCGGTCGGGCAATGCAGTCTGATTGAACCCGCCCAACCGTTCCACGCCCTCCACCCGGATCACCCGGTCGGTGTCCACGGAGATGATCGCTCCCATGCGCTGTAACACCGCGATCAGTTCGGTGATCTCGGGTTCGATCGCAGCGTTGCGCAGTTCGGTCAGGCCGTGGGCCCGTACCGCGTTCAGCAGTAACTGCTCGGTGGCGCCCACACTGGGGTAGGGCAGTTCGATCTGGGTGCCGTGCAACCCGCGCGGCGCGGTGATGAGGATTCCCGATTCCAGTTTGTCCACCTGCGCGCCGAATTGCCGCAGGATCTCCAGGTGGTAGTCGATCGGCCGGTCCCCGATGCGGCATCCGCCCAGGTCCGGGATGAACGCCTCTCCCAAGCGGTGCAGGAGCGGCCCGCACAACAGGATGGGGATCCGGGAGGTGCCGGCCATGGTGTCGATGTCAGCCTTGTGGGCGGTCTCCACGTTAGCCGGGTCCAACCGGACCGTCCCGGCCTCGACGTCCCGCTCCACCACCACGCCGTGCAATTCCAGCAGGTTCGCCACGATATTGACGTCGCGGATCTCCGGGACGTTGCGCAACTCGCTGACACCATCCCCCAGCAGCGCGGCGACCATCGCCTTGGAGACGAAGTTTTTCGCCCCCCGCACCGTGATCTCACCATGCAGCGGCGAGCCGCCGTGTACCTGCAACAGGGCCATGGGTTCTCCTCGCAATGTTTAACTCGCACCGGTACCGATCACCCGATGCATTCCCCCAGAGTACGGTGGGGTGCCCGTCGAGCACTGCGATCACCCTCACATCGGGCGATTCGCCGACCAAACGCTCACGGACCTTTCGCAGAACCGTCGCAACCACGTTCCTGCGGCTTGATCGGCGGCCCGCTGCGGGTTCCGATGGCGCCAACGGTGGCGGGCAGGCACCATCGAGACCGACATCATCGCCCGCTGTCCAGGAGTCGCCATGGTCACCATCGCCCAGAACATCATCGACCACTTGCAAGCAAACGGGGTCCGGCGCATCTACGGCATCGCCGGGGACTCCCTGAACGGGCTGACCGAGGCGGTGCGCACGGCCGATATCGACTGGGTCACCGTGCGACACGAAGAAGCCGGCGCCCTGGCTGCCTCCGCCGAGGCGGAGATGACCGGCCAGTTGGCCGTCTGTGCCGGGTCGGCGGGCCCGGGCAACCTGCACCTGATCAACGGTCTCTACGACGCCCAGCGGTCCCGCGTGCCGGTACTGGCGATTGCCGCACACATCCCTAGCGGCGAGATCGGCTCCGGGTACTTCCAGGAGACCGCCCCGGCCGAGTTGTTCCGGGAGTGCAGCGTATGGAGCGATGTGGTGACCAGTGCGGAGCAGATGCCGCGGGCCCTTCGAGTGGCGATGCAAGCGGCGGTCAGCCAGCGCGGGGTCGCCGTCCTGGTGCTACCCGGGGACGTGGCGTTGCAGGAGGCGGCCGCGGACACCGTCAGTCGGATCCAGCAGTCCCGCCCGCGGGTCATCCCAGGAGCAGAGGACCTGGACCGGGCCGCCCAGTTGCTCAACGATTGCTCCAAGGTGACCATCCTCGCCGGGGCGGGCACCGCCGGTGCGCACGGTGAGGTGATGGCGCTCGCGGATCGGCTGGCGGCGCCGATCGTGCACGCGATGCGCGGTAAGGAGCACATCGCCTACGACAGCCCCTTCGACGTCGGGATGACCGGCCTCCTCGGATTCGCCTCCGGGTACCGGGCGATGATCGAGGCGGAAACCTTGCTCATGCTCGGCACCGACTTGCCCTACCAGCAGTTCTACCCGGAGGACGCCACCATCATCCAGGTGGACATCCGCGGGGAGAACCTGGGCCGGCGCACTCCCTTGGACCTGGGCCTGGTGGGCGATGTGGGTGAGACTGCGCGGGCGCTGCTGCCGAAGTTGGAGGCCAAGGACCGCCGGCACCTGGACGACTCGGTCAAGCACTACCACCGCACCCGCGAACGCCTCGATGACCTGGCCACCCCCACCAAGGCGGGCCGGGCGATCAGGCCTCAGTACCTGGCGCGGGTCCTGGACGAGCAGGCGGCTGAAGATGCGGTGTTCATTCCCGATGTGGGTTCACCGGTGGTGTGGGCGGCCCGGTACTTGACCATGAACGGCCGACGGCGTCTGATCGGGTCATTCACGCACGGCACCATGGCCAATGCCTTGTCCCAGGCGATCGGCGCCCAGTTCGCCGATCCGCACCGGCAGATCGTGGCGATGGCCGGCGACGGCGGACTTGCGATGCTTCTGGGCGAACTGCTGACCGTGGCCCAGCACGAGTTGCCGGTGAAGATCGCGGTACACAACAACTCCTCGTTCAACTTCATCGACCTGGAGATGAAGGCGGCAGGGTTCCCACCCTTCGGCACCGATTTGGTGAACCCTGATTTCGCGCAGGTCGCGGAGTCGATGGGTATCAAGGGAGTCCGGGTGACCGACTCCGCCGACCTGCCCGACGCTGTTCGTACAGCGCTGGACCACCCCGGGCCGGCATTGCTGGATGTGGTCACCGAACCCAACGAGATGACGATGCCGCCCGCGATCACCGCCGAGCAGGTGAAGGGCTTCACTCTCTACATGATCCGCACCGTGATGTCTGGTCGCGGCGATGAGTTGATCGACCTGGCCCGCACGAACCTGCGGCAAGTCTTCTGAGCCCGCCGCCGGTGCCGAGCCCGGGCCGCTGGTGCCGAGCCCCGGGCTGCTGGTGCCGAGGTAGGCGGATCATGCCAACGGCCGGTCCGCGGGGCCGAGCACGTACTCGTCGTGAACCTGCAGCACCTGCGCCTCCGCCGGCGACGGCGCGGTATCGCCGCGTCGGATCAGGCGGCAGACGGCGTAGTCGGCAGTGCGCTGCTCGTACCGGTCCACCCACTTCGCGGCTTCCTGCTCGACTTGGGCGTCCGCCCAGGGCCACTGCAGGGCCAGGGAGCGCATGCCGCTGCGCCATGGTTTGGGTGTCAGGCGTGCCCGGTAGTTTCGGTGCACGGCGCAGAGCCTGGCGTACAGCGGATCCGAGGCCAGCGCAGCGAGGATCTCCGTCGCGTACTCCGAGTCCGGCGGTGTGTGCACACCTGTGATGAGTACCCGGAAACCGGCGGCGGTCTGGTACACGTGCACGCCCAGATGAGTGCGCTCGCGGGCGAACTGCTCGATCCGGGACAACACCGGATCGTCTTCCTCCTGGGCTTGCGGTTCGGGGCGACCCCGCCGGAATAGCCGGCTGAGAAGGCCGCCCTCCCGGCGCCGGGCCTGACGACTCGGGTCATCGACGTCGGCGATGAGGATCCGATCGGTGTTAAGGATCTGCGCGCCATAGGAGTTCCGCGTGATGAGGCCGATGAGGTCCCCCTCTGGGGTGCGGATCTCCCGGAGCACTTCCTCTCGCGGCGGGTTGCGGTGATAGTAACCCTCCCCGAGCGGCTGACCGCTTCGGACCTTCTGCACCACCTCCGCCAAGCGGCGGCGCGCTGCGATCGCGGCCTGTCCCGCCGATGAGGTCGACCAGCCCCAGATGCGTAACCGAAATGTGCGCCCCGCGGGGTCCTGCACACGATCCTCGGCGACGTCCCAGTGACGAGGGAAATGTTCCATAGCCGCCTATGTTGACACGGCCACTTACGGCTGCCGGGAGTACACGCCCGCGGCCCGAGGCTCGCGACCTCAGTTGACCGGGCGGGCCGCCTCGATCGGCACGGTGGGCAGGTGCTTGGCCGGCAGGGTGGTGGGTCGCCAGGAGGCACGGGTGGACTCGAATGCGGCGATGTCGGACTCGTGCTCCATGGTCAACCCGATGTCGTCCAGGCCCTCCATCAGCCGCCACCGGGTGTAGTCATCGATCTGGAAAGTGGCCACGATGTCCCCGCAGGTGACGGTGCGGTTTTCCAGGTCAACGGTGACGGCCAGGCCTGGTTCGGCCTCCAGGGCCTTCCAGATGAGTTCGATGTCCTCCTGGGCCAACTCGGCGGCCACCAGGCCCTGCTTGCCGGAGTTGCCACGGAAGATGTCGGCGAAGCGTGCCGAGAGCACCGCCTTGAAGCCGTAGTCCTTCAGCGCCCAGACGGCGTGCTCACGCGAAGAGCCGGTACCGAAGTCCGGCCCGGCCACCAACACCGAGCCGGACTTGTAGGCCTCGTGGTTCAGTACGAAGTTGGGATCGGAGCGCCAGGCGGAGAACAGGGCGTCCTCGAACCCGGTGCGGGTGACCCGCTTGAGGTAGACCGCCGGAATGATCTGGTCGGTGTCGATGTTGCTGCGGCGCAGCGGCACGCCGATGCCGGTATGGGTGGTGAATTTCTCCATCATTGCCTCTCAGACGTGCATCAAAACGTTCGGGTCCAACGGCGCCAGCGGCGAACCGTCGAAACTGGTCAGGTCCACCTCGGTGTCCCAGTCCAGGTCCGCCACCGCCGACAGGGTGCCTCGCACCGCGGTCGCGGCGGCCACCAGCGGGGAGACCAGGTGCGTACGCCCGCCCTTGCCCTGCCGGCCCTCGAAGTTGCGGTTGGAGGTGGAGGCGGCGCGTTCGCCGGGTTGGAGTTGGTCGGGGTTCATGCCCAGGCACATCGAACAGCCGGCGTTGCGCCACTCGGCACCGAAGTCGGCGAAGATGCGATCCAGCCCCTCCACCTCGGCCTGCAGCCGCACCCGGGCGGAGGCCGGCACCACCAGCACCCGCACGTCGTCGGCCTTCTTGCGGCCCTTGACCACCTTCGCCACGGCCCGCAGGTCCTCGATCCGCCCGTTGGTGCACGACCCGATGAACACGGTGTCCACCTTGATCTCGCGCAGCGGCTGTCCGGGCACCAGGTCCATGTACTCAATGGCCCGCTCGGCGGCGGCGCGCTCGTTCTCCTCGGCGATTTCCTCCGGGTTCGGCACATGGCCGGACAGCGGCAGCCCCTGGCCGGGGTTGGTGCCCCAGGTCACGAACGGTTCCAGGTCGGCGGCCTCCAGGACCACCTCGGCGTCGAACGTGGCGTCATCGTCGGTGCGCAGCGTCTTCCAGTACTCCACCGCGGCGTCCCAGTCCGCACCCTCCGGCGCGTGCGGGCGACCCTTGAGGTACTCGAACGTGGTCTCATCCGGGGCGATCATCCCGGCGCGGGCACCGGCCTCGATGGACATGTTGCAGATCGTCATCCGCGCTTCCATCGACAACTTCTCGATCGCCTCACCGCGGTACTCCAGCACGTACCCCTGGCCGCCGCCGGTGCCGATCTTGGCGATGATCGCCAGGATGATGTCCTTGGACGTCGTCCCCGGCGGCAGTTCCCCGTTGACGGTGATCGCCATCGTCTTGAACGGGGCCAGCGGCAACGTCTGAGTTGCCAGGACGTGTTCAACCTCACTGGTACCGATCCCGAACGCCAGCGCCCCGAACGCCCCATGCGTCGAGGTGTGGGAGTCCCCGCACACCACCGTCATGCCCGGCTGAGTCAAGCCCAACTGCGGGCCCACGGCGTGCACGATCCCCTGGTCGGCATCCCCCAGGGAGTGCAGCCGGATCCCGAACTCCTCGGCGTTCTGGCGCAGCGTCTCGATCTGCGTGCGCGACGTCGGGTCGGCGATCGGCAGATCGATGTCCAGCGTCGGGGTGTTGTGGTCCTCGGTCGCGATCGTCAGGTCCGGACGGCGGACCTGGCGCCCGGCCAGCCGCAAGCCCTCGAAGGCCTGCGGGCTGGTCACCTCGTGCACCAGGTGAAGATCGATGTAGAGAAGGTCCGGAGCCCCATCCTCGCCACGGCGCACCACATGGTCACGCCAGACCTTCTCCGCCAGAGTCCCGGCCATCACGATCACCTTTCCGTTCCTATTACCGCACCGGTCGGGCCGCACCCGGGCTGACGCCGCACACCGTTCAAGGCGCTGCGCGCACCGACCTAGCAAACTTGCGTCTCACGTCGCGAGACGGCAATATCGAGTTATGGACAACTCTAGCGGAGTCGGCGTCCTGGATAAAGCCGCAACTGTGCTCAGTGCGCTCGAAGCCGGACCCCACACCTTGGCACAACTGGTGGCCGCCACCCACCTCGCCCGGCCCACCGCCCACCGGCTGGCAGTGGCCCTGGAATTCCACCGGCTTGTGGCACGCGACATGCAGGGCCGGTTCATCCTGGGCCCGCGATTGGTCGAACTGGCCTCCGCAGCGGGCGAGGACCGGTTACTGGCGGCAGCCGGGTCGGTGCTGACGGCGCTGCGTGACCACAGCGGCGAGAGCGCCCAGTTGTTCCGCAGGCAAGGCGATCAGCGCATCTGTGTGGCGGCGGCGGAGAAACAAATGGGCCTGCGCGATTCCATCCCGGTGGGTGCCACCCTCACCATGGAGGCCGGCTCGGCCGCGCAGGTGCTGTTGGCCTGGGAGGAACCGGACCGACTGCACCGCGGGCTGCAGGGGGCGAGGTTCACCGCCACGGTGCTGTCCGGGGTCCGACGGCGCGGCTGGGCTCAGTCGGTCTCCGAACGCGAACCCGGGGTCGCCTCGGTCTCAGCGCCGGTGCGCGGCCCATCGGGGAAGGTGATCGCCGCGGTGTCCATCTCCGGACCGATGGAGCGTATGACGAGGATGCCGGGCCGCTTGCACGGGGAGGCGGTAGTTGCCGCCGCCGACCGCCTCACCGAAGTGCTGCGCTCCTCAAGCGAATCCTGACCGCGGGCGACGTTCGGCTCAAGCGAATCCTGACCGCGGGCAACGTTCGGCTCAACCGAGAACTCACGGCCGGGATGTTCGCCTCAGGCCGGGACCAACCCCGGGCCGTTCGACCGTATCTCCGGGCGATCACGTCCGCCCGGCGCGGCGGTGGTACATGTCGACCGTCTCCGGGGCCTGGGCCACAGCATCTTTGATCGGCGTGCGTCCGCCGACGAGTTCCAACTCCATCCCGGCGGTCCGCGGCTCCTCGAGCAGGGCGACGATCACGTCGGCCACGTCTGCCCGGGACACTTCGCCCCTGGCAACCCCCGGGGCCAACTCGACCAATCCCGTGGGATCATCGTCGGTGAGCATCCCGGGCCGCAGAATGGTCCAGTCCAATTCCATCGCGCGCAGCGATCGCTCCGCCAAACCTTTGGCGCGCAAGTAGGCGGCGAACGTCGGGTCCACGTCCGGGCCCGGCTCCAAGTCCGCGCCCATTGCTGAGATCAGGACGTATCGAGAGACCCCCGCTCGTTTGGCGGCACGGGCGAACAGTTCGGCACCTGCCCGGTCCATCGTGTCCTTGCGAGCAATCCCGCTGCCCGGGCCGGCCCCTGCGGCGAAAACGGCTGCGTCGGCTCCGGCCAGGGCGTCGGCCACCAGGGCTTCGTCGGTGTTCTCCAGGTCCACCACGCGAGCCTCGGCGCCCATGTCTTCCAAGGTGCTCACATGGTCCGGGTTGCGCACCAGACCGACCGGTTGATCGCCCCGCTGCACCAGCCGGCGCTCAAGATGCTGGGCGATCTGGCCATGTCCTCCGGCAATCACTACTCGCATGGCCACCACGGTAAACAGAACACGCGTGCGGCGCTCGTCGAGCACCCGGTGAGGGCCCGATAGCCGGCGCCACCACGTTGTCCCCGATGGTGATCCCGGCGAACGATCAACGACGCGCCGCGCATCAATTCACGGCGTCGAGGAACTCTTGCACCAACGGCCCGGCGGTGGCCGCACCGTATTCCCCGTCCTCGACGAACGCTGCGACCGCCAGATCATCCTGGATGGCGATCACCCACGCCCGCACAGTGCCCTCGGTGCCGTGTTCGGCAGTGCCGCTCTTGGCCGCCACGGGGCTGCCGCTGACGTCCTGCAACATCGGGGTGGTGCCATCGACCACGACGGCGCGCATCGCCTGGCGCAACACGGCGGCCTCTTCATTGGTCAGCGGCTCGTGCTCCAGGCCCTGGGTGTCGCCCTCATCCTCCGGCGTAGCCCCTGCGCCGTCGTCACCGGGCACCCCGCCCTGCCCGCCTGGGACTTCACTCGTGCCATTCGGGGCGCCGGCCTGGCCGCCATCACCACCATCGACTCCCCCGGCGTCCGCATCGGTGCCGGGTGAACCCCCGGGTGCGCCCTCGCCGTCGCTCGCTTCCTGCTCACCGGCGTCTGCATCGGTTCCACCGGCCTGCCCCGGAGCCTGTTCGAGGAACTCCTCCAGGTCGCGAAGCAGGGTGGGGGTGACCGTCTGGCCGGCGGACAGGGACGCGGCCACCACGGCCATCCCCACCGGCGATGCCAGGACCTGGCCCTGGCCGATCATCGCGGCGGCGTGTTCGGTGGTGCTGACGTCCTGGGGTACCGAGCCGGTGAACAAGGGATATCCCTGCTCGTCCAGACCGATGAGCCCGAGTGCCGCGGCTGCCGAGGCGATCTGGGCCGGGTCGAGAGTTTCGTGCTGGCCCACGAACGCGGTGTTGCACGAATGGGCGATGGCCTCCATCAGGGTGATTTCCCCCAGAGCGTCGTCGGGGTAACCGGGGTTGTTGGAGAACGTGTAGCCATCCACGGTCAAGGACTCGGGGCATTGCACCGTGTCCTCCAAAGCGATCCCGCTGCGCAGCATCCCCAGGGCGGTGACCATCTTGAACGTTGACCCCGGGGCGTACTGGCCGAGCGTGGCGGTGGACCAGCCCTGCGAGCCGGGTCCGCTGGCAACCGCCAGGATGTGCCCGTCGGAGGGGCGGATCGCCACCAACGCGCTGGCCGGCTCCACGTCCGCGAGAACCTCCTCGGCCGCGATCTGCACTTCGGGGTCCAGAGTGGTGTGCAACGCGGGCCCTTCGACGGGCTCGGTGCTGAAGACTTGCTGCCGGGCATCGCTGTCGGCTGCGGCCTCGCCGTCGTCCTCGGTTGCACTGGTCGCGCCGTCGTCCCCCTCGGCAGCGTCGCTCTCGGCACCGTCGCCGTCGCCGGCGTCCCCCTCGCCGTCGGACTCCTCTTGGGTTTCGCCTGCGCCGCCCTCGGCGAAGATGGTGACCCCCGGCGTCCCGCGGAAGATCTCTTCGTACTGCGCCTGCAACCCGGACAGGCCCACCATGTCTCCGGCGCTCACCTGACCCTCGGAGGCCTCGATGATCTCCGCGGTGGCCTCGCCCACTCGACCCAGTACCGGGCGGGCGAATCCTTCGGTGGGCCCCTGGACGCGCTCGGCGCGCACGAAGTTCACCCCTTCGATCGACCGCAGCGCCTCGGTGTCCAGCCCTTCGGGGTTGTCCTGCGGGATGATCACCGCGTCCACGAACGCTCGCGGCCCGTATGCCAGCACACGGTCGGCATAGGCCTGCGGGTCGTCGAACTCCAATTCTTCGGCCAACGCGATCGCGTCGTCCTCCCACTGATCGGGGTCGATGAAGGTCTTGTCGATCCCGATCCGATAGACGGGACGGTTCGCCACCAGCACCTCGTCGTCGCCGTCCAGGATCGTTCCGCGCTCGGCGTTGGTGTACTCCACGGTGAACACTCCGGCGGAACCCAACTCCCGGGCGATGAGATCCCGGGACCACTCGGCGTGCCACTCGGCTGCGTCCTCGCCCTCCCCATCGGCACCGGAACTTTCCAGACGCACCGAGATCGGGTAGGACCAGGGTTCCTCGGCGCCGGGCACGTACCAGTCCCACCGCATCGCCGCATCAGCGGCGGTGACGCCGTCCTCCTCGTAGGGGGAAGAGACCCAACTGATTTCTACCTCCCGATCGATGCCCTCCATCTGGGCCAATGCTTCGTCGACATCAGCCTGTGCCACTGTGCGCTGATCGGCGGCCAACGGCGCGGCGGACATGTCACCGGTGCTCAGCGCCGCCGCGAGTGCCTCAGCGGCCGCCTCGTGGGGTGCGGAGGCATCCTGGCCGTCGGACTGGCCGTTCGGGTCGGTGCAGCCCGCGAGCATGAGCAGGACGACGACGAGGGCGCCCAGTGCGCGGGAGGCGGCCGTGCGGCGGTGCGGGCCGAGCGGGTGACTCGTGGGGTGGGGGTGACTCATGCGGCGGTCGCGGCTCGTGAGTCGGTGGTGTTGCGTGCGGCGGTGGTGATGGGGGCGAATCGCCATCGAGTTCGGATCCTTTCGACCACGTGGGGCTCACGGTCCCCCGGACCACGCGGCGCGGTGAGACCTGCAGTTGAGGGTAACCCGACCGCGCCATGTCGCCGGCACGGCTTGAGGGAGGCTTGACGTCCGCCCGGCAGCACTACTCCACGACACTGCGGCACGTTCATGTCGCATGTCCTCGCTATCCGGCGTTGTCACCCCGCCTACCCCGGCGTGGTCATCCCGCCTAACCGGCGTCGCTACTCCACCTCGAACTCCGGCGTCGCCCAGAAAAGACGAAACCCCCGGCTTTCGCCAGGGGTTTCGCTGGTAGCCCCGACCGGATTTGAACCGGCGTTACCGCCTTGAGAGGGCGGCGTCCTAGGCCGCTAGACGACGGGGCCAAGTGCCTGATGATGCTATCGCAGCACGCGGGGTGCTTCGCACATCCTCACAGCGCTGGGGTACCAGGACTCGAACCTAGACTAACTGAACCAGAATCAGTCGTGCTGCCGATTACACCATACCCCAAGGGGGTATAACGGCCGTGACTCCTCGGTGCGCGCCGAAGTGCCCCGGACGTCCTACCAGCCGGTAACTCTACCCGAGGAGGCGGGCCGCTCCCAAATGCGCGGCGGTGGGAGATCTCACACCGAAAGCGAAGATCCCGCGACCCGCGGCGTGAGCTGCTCGCCACTTGGGGCGTGCGTCAGGATGGGCGCATGAATCAACTCACGCAACACCTGATCGTTCACGGTCGGGTACAGGGGGTCAATTTCCGCAATGCGTGCCGCCGCCAAGCCCGGGATCTGGGGGTCCTGGGATGGGTTCGGAACATGCCCGACGGCACTGTCGAGGTCCACGCACAGGGGCCGGCCCAGGCAGTACGTGATCTGGTGGATTGGGCGCATCATGGCCCGAGGAACGCTCTGGTCAGCAAGGTCGAGATCAATGAGGCTGAATGGCAAGAGTTGGAGCGGTTCGACGTCCGTTGACCGCTCGCCGCGCTCGCTACTGGCAGCGGCACCTCGACCGGAGCGCCGCACTGGCGTCGAGCGCTTCCTCACCGACGCTGGAGTGATCGATCGCTATCCGCCAAGGCGAATGAGCGCACTGAACTACTAGGTCCAGGCTTCTGTCATCTCCGGCTTCGACGCGGCGACGAACCGAAATGCTCGCCGATTGTCATCGGCTCACCGCTGCGAGACGGACCTGGCATCGAGCAGGGCCGGCAGTTCTGCCAGGCCGGCGATCACGTCGATGCCCTCGGCGCGTGCTACGGCCGGATCTTCCAGGAACGGGCCGCCGCGTCGTCGTCCGGGCCGGTCCAGCCACACCCCGTGGAGTCCCGCGCGGCAGGCGGCGCGGGCATCGACATCCAACTCATCGCCCACGTACAGGGTGGCGGCGGGGTCGGTCCCGAGCAGCCTGCACGCCTCGGTGAAAACCCGCGGATCGGGTTTGCCGACACCAAAGGTGTCCAGCGTGACCAGCAGCGGCACATCATCGGCCAGGCCGCACCGCTGGAGTTTGTCCCGCTGGATCGCTTCTCGTGCGTTGGTCACCGCACCGATCGCCAGACCGCGGTCGACGACGTCGCGCACACAAGCGAGCGCGTCATCGAACGATCGCCACGCGTCGGCGAATGCCTCGCTGTAGCGGGCATCCCAGCGGGCGAACAGGTCATCGTCGTCGTGCAGCGGCGGTCCGCCGAAGGCTTCGTGCAGTTCCGCGGCCCGGGCCCGGCGCTGTTCGGTGTGGGTGATCTCCCCGCGGGTGAAACGCCGATAGTGGCCCTGGGCGTCAGCCCGCCACAACGCCAGCACCTGGGCGTACTCCTGCGCGGGCACGTGCGGCAGGTACTCCCCCGCCACCACCTCGATCGCGGCAGCGAAGGCACTGGCAGTGTCCACCAGGGTGTCATCGACGTCGAACAGCACCGCGCGCACCGGCACCCGGTCAGTGGGGGCGACCCCGGTGCGGCCGTCGCCCTCGGCCCGGATGCCGGTACCGGCCCGGATGCCGCTCTCGGCCCTGATGTCGCCCTCGGCCCGGATGCCGCTGCCGGCTCGGATGCCGGCGCCGGTGCTGGTGCCGGACGGTTCCGACCCGGCGCCGGTCTCGGAGGTTTCGGCGGAGCGCCTCACGGCAACTCGGCGCGCAGGGCACGCAGCCTGGCCATGGTCTCCTCCTTGCCGAGGATCTCCATCGACTCGAACAGCGGCGGTGAGACCCGGCGTCCGGAGATGGCGACTCGCAACGGGGCGAACGCGAAGCGCGGTTTGATCCCCATCCCCTCCACGATCGCATCCCGCAACACCTGCTGCAGGTGATCGGCGGCGAAGTCCTCGGTGCGGTCCAACAACTCGATCGCGGTGTCCAACACCTCGGCGGCCTCCGGACGCAGCGCCTTGACCGCGTCCTCCTCCCGCTGCAGATCGGAGTGGGTGCGGAAGAAGAAGCCGAGCATGCCCACCGCTTCACCCAGCAGCACCATGCGTTCCTGGATCAACGGCACCGCTTCGGTCAGCAGACCCTGCTCCGCAGCGGTCAACTCTGCCCATGTGGAGGCAGAGACCAGTTCGGCTTCGTGCAGGTAGGGCACGATTCGGGCGGCCAAGTCGTCCTGCTCCAACAGGCGCACGTGCGCGGCGTTGATCGCCTCGGCCTTCTTCAGGTCGAAGCGGGCCGGGTTGGGGTTGACGTCGGCGATGTCGAACGCGGCGATCAGTTCCTCGCGGGTGAAGATATCCCGGTCCGGGGCGATGGCCCACCCGAGCAGGGCGAGGTAGTTCAGCAGCCCCTCGGGGATGAACCCGCGGGCCCGGTGGGTGAACAGGTTGGACTCCGGGTCGCGCTTGGACAGTTTCTTGTTGCCCTCCCCGCGCACCAGGGGCAGGTGTCCGAACGCCGGTACCTG
>DATGSR010000267.1:0-9950 GCA_035302405.1 Beutenbergiaceae bacterium
CGTACCCACCTGCAGAACCTCACCGAGTACGGCGCCGAGCAACCGGGGACGGCGGGCGTGGTGGCGGAGTTGGAACCGTTCGTTACCGCTGCGCAGGAGAGGGCCGCCAGCAACGAGCAGTGAGGCGCGGCGTTGGGGCGCGAGCCGTGCGATGTGAGCCGGCCCGGGCCGCCTGGCGCATGCGCGGCACGCTTCGAGCGTGAACAGGTCCGCCCGGGCCCCTCAGAGCCCGGGCGGCGTCGCGCTCAACATGTGCCGGCGCCGGGATCACGCCACCGTGGATGCGGCGGGTGAGTGCGTCCCTGCTCGGGACGACCTCAGGCGTCCCCGCCGGCGGTACCGGTGGTGCCGGCGTTGACATCGAGCAGGTTGTACTTCTCCAGGGCCTGCTTGGGCGCCTCCGGGTCAACCTTGCCCTCGGCAGCCAGTGCCTGCAGCGTGCGGGTGACGATCGACTCGGTGTCGATCAGGAAGTGACGCCGCACCGCCGGGCGGGTGTCGGAGAAGCCGTATCCGTCGGCGCCAAGCACCCAATACTCGCCCGGAACCCAGGCCCGGATCTGATCGGGCAGTTGCCGGTCGTAGTCCGTCACACCCACGAACGGTCCCTGCGCGCCTTGCAACTTCTGCGCCAGGTAGGGGGTGCGTCGGTCGGCGTCGGGCTCGACGAATGCCTGCTGGTCGGCGTCCAGGGCGTCGCGGCGTAGTTCGGTCCAACTGGTGACCGACCAGACCCCGGCGCGCACCCCCCATTCCTCGGCGAGCACCTCCCGGGCCTTCAGCGCCCAGGGCACGGCCACGCCGGAGGACAGGATGTGGGCCTCGGGGCCGTCGCCCTCACCCGGTGCTGCCAGGGAGTAGATGCCCTTGAGGATGCCCTCGACGTCCACGTCCTCCGGCTCCGGCGGCTGCAACATCGGCTCGTTGTACACGGTGAGGTAGTAGATGACGTCCGGGTCGCGGTCGTCGTTCTCCCCGTACATCCGCTCCAGGCCGTCGCGCACGATGTGCCGGATCTCGTACCCGTAGGCCGGGTCGTAGGAGACCACCGAGGGGTGGGTGGAGGCGAGGATGGGGGAGTGCCCGTCGGCGTGCTGCAGCCCCTCACCGGTCAGGGTGGTCCGGCCGGCGGTGGCACCGATGAGGAACCCGCGGGTGAGTTGGTCCCCGGCGGCCCAGAACTGGTCGCCGGTGCGCTGGAAGCCGAACATCGAGTAGTAGAAGTAGAACGGCACCATCACCTCCCCCTGGGTGGCATAGGAGGTGCCCACCGCTTGGAACGCGGCAGCCGATCCGGCCTCGTTGATCCCGGTATGCAGCAGCCCGCCGGCCTCGGATTCCTTGTAGGACAGCAGCAGGTCCCGGTCCACCGACAGGTAGTTCTGTCCGCCGGTGTTGAAGATCTTCAACGACGGGAAGATCGAGTCCAGCCCGAAGGTGCGCGCCTCGTCGGGGATGATCGGCACGATCCGCTTGCCGAACTCCTTGTCCCGCAGCAAGTCCTTGAACAGCTGCACCAGGGCCATCGTGGTGGCCACTTCCTGGTTCCCCGAACCCTTCGCGAGCCGGGCGTAGGCCTTTTCCTCGGGCAGTTTGACCTGGGTGTACTTCGAACGGCGCTCTGGAATGAACCCGCCCAACTCCCGACGCCGGGAGATCATGTAGTCGATCTCCGGGGCGTCCATCCCGGGGTGGTAGTACGGCGGCAGGTGCGGGTCCTCGGTGAGTTCCTCGTCGCTGATCGGGATGCGCAGGGAGTCCCGCAGCAGCCGCAGGTCGTTCTCCTTCAACTGCTTCATCTGGTGGGTGGCGTTGCGGGCGGCGAACGCCGACCCCAGGCCGTACCCCTTGATGGTGTGCGCCAGGATCACTGTCGGCTGCCCGTTGTGTTCCATCGCGGCCTTGTAGGCGGCGTACAACTTGCGGTAGTCGTGCCCGCCGCGCTTCAGTGCCCAGATGTCGTCGTCGGACATGTTTTCGACCAGCGCCTTGGTGCGCGGGTCGCGACCGAAGAAGTGTTCGCGGATGAAGGCCCCGGATTCGGCCCGGTAGGTCTGGTAGTCCCCATCGGGAGTGTTGTTCATCAGGTTCACCAGGGCCAGGTCCTTGTCCGCCTGCAACAGCGGGTCCCATTCCCGGCCCCAGACCACCTTGATCACGTTCCACCCGGCGCCGCGGAAGAAACTCTCCAGTTCCTGGATGATCTTGCCGTTGCCTCGCACCGGCCCGTCCAGGCGCTGCAGGTTGCAGTTGATCACGAAGGTGAGGTTGTCCAGCCCCTGGTTGGCGGCCAACTGCAGCATCCCGCGCGATTCGGGTTCGTCCATCTCCCCATCGCCCAGGAACGCCCACACATGCTGCTGGGAGGTGTCCTTGATGCCGCGCAGTTCGGCGTAACGGTTCACCCACGCCTGGTTGATCGCCGAGGCCGGCCCCAGGCCCATCGAGACCGTGGGGAACTCCCAGAAATCGCGCATCTGCCGCGGGTGTGGATAGGAGGGGAGCCCGCCGCCGGGGTGAGACAACTGCTGGCGGAAACCGTCCAGGTCGTGCTCGCTCATCCGCCCTTCCAGGTAGGCGCGCGCGTACATGCCGGGCGCCGCGTGGCCCTGGAAGAAGATCTGATCCCCGCCGCCGGGGTGGTCCTTACCGCGGAAGAAGTGGTTCAACCCCACTTCGTACAACGTGGCCACCGAGGCATAGGAGGAGATGTGCCCGCCGACCGCGATCCCGGGTCGTTGGGCCCGGGTGACCATGACCGCGGAGTTCCAGCGCAGGTAGGAGCGGTACCGCCGTTCCACGGCCTCATCGCCGGGGAAGTACGGTTCGTCCTCCACCGCGATGGTGTTGATGTACGGGGTGGTGGTCGCGGTGGGCACGGCCAGCCCGTGCTCGCGGGCCCGCTTCAACATGTTCAACAAGATGTAGCGCGCCCGCGGGCCTCCGCGTTCCCGGATCAGCCCGTCGAGTGATTCCAGCCACTCACCGGTCTCTTCGCTGTCGATGTCGGGCACTTGGCTCAGCATGCCGTTGATAAGAGGTCCGGAAGTGTTGCGTGCAGTCACGGTGAACTCATTTCTCCTGCGCCATGCGGCGGCGCACGGGGCTCGGTGGCCTGGTCGGGCCAGGCCCACACGGTCTGCGTGCCTTTCGAGTCTATTGTCGCGGGGAAGTCGATGCCGCATCCTGGGACCCGGATGTGACCTGACTGACACCCGCGCGGCCCTACACTCGTGGAGATCGACCGGTGTCATCCGGCATCGGCGTACCATCCCGCCAGGGACGACCATCCCGCCCAGGGACGAAAGGAGAATCGGAAACGTGGGACAGGCCACGGGAGGCGAACGCTCCCGGTTTGGTGTCAAGCCCGGTCAAGTAGTGCAGGAGTTCAATTACGACGACGACGTCGATCAGGACCTGCGCGAGGAACTGGAGTCGGTGGTCGGCTCGGACCTGGCCGATGAGGACTACGGAGATGTGACCGACGCTGCGATCGTGTGGTGGCGCAGCGACGACGGTGACATCCATGATCTGACCGATTTGGTGCTGGATGCCATGACGACCTTGGAGGACGGCGGTCTGATCTGGGTGCTGGTGCCCAAACCCGGTCGGGACGGACACGTGGCACCCGCCGACGTGCAGGAAGCGGCTGAGATCGCCGGACTGCACACCACCACCACGCTCTCGGCGGCAGCGGACTGGACCGGGCTGCGCTTGGTCACCAGGGGCCGGGGACGCTGACGCGAGTGGACAGCCGGTCGGCGGTTCGTGAGATGGTGCCATCGTGAGCGACGCAAGATCGTTGACCACCCCGATGCCGCCCGTCGGCCAGCAAGCGCCCGACTTCACGCTCCCGGACACCCACAACACTCCGGTGCGGTTGTCCGAGTTGCGCGGGGACGGCGTGCTGGTGGTGTTCTTCCCGTTCGCCTTCTCCCGGATCTGCCACCGCGAGTTGGCCGAACTGAACGAACGCATCGAGGACTTCGACGGCGCGGGCGTGCACCTGCTGGCCATCTCCTGCGACTCGGTGCACAGCCAGCGGGCCTGGGCCGCCCAGGAGGAGTTCGAGATCACCCTCCTGTCCGACTTCTGGCCGCACGGGCACGCCAGCCGGGCCTACGGGGTGTTCGACCGGGAAGCGGGCCATCCCGGCCGAGGCAGCATCCTCATCGACGCCGGCGGGTCGGTCGCCTGGACCACGTTCAGTCCCCCCGGGCAGCCCCGGTCGCTGACGGAACAACTACAAGCCGCCCGCGCCCTCAGCGGCGCGACCGGCCAGGTGGCGGCCGGGCTGGAGACCCCGGCGCTCGGCACTCCCAGGGCGGCCGCACCCGCGGGTTCTGCTCCGGGCGCCGCGCCGAAGGGCACCTCGGGAATCCCCTCGGAGGCCGATTGAACACGGCGGATCCCTCCCGCCGTCGTCCTCCCACCCCGCGACAACAGCGGGTCGCCCCGGTGGGCGGGCGGTTCCTGGACGACCCGCCGTTGGCGATGGCCCACCGCGGGGGCGCGGGGTACGAACCCAATCTGGGCAACGAGAACAGCCTGCTGGCCTTCGGGCGCGCCGTGGATCTGGGTTACCGCTACCTCGAGACCGATGTGCGGGTGAGCGCCGACGGCGTGCCGTTCTGCTTCCACGATCCGGACCTGGAGCGCACAGCCGGGGTGCAACGACCGTTCGCCGAGTTGACCGCCGAGCAGATCCGCGACCTGCGACTGCGCGGGGGACAACCGATCCCCACGGTGGCCGAGGCGTTGGCCGCCTACCCGCGAACGCGCTTCAACCTCGATGTGAAAGTGGATGCGGCCGTGGAGGCGTTGATCGGCGTGCTCGACGAGGCCGATGCCTATCACCGGGTGCTAGTGGGATCTTTCTCCCAGGTCCGGTTGCGCCGGTTTCGCAGCCTCCGACCCCAGGCGGCCACCTCCACCTCACCGGCGGAAACGGTTGCGTTCCGTTGGGGAGCCGGCCCGGTGGCCAGTCGAGGTGCTCGGGCGGGTGCCGTGTGTTTGCAGGTTCCACTGCGGTTCCGCGGACGGCGGGTGGTCACCGCTCGCGTGGTGCGGGCCGCCCACCGGCAGAACCTGCAGGTGCACGTGTGGACGATCGATGACGCCCCCACCATGCACTACCTATTGGATTGGGGCGTGGACGGGATCATCACCGACCGGCCGGACATCCTCAAGGACGTGCTGGTGGAGCGCGGTCAGTGGCACCGGCAGCAGAGCGACACGGCCGGATAAGGCGGAGACAACTCCGGGCGCACTCGTTACGTTGGCGGGGTGACTTCTGCATATCTTCGTTACCCCCACATCCACAACGACCAGGTGACGTTCGTCGCCGCTGATGACATCTGGCTCGGTCCGGTTGATGGTGGCCGGGCGTGGCGCCTGACCAACGACCGCGCACCGGTACGCACGCCCAGGTTCTCCCCGGACGGCAACCACATCGCATTCGTGTCCTACCGGGACGGTCACCCGGAGGTGATGGTGATCGACCTGGCCGACGGGGCGGTGCGCCGACTCACCTGGTGGGGCGGGCAGACCACCCTGGTGCTGGGCTGGACCCCGGACGGGCGCGTGCTGGTCGCGTCCAACGCCGGTGAGGCCAACGTGCGCCACGTGGTGGTCAAAGCGGTGGGGCTCGACGGCGCGGCGGAGCGGCTACCGTACGGGCCGGCCGGCGGGGTGGCACAGCACGCGGACGGCCAGGTGGTGCTGAGCACCCCGCCGGGCCGCTCACCGGCGCACTGGAAGCGCTACCGCGGGGGCACCGCTGCCCGGCTGTGGCTGGGCACCGCTGCGGGGGAGTGGCAACGGCTACTGGCGCAGGACACCGCGCCGCTGACCGACCCGATGTGGGTCGGGGAGACGCTGGTGTTCACCTCCGACCGTGCCGCGACGTTCCCCGACCGGGCCGATGAGCAGGCGAACCTGTGGGCCTGGGACACCCCGGGCACCGGTGAGCCCAGGCAACTGACCCACCAGGGCGCGGCCGAAGGCTACGTGCGGGACGCCAGCACCGACGGGCGCCGGGTGGTGTGGGCCAGCCGCGGCCAGGTGTGGCTGCTGGACGGTCTGGACGACGCTCCGCGCCGGGTCGAATGGTCCCTACCAGGAGTCGCCCCGCAACCGGTCCCGATCGAACCCACGCAGAACCTGGACGCGTTGGTGCCCGACCACGGCGCCGACGGATCCTTGGCGGGCTGGCGGGGGAACGCCTTCTGGCTCAGCCACCGCGAGGGGCCGGCGCGCGCGGTGGCCGCCGAGCAGGGTGTGCGGGTGCGCGAGCCGGCGCTGCTCGGACGCACTGGGGAAGCGATCATGGTCTCCGACGCCACCGGCGAGGACTGTCTGGAGGTCCGGCCGCTGGCGGGCGGCACCCCGCGCAAGCGCCTAGGCGCGGGGGAACTTGGCCGGGTGCTGCACCTGGTCAGCGACCCGGCCGGGCAGCGGGTAGCCACGATCTCCCACGACGGGGTGATCCGACTGGTGAACATCGCAGAGGAGTCCATCCGCGAGATCGGCCATTCCCGCCAGGGAGAAGCGCTCTCGCCGTCGTTCTCCCCTGACGGGCGATACCTCATCTGGACCCAACCGACGTTGGGCGAAGCCCAGTTGCACCGGTTGATGATCCTGGACACCCGGGACGGTGAGTCGCAGGCCCGCAGGTTGACCTCCGGCCGGTTCCACGATCACAGTCCGGCTTTCACCCGCGATGGCAAGTACATCGCCTTCCTCTCCGACCGCACGTTCGACCCCACGTATGACAACCACGAGTTCGCCCTGTCCTTCGTGGGATCCACCCGACCCTGGCTGATCCCGCTGTCGGCCACCGAACCGGCACCGTTCGGTCCCAGCGCCGAGGGGTGGCGGATCAGCAAGGCGCCGGAGAACAGTGCCGCCGCGGCCGGCGGTGAGCAGCAATCAGGCTCGGACCAGCGCACGGGTCCGCACCACGGCGATCACTCCGAGGAGCAGGTCCCGGCGTCTCCGGATCTGGACCTGGAGGGTGCGGAGGAGCGCATCGTGCCCTTCCCGGTACCGTCGGGCACCTACCGGGACCTGCGGGCCGTCAAGGGCGGGGTGGTCTGGGTCAACGAGTCCGGTGATGCCGGCGAACTCGGTAGCCGCCGGGCCGGCGTCTCCGGAGAGCCGGCCCCGGACAGTCTGCACCTGTGGTCCTTCGACAAGCGCGCAGTGGACACGATCGTGGACAAGGTTGACACCTACGCCGTCTCCGGCGATGGGGAACGGCTTGTCGTGCGGTACCAGGACGCCGTCACCGTGGTTCCCGCGGACCGGAAGGTCGAGGAGGGCGATGACCAGTCCAAGGTGATGGTGGACCTCAGCCGGCTGCGGTACGAAGTGGAGCCGCGCACCGAATGGCAGCAGATGTTCGAGGAGAACGCCCGGCTGATGCGCGACCACTTCTGGCGCCCGGATATGGACGGTGTGGACTGGGCCGGGGTCCTGGAACGCTACCGCCCGATCGTGCCGCGGTTGTGCACCCACGATGACCTGGTGGATCTGTTGTGGGAAACGGTCGGGGAACTGAACACCTCACATGCGTACGTGATCCCCGCGCACACCCCCGGGGCGAAAGAGCGCCGGCTGGGTTTCCTCGGAGCGGACTTGTCCCCAGATGCCGACGGTTGGCGCATCGACCGGGTGCTGCCGGGGGAGTCCAGCGAACCGTTGGCACGTTCACCGCTGCACGCCGCGGGGGTCGATGCCCGCGCGGGAGATGTGATCGTGGCCGTGGACGGGCGTCCGGTGGACCGGGCGTTCGGGCCGGCGACCGGTTTGGTCGGCGCGGCGGACAAGCCGGTGGAACTGACTCTGCGCCGGGGCGGGGAGGACCGTCGCGTCGTGGTTGTGCCCCTGGCCGATGAGGAAGTGCTGCGTTACCAGGACTGGGTGCGCTCTCGCCGGGAGTACGTCCAGGAACGGTCCGGCGGCCGTTTGGGCTACCTGCATGTGCCGGACATGATGAGCTACGGCTGGGCCCAACTACACCGCGACCTGCGCCGGGCCACCCGGGCCGAAGGCCTGATCGCCGACGTGCGGTACAACCGCGGCGGGCACACCAGCCAACTCGTGGTCGCGCGGCTGGCTGCACAGGTCGTGTCCTGGGACTTCGGCCGGCACTACGCCGAGCCCGGCACGTACCCGGCGCACGCGCCTCGCGGCCCGGTGGTGTTGGTGGCCAACGAGCACTCCGGGTCCGACGGCGACATCGTCAACGCCGCGGCCCAGGCGATGGGCATCGGGCCGGTGGTCGGGATGCGCACCTGGGGCGGTGTGGTCGGCATCGACGGGCGGTTCGATCTGGTGGACGGCACCACGGTGACCCAACCCCGCTACGCCACCTGGATGGAGGGCAAGGGCTGGGACATGGAGAACTACGGCGTGGACCCCGATATCGAGGTGGAACACACTCCTGCCGACTTCTTCAGCACCGATGACCCGCAGTTGGACCGTGCCATCGCCGAGGCCTTCGAACTCGTGGAGCGGCAGGGCACCAAGACCGCGCCGCCGCTGCCGGAACCCAAGGTGCGCGGTTAGGAGGACGACCGACCGGCCGAGCGCCGGGAGGTGAGCGGTTGGGCCGGCGCAGCGCATCCGCGAATTCCTTGCCGAGATGGCCTGGAATTTGTCCAATCGTCTTTGTAATAATGGAGGCGGCCCGCAGACTGCGGGCCGCCTCCTGCTTCGAAGGTGATGACGATGGCCTCCACGATCCCCGACGCCGGTGAAGTCCTCGGCACGACGGCAACGGCCGTGCACGAGCACCACAGCGACCTGTGGGCAGAGTTGACGCTCAAGGAGAACGAACTACTGCGAGCGGTGGCGGTTGCCGGTGACTTCACGGCCGCTCGCGACGACTTCGTCTCCTTCTTGCGCGGCGAGGTTGCCGAGCACCTGCAGGCGGAGCAGACCGTGCTGTATGGGACCGCTCGCGGTGTGGGTTCGCGGGCGTTGGTGGAGGCCCTCGATCTGGATCACAGGGCGCTCGTGGCATTGATCGAGCACCTGGAGATCGCCGAGACCGGGCTACAGGCGGCGATGGCGGCCCGCAGCCTGGTGCTGCTGTTCGCCTTGCGGATGGAGAAGGAAGAGAGCGTGCTGCTGCCAGTGCTGCGGGAGGCCGGTGTTGATGTGGACGCGCTGCTGGCGGGCAAGTCGGAGATCACCGGGCAGCACGGGCAGCCACGCTGAGGCGATGCAACTCGCGCCGTCAGCCCGGCCGGTGGCCCCACCGCACCGTCAGACGTTGTAACCTTGATCCGCCAGGGCCCATAGCTCAGTTGGTTAGAGCACCGCGTTTACACCGCGGGCGTCGGGGGTTCGAGTCCCTCTGGGCCCACCGGATGGTCGTTGTTCAAACCAACGATGTTTACGGTTTGACGCCTGGATTCGTGGTCTGGTGCTGTCGTTCGATTTCGATGCGTTGCACGTCAGAGTCGGACAGCATGCTGAACGGGCTCTCCGGCTTGTCCGTTGTTCGTGTCGGTCAGATGAAGCGAATCCCGACGAGGAACCAGATGGTCATGTCGACTCATAACGCGCCGGCTCGACCGCGATAGGGTCGAGGCGTGAGCGAGCCGAACACTCCGGTGAACCGATACGCCTCAGACCCGGCATGGCGTGCTGTCGATGAGTACTTCACCGAATCGTTGGTGACGGAGGATGCCGCGCTCGTCGCGGCGCGCGAGTCAGGCGTCTCGACGACGATGCCCAACGCCGAAGTTGCCGCCAACCAGGGCGCTCTTCTCGGCCTGATGGTGCAGATCGCCGGAGCCCACCGTGTCCTGGAGTTCGGCACGCTCGCCGGATACTCAACCATTTGGTTCGCGCGAGCCGCCGGCGAGACCGGCAAGGTGGTCACCTTCGAGTTGGAAGAGGCCAACGCCGCGGTGGCACGAGCCAACTTCGAGCGTGCG
>DATGSR010000268.1:0-6524 GCA_035302405.1 Beutenbergiaceae bacterium
CTTGCGGCCGGGTGCTGACCGGGCCCTGGCTGCGCGGGTGTCCACCACTGTTGCGGCTTGGCGGAGCGCCGGGCCTCGCGGGCCCGCACCGCCTGGTTCCGCAACAACTCCCGAGCCACCTCCAGGTCCAGATGCGGTACCTGCGGCACCACCGGGCCCGGGGTGGAGTGCACCACGAAGGTGGCCAGCCGCATCAGCCGTTCAAGGGGACCCTGGGTGATCCCCAGCGACTGAGCGCGCTCGTGCGGTACCACCTGGAGGCGGCGCCAGAGCCGGCCGGTGCGCATCAATATGGCGGTGTCGGTGATACGGAAGGCGGTGCGCCGCCGAACCAATGGGTCCACCCAGCGCGCTCGTTTGGGGCTGGTGACGTAACCCTCATCGCCGTCGAAACCGTCCATGCCAGCGTGTAGCACCGGTAGGGGGCGCTCGTCACCGAGGTCCGGAAGGACGAGGGAGAGCATGAACGCGACTTCCTCACGAGTGGCTACCGGGTAGAGCACCGTTCCGGTGGTCTCCTCCGGACCGTACCCGGCGATATTGACCTGGATCCGCCACCAGTCCTTGATCCGCCACAGCACGGGCTGGGAGATCGAGACGGCTTGCACCCGGCCCGGCGGGACGGTGCGGGCCTTGGTCTCCAACAGGCCGTGGCGCAGCCGGATCCCGTCGGGCGATACCGCCGCCCGGAAGGAGAATTCGCCAGCGAACCGGCCCCACAAGTAGGCGGCGGAAGCGAGCATCGGCGCGAACGATCCGGCGATAATACCCGGGGTGCGGGTCGCGATCGCAGCCACGACGAACACGAGTAGCGCCAACACGATGGCGACCACGGACAGCGACAACGCCAACGACCCCACGAGCCGGCCCGGAGGGAGTACAGCGATCTCACGTTCCGGTATGGCAGCCGGCGGGGTGGCTGCTGCTTGTGCGCCTGCGGCCCCGGGCTGCACCCCGGGGCCCGGCTGCGCACCGGGGTGGGAAGCCGCGGTGCCGTATTTGATGCCGGCGACTCGGGCGAGCAACTCATTCCGGAGGTTCTGGGCGTCCGGTTCGGTCAGGTACGCCAGTTGCAAGTTCGACCCGGCCCCGCCCGCTGATTCCACCTTGAGCGATGCGAAGCCGAAGATCCTGGCCATCAGCGGCTGGGTGACTTCTACGGCTTGGACCCGGTCCAGGCGTACGTGCCGTTGTTGCCGGAACAGGATGCCCTTGTGCAGGAAGACGCTCTCCTCGCCCACCCCGTATTGAGTCCGGCGCCAAGCCAGCATGGCAATGACCAAGCCGATGACGAAACCGACCACGAGCAGCGCGACGACCATCCCCAGCAGAGCAATGGCCGGGAACGCCCGCCGCAAATCGGCCATGTATTCCTGGGAGTTGTACAGCGCGATCAGGAAGATCGCCGCTCCGGCTTTCCATGCGTTCAGCAACGGTGTCACGCGGTGCAGGCGGCGCCACTGCACGGTCTCGGCGTTCGCATCGGTCTGACCGGCATCGGGCGGCGGCGCCACCGCCTCGCCAGGGGGGTTGAAGCCGGGACCGCCGCCCTGGTCGCCCGGGGGCGGCATCGGCCCGGGGGCAGTCGGTGGGACGGGACCGGGCGCCTGTTGCACCGGGCCCGGGAAATCCGGACGCGGGGGCTGCTGTTCCGGCGCGTGCGGGACCTGCTGACCTGGCGCAGGCGGCGGGGGCACGGAGTGCCCAGGAGACTGGGGCACAGGCGGCGGAGGCACGGGGGACCCTGGCGACTGGGGCGCGGGTGGGGGCACGCTTTGTTGCGAGTCGTCGTCTGCGGTTGGCGCAGAGAACGGGTTGCGTTCGCCTTCCGGAGGGGGCGTAGCAGTCACAGACCGGCCAACTTCGCTTCACCGCGGGCGCTCAGTTGGTCGCGTAGCCGAGCCGCCTCGTCCTGAGGCAGACCGGGGATCGAGGCGTCGGTTCCCGCCGATGCCGTGTGTAACTGCACCTGCGCGATCTTCATTTTCCGGGCGATCGGGCCGGCACTGACATCGACGTACTGCATCCGGCCGTAGGGCACCAGGGTGAGGCTCTTGAACATCACGCCCTTACGGATCGCCAGATCCTCCTCCTGTTCGGCATAGCCGATCGCCCGCACCTGTCGTGGGATCAACCACAAGGCCCACAGGGTGATCAGCGCCAGCCCGGCGGGCGCCGCCCACGCCCATCCCCCGGCGATCACCGCCACGATGAGCGCGATGATCGTGGGGATACCGAGGAACACCACGGCCGTCACCACCCGCACGGTGGTCAACCGGGGTGATACCGGGTTCCACCGCACGCCGTTGATATCAAAAGCCGGTGTCGGCTCTGTTTCCATGGTGGCCATTGTCTCCGCTACCTCTCACGACACGTGTGGGTCCGCCGTGCCCGCCGGGGGCGGATCCTCGGAGTCCTCGTCAGGAGGAACACGGCAACACCACTCGGCGAACAAGCCTGCCGCGATCATCAGCACGGAGGCAAATATGGCGCCGCCGGCCGACCATGCCTGAGTTCGCGGGTCGGGCGCCTCCAGTCGGGGCAGGGCCAATACTAACTGAGCGGTGAAGTAGCCCAGATGGATCGCTCCGGTGACAGCGGTCGCCTGCCCCAGGACCAGCGTGCGCACCGCGTCGACGGGGTTGAGCAACTCGCCCTTGCCCACGAAACGGCGGATCCGCCAGCCCAGCAGCGCCACCCCCACTGAGAGCACCAGGATCAGCGCGATCTGGATCCAGGGGATGGGGACGGGGTTGTTGCCGCGGGAAACCCACGCTCGCAGGCCAATGGTGCTGACCGCGCCGGCCACCAGGAAGACGGCGAGGAGCGTTTGCCAGCGGAGGCGTTGCATCGAGCGGGTCAGGACTCCTCGTCGTCGCGGCGTTGCACCGGCTGCCACCGCGGGGCGAACTTCGCTTGGGTTTGCTCCACCTCCGGGCTGTGCGGGGAGAGCACCTCGTCAAGGCCTCCGCCAGAGGGGGGCGCGCCAGCGGCGATGTCCGGGCTGCCCGACGGCGCGTCAGCACTGCCCGCGTCGCGGCTCGTTGCGTCCTGGCCCGTTTCGTCCTGGCTCGGTGTAGGGCCGAGTTCATCCCGGTTCTCGGCCCGCGGGGCGTCTTCTTGTGCGGGTGGCGGCGCCCAGGGCGGCGTTTGTTCCACCCGGTGTTGCTCCATGGGCGTGACCGCAGGCCCCTCGCCGGCCCGTTCCGGCGCGTGCGGGACCGAGGCGGACGATGCCGGATCCGCCGGGGAGAGCGGGGACGGCGACGGCGGGCCTGCCGGTTCGGCCGGGGACGGCGGCGCGGCAGCAGGCTCGGGGCCGCCGGCGGGCACCGGACCGGTTCCCGTCGGTGCCGGCGCGGGTGGGGGCGCAGCGGCCGGCTGGGGCGGGACGGCCGGCTGGGGCGGGACGGCCGGCTGGGGCGGCACAGCAGGCTGGGCCTGCTCGGGCGGGACAGCGTCGACCGCCTCCGCGGGTTGGAACTCCGCCTGCCCGTGCGCCGGGGTCGGCTGGACCATCGGGTCGTGGTCCCTGCTCGGTGGAGCCATCGGGTCATGACCCGGGTGCTCGCTGTCAGGGCTCACCGGTGCGGACTCGGGCGGCTCCACCGGCCCCGATTGATCCGGCACGGCCGCGCCGCCTTCCGGGCTCAGGGCCGCGGGCTGGCCCGGCGCCTCCGACGCGCTCGCGGGCGGCACTGCCGGCGGGGCCTGCCCCTGCTCCTCAGCCATGTCCGGCTGGGCCACGGGAGCCGGAGGCACGTCATGGGAGACGACGAAACTGCCGGAGTCCGTGCCATGGCCGGCGCGCTCCAACCAGTCCAGCGCCAGCCATCGCACTCCGCCGCGGTCCGGCGCGGTTTCGGCCAGCATCGCCACCGGCCCGCCGCCAAGACCTGGCAGGAACGCATCGGGATCGACCTGCGCCCACGGCACGAGCACGAAAGCACGCTCGTTGGCCCGGGGGTGCGGCAGCGACAGCACCTCCTCGGTGGAGGTCACTCCGTCGTAGTCGATGATGTCGATATCCACGGTGCGCTGTCCCCACCGCTCGGTGCGTTCGCGACCGTAACTGTCCTCCAGGGAACGGGTCAGGTTCAACAGCCCCATCGGGGACAGCGTGGTCGTGACCAGCACGACGGCGTTGAGGTAGTCCGGCTGTGCGGGCGCGTCCTGCTCCACGACCGCCGCAGTACGAGCCAGCGGGGAGACCGCTTGCACCTTCAAACCGGGAGCGTTACGCAGGTCCTCTACTACCGCGCGCAATGTGGAGCGTACGTCCCCCACGTTGCCACCCAGGCCGAGCACCGCCGCGACCTCACCATCAGGTTCACGTTCGAGCACATCGACGTCCTGCTCGTCCGGGCTGCTGGGCGAGAGCGCGGGCACCCCTTCGTCGGCACCGGCACCGGCAACCTGGTCCGCGACCACGGCGGGGGCGAGCATCGCTGCACCGGCATGGTCGGCGTCGACCTGCTGCGCCCCCTGGGGGGCCGCCGTCTGCTCCGGTCGAGAGGCAGCCGCCCTGCCCTGGCTGGGCGCGGTCCGGTGGATCTGCACCTGCACGTCGGTGAACGGGAGCCCGAGCGGCGCCTCGGGCTTGTGCACGGTGACGCCCACCGCTCGCACGCCGCCGTGGTTGAGCACCGCATCGGCGATCCGAGCGGCCAGGGTTTCGATGAGGTTGAGCGGTTCCCCTTCGATGATGGCGTTGACCTCGCCGGCGACCGCGGCATAGTCGACCGTTCGGGACAGGTCGTCGTGAGCGGCGGCCGCGGTGGTGTCCACGTGAATGTCGAGGTCCACCAGGAACTGCTGGCCGTCACGTCGCTCCTCCGGGAGCACTCCGTGCCGGCCGATTCCGCCCAGCCCGACCAGTCGGATCACATCGCCCGAGGAATGTGCATCTGCTGCCATAGGGCTCATTGTGGCGCCTCCTGGTGCTGTTGTCTGCGCGCGACATCCGCCGCGTTCACGGCTTCGGCCACGCGTACCGCGTCCACAGAGGACGGGACATCGTGTACTCGTACCCCCCACGCACCGGCGCGGGCCACCAGTGCGGAGATCGCAGCGGTGGCCCGATCGCGGAACGTGGGCAGCGATTCGGTGCCGTATTGGGCGAGCAACTCACCGAGGAACCGCTTGCGGGAGGCCCCGACCAGCACCGGGTAGCCCAACTCCTGCAACTGCTCCAGGTTGGCCAGCAACGCCCAATTGGCCTCGGCGTCCTTGGCGAACCCCAGTCCCGGGTCGATGATGATCTGCTCCGGGCGCACCCCGGCCGCAAGGGCCGCATTGACCTGCTCGGCCAACTCGTCCCGCACGTCGCGCACCACGTCCCCGTACCGGGTCAGGGAGGCCATGACATCGGAATGCCCGCGCCAGTGGGATACCACCAACCGGGCACCGGATTCGACGGCCGCGCGGGCGATATCGGGGTCGGCCTTACCGCCGGAGACGTCGTTGATGATGCTCGCCCCGGCCGCCACGGCGCGGCGCGCCACCTCCGCACGCATGGTGTCCACGCTGATGACCGGCGCGTGGCCGGCCAGGGCCGCCACCACCGGCAGCACCCGGTCCAGTTCCTCCCGTTCGCTCACCCGTGCCGCACCGGGACGGGTGGATTCACCGCCGATGTCCAGGATGTCGGCGCCCTGTGCGAGCAGGTGCCGGCCATGGGCGATCGCAACGTCACGTTCGAACCACTGTCCGCCGTCGCTGAAGGAGTCCGGGGTGACGTTCACAATGCCCATCACCTGTGTGCGTGTGCTCACCTGCTCAGCCTAGTGGGGCCGGTGCCGCTTCTCGCCCGGACCCACCACTCACCACCGGCTCGCCCCGCCTTGGCCAACCCCTCTCGGCGACGCGCGCCGGCACCACGGTTCGCGGCGAAGTTCACCGGGGACGACGGCGATGGGCACTCATGCGCCGATCACAGCGAGCCCGGTGACTCAGTGCCGGTTGATCAGACTCATCGCCTCGGCCCGGGTGGCGCCCTGGCGCATCATGCCCCGTACCGCGGAGGTGACCGTACGCGACCCTGGTTTGCGCACCCCGCGCATCGACATGCACAGGTGCTCGGCCTCCACCACCACGATGACACCGCGAGCGCCCAGCAGGTTCACCAACGCGTCGGCGACCTCGGTGGTCAACCGTTCTTGGATCTGCGGTCGTTTGGCGTACACGTCCACCAGCCGGGCCAGTTTGCTCAGCCCGGTGACCCGGCCGTGTTCGTCCGGGATGTAGCCCACGTGCGCCACCCCGTGGAAGGGCAGCAGGTGGTGTTCGCACATCGAGTACACCTCGATGTCACGCACGAGCACCATTTCCTGGTGTTCGATGTCGAAGAACGTCTGCACCACGTCGGCCGGGTCCTGGTTGAGGCCGGAGAGCGTCTCGGCCAACGACCGGGCGACGCGCTGGGGGGTATCGCGCAGTCCCTCTCGGTCCGGGTCCTCCCCGATCGCGACGAGCAGGTCGCGCACCGCTTTCGCGGCGGCAGCCGCATCGAACTCTCGTGCCAT
>DATGSR010000269.1:0-3141 GCA_035302405.1 Beutenbergiaceae bacterium
GGTGTTGGATCGCCCCGGAGATCCCCAGGGCCACATACAGTCGCGGGGAGACCGTGACGCCGGTTTGTCCGACTTGGGTCTCCGGTGGGGCATACCCGGCATCCACCGCCGCCCGCGACGCCCCTACCGCCGCGCCGAGTGCATCGGCAAGTTGTTCCACCAGGGCGAAGTCTTCCTTCGAGCCCACCCCGCGGCCACCGGAGACCACCACATCGGCCCCGCGCAGATCCGGACGCTCTGAGACCGCACTGGCCTCCTGGACGCTGTCCACCGGCACCCCGGCAGCCGCTTCCACCTCACCCCGGGTGACCTGCGGGGAGGCAACCGGCTGACCCTGGACGCTAACCGCGCCCTCGCGGACCACGGCGACTGCCAGGTCGCCTTCCAGGACGGAGTCGGTTTCGTATTCTCCGCCGAAGACGAGGTGGGAGTAGACGATCTTGCCCTCCCGGTCGGTCATATTCACTACATCCAGGGCCAACCCCGCCCCGGTGCGCACGGCGAACCGGGCCGCGGCCTCCCGGGAGGCCAGTTCGTCAGCGGCCAGCACCAAGGCGGGTGAGTACTCCTTGGCCGCGCTCTCTAACGCGGCTACTGCCGGGCCCACCAACACCTTCCCCGCATCCGGGGAGGCGGCCAGGTGCACATGCGCCGCCCCCAGAGCACCAAGGGCCTCAACGAGACCCTCACCGGCATCCGCGCCGGCGGGCACCACCGCCACCGGGGCGCCGAACTGGGCCGCCAAACCCAGCAGGGGCCCGGCCGAGGCGGCGGGGGCCTGGTCGTGGTGGTCGATCAGCACAAGAACATTCGCCATGATCAATGACTCCCTTAGATGAGTTTCTGCTCGGCCAGGAACTGGGCCAACTGCTTACCGCCATCGCCCTCATCGACGATCTTCACTCCGGCTTCGCGGGCCGGGCGGGCAGCAGCGGAGACCACCACCGACCGGGCCGCATCCGCGCCCAACCCAAGCTCGCCCAGCGACAACACCTGCATCGGTTTCTTCCGGGCCCGCATAATGCCGCGGAAGTTCGGGAACCGTCCCTCCGGGGTGCGCTCGGTCACCGAGATCACCGCCGGCAACCTCGCACTCACCTGCGCATCGCCACCAGAAACCCCGCGCACGCCCTTGATGCCGTCGGCGGTGATGGTGACTTGGTCCAGGTGCGTCAGGTGGGCAACCCCGAGGTGTTCGGCCACCATCGCCGGCACCACCCCACCCCCACCATCGGTAGCCACATCCCCTGCCACTACCAGGTCGAAGCCTTCGCGCTGGATGGCGGTCGCCAGCACTTGGGCGGTGCGCAGCACATCGGCACCCGCCAACTGGTCGTCCACGATGTGCACCGCAGAATCCGCGCCCATCGCCAGGCCCTTGCGCAGTGACTCCTTCGCCGAGGCCGGGCCCATGGTCATCACCACCACCTCGGCATCGGCGGAGTCCTTGTACACCAGCGCCGCCTCGATCGCCCGCTCCCCGACCTCATCAATCACCGCCTCACTGGCACCCCGGTCCACCCACCCGGACTCAGTGTTCAGGTGACGTTCTCCCCAGGTGTCGGGCACCTGTTTGATCAGTACGACTATTTTCATCAGGTTCTCCTTCATCTCTGCTGCGAAGGTTAATCGGTTATGACTCGGTGCCCGCTCAGTCTCGGTGCCCGGCTCAGACTCGGTGCCCGGCTCAACCCGGCGGCCGCGACCATTCGGTGCGCGGCTGCCACCGGCTATGACTGGGTGCCCGTGCGCCCGCGGAGGATGTCCTCCAGTTGCGCCACTGCGCCGTCCTGCTTCAACCAGGTTCGCACATCGTGGCTGTGCTCCCCCACTCCTGGTGGTGGTGCCGGCGGGCGGGGCCGGGTGGTGGAGTAGGTGATGGGGTGGGCCACCTGCGGCGGGTACGGCGCGGGCAGGTCGGCGGTGGGTTCCAGGCCCAGTTCGGCGGCCCGTTTGAACGCCGATTCGATGGAGCCCACGAGCCCGGCGGGTACGTCGGCCTCGCTCAGGAGGGCCTCCCAGTCGGCAGCATCGCGGCGGGCGAGTTGTTCCTCGAGCACGGTGATGAGGGCCCCGCGGTTCTGTACCCGGTCGGCGTTGGTGGCGAACCGGGCGTCGTCGGCCGCTTCGGGGATCCCGAGCACGGTGACCAGACGGCGGAACTGCTGATCGTTGCCGCAGGCCACCGCCAAGGTGCCGGTGCGGCAGTGCAGGGTCTCATAGGGCGCGATCGACGGGTGCTGGTTGCCCATCGCCGCCGGTGAGGTGCCGGTGGTCAGGTAACTGGAGGCTTGATTCGCCAGGGAGCCGAGCAGGCTGGAGAGCAGGTTGACTTCCACGTGCTGGCCGCCGCGGCCGGCGTCCCGGGCGCGCAGGGCGGCGAGGATGCCGATGACGGCGTCCTTGGCGGTGAGCACGTCCACCAGAGCCACGCCCACCTTGGTGGGTTCTCCCCCGGCCTGGCCGGTGATGCTCATCAGCCCACCGATGGCCTGCACGATGAAGTCGTAGCCCGGCAGCGACGCCCCCTGGGCGGACCCGTACCCGGTGATCGAGGTGTACACCACGCCGGGGTTGGCGGCCGACACGGAGTCGTAGTCCAGGCCGAACCGGGCCAGGCCCCCGGTGCGGAAGTTCTCCACCAGCACATCGGCCCGCGCCGCGAGCCGACGCGCGACCTCGGCGTCCTCCGGTTCGGACAGGTCGAGGTCCAGGCTGAGTTTGGACCGGTTCGCCGCGGTGAAGTAGGAACTGGTGTCCCCGGCCCACGGCGGGCCCCAACTGCGGGTCTCATCGCCGCGTCCGGTGCGTTCGACCTTGACCACAGTGGCGCCCAGGTCGGCCAGCCACATCGTGGTCAGCGGCCCGGCCAGCACCCGGCTGAAGTCGGCGACCAGTACCCCCGATAGCGGGCCCTGCCCGGTGTCGGCGGTCACGTCGGTGGGGTCGACGGCGTGGGTCACCGCGGCCCCTGGCGGAAGGCGGAGTGGCCGGTCAGGGATTGGCCGATCACCAGTTGGTGCACCTCGGAGGTGCCCTCGTAGGTCAGCACCGATTCCAGGTTGGCCGCGTGGCGCATCACCGGGTGTTCCAGCGTGATGCCCGCCGCACCGAGGATGGCCCGGGATTCGCGTGCGATGG
>DATGSR010000270.1:0-15763 GCA_035302405.1 Beutenbergiaceae bacterium
CCGGACTCACCGTGGGGCACCTTCAGGGAGGTGTCGCGCACCTCGCGGGCCTTCTCACCGAAGATCGCCCGCAGCAGTCGCTCCTCCGGGGTCAGTTCGGTCTCACCCTTGGGCGTGACCTTGCCGACGAGCACGTCGCCGGCCCCGACCTCGGCACCGATGCGGATGATGCCGCGTTCGTCCAGGTCGGCCAGGACCTCATCGGAGACGTTGGGGATGTCCCGGGTGATTTCCTCCGGGCCCAACTTGGTGTCCCGGGCGTCGACCTCGTGCTCCTCGATGTGGATGGAGGAGAGCACATCGTCCTGCACCAGGCGCTGGGAGAGGATGATGGCGTCCTCGAAGTTGTGGCCCTCCCAGGCCATGAACGCCACCAACAGGTTCTTGCCCAGGGCCAGTTCGCCCTCCTCGGTGGAGGGGCCGTCGGCCAGGACGGACCCGACCTCAACCCGGTCACCCTCATCGACCAACACACGCTGGTTGTAGGAGGTGCCCTGGTTGGACCGGTCGAACTTGGCGACCTTGTAGGTCTGGGTGCCGCCGTCGTCGAGGTCCACGATGATCGCATCGGCGGAGACCTCGCTGACCACACCGGCCTTGGTCGCCACGATCACATCACCGGCGTCGACTGCGGCACGCCGTTCCATCCCGGTGCCCACCAGCGGGGCCTCGCTGCGCAGCAGCGGCACGGCTTGACGCTGCATGTTTGCACCCATCAGGGCGCGGTTGGCGTCGTCGTGCTCCAGGAACGGGATCATCGCGGTGGCCACCGAGACCATCTGACGGGCCGAGACGTCCATGTAGTCCACCTGGTCGGCGGGCACGTCGATCGCCTCACCGCCCCGGATGCGCACCAGCACCTCTTCCTCGGTGAACCGGCCCTCGTCGTCGACCGCGGCGTTGGCCTGGGCGATGACGTACCGGTCCTCGTCGTCCGCGGTCAGGTATTCCACCTCGTCGGTGACCCGGCCGTCGACGACCTTGCGGTACGGGGTCTCGACGAACCCGAAGGGGTTGATCCGCCCGTAGGTCGCGAGTGAACCGATCAGCCCGATGTTCGGGCCTTCCGGCGTCTCGATCGGGCACATCCGGCCGTAGTGGGACGGGTGCACGTCCCGCACTTCCATGCCGGCACGGTCACGGGACAACCCGCCGGGGCCCAGCGCGGACAGCCGCCGCTTATGGGTCAGGCCGGCCAGCGGGTTGTTCTGGTCCATGAACTGGGAGAGCTGGGAGGTGCCGAAGAATTCCTTGATCGAGGCCACCACGGGGCGGATGTTGATCAAGGTCTGCGGCGTGATCGCCTCCACGTCCTGGGTGGTCATCCGTTCGCGGACCACCCGTTCCATCCGGGACAGCCCGGTGCGGACCTGGTTCTGGATGAGTTCGCCCACGGCCCGGATGCGCCGGTTACCGAAGTGGTCGATGTCATCGGTCTCGACCGGGATATCGATGTCCTGCCCGTCACGCTTGCCGGGGAGGGTGGACACGCTTTGGTGCAGGGCGGCCAGGTACCGGATGGTGGCGACCACGTCGGCGCGGGTGAGCACTGAGTCGTCCAGCGGAGCATCCAAGCCCAACTTCTTGTTGAGCTTGTACCGGCCCACCTTGGCCAGGTCATAGCGCTTGTCGTTGAAGTAGAAGTTCTCCAACAGCGCCTGGCCGGCCTCGACCGTGGGCGGCTCACCCGGACGGATCTTGCGGTAGATGTCCAGCAGAGCCTCGTCCTGGGTGGCTACGGTGTCCTTCTCCAGGGTGTCCAGCACCGCGGGGAAGTCGGCGAATTCCTCACGGATCTCGGCCTCGGTCATGCCCAGGGCCTTGAGGAACACGGTGACCGACTGCTTACGCTTGCGGTCCACGCGCACGCCGACGGCGTCGCGCTTGTCGATCTCGAATTCCAGCCAGGCACCCCGGGAGGGGATGACCTTGGCGGTGAAGATGTCCTTGTCGGAGGTCTTGTCCGGGGTGCGTTCGAAGTACACTCCCGGGGAGCGCACCAACTGGGACACCACCACCCGTTCGGTACCGTTGATGATGAAGGTGCCCCGTTCGGTCATCAGGGGGAAGTCCCCCATGAAGACGGTCTGGGACTTGATCTCGCCGGTGGTGTAGTTGACGAACTCCGCGGTGACGAACAGCGGAGCGGAGTAGGTGAAGTCCTTCTCCCGGCACTCGTCGGCGCTGTATTTGGGCGGCTCGAAGCGGTGTTCACGGAACGACAGCGACATGGTGCCGCCGAAGTCCTCGATCGGGGAGATCTCCTCGAAGATCTCCTCCAACCCGGAGATCGGCGGTTCGCCGTTCGCTTCGACGCGCGCTTGCCAGCGCTCGTTGCCCAGCAACCAGTCGAAACTGTCTACTTGCAGTCCGAGCAGGTCCGGGGCTGCTAGCGGTTCCTGGATCCGCGCGAACGAGACGCGGCGGGAGGCGGTACGTTTTTCAATGGCTTCAGTGGTTGGAGCAGAAGGGGTGCGCGAGGCAGCCAAGAGGGGTCCTTCCAAGCAGGTCGTGTGCACGCGCGCTGCTAGAACCCCTGATCGCTCATCCCCTTTTCGGACCTGTACACGCCGAATCGGAGCGGATTCACCTCGTATGTAGTGGTCCGGAGGACGGCGTCAGGGGCACACGACAGCGCAAAGCGACAGCATAGCCGCAAAGGCCAGCATTGTCCAGCAGCAACTCCGCCGACGGGCCGTTGTGGCGCCGGGCGAAGCGGCAAAGCCTTGCGGTGGTGCGGTTTCCTCCGAAGCCTAAGCCACCGGGGTGCGGAGAGGCCGGGCCAATGCTCACACGGCCAGCGGTGCTGTCGGCGACGGTTACGGGTGCCGAGACGCGAAGCCCGCACCGGCCATGGTGGTGGCGGTGCGGGCCTCGCCTCGACGCTGGTCGAGTTCACGCGGACGGTTGTGCCATCCGCGACGGTCTCACTTCAGGGTGACGGTGGCGCCGGCGCCCTCGAGGGCTTCCTTCGCCTTGTCCGCGGCTTCCTTGTCGACACCTTCCAGAACCGGCTTCGGTGCGCCGTCGACCAGGTCCTTGGCCTCCTTCAGGCCGAGGCTGGTCAGGGAGCGCACCTCCTTGATGACCTGGATCTTCTTGTCGCCCACGGACTCCAGGACGACGTCGAACTCCGACTGCTCCTCGGCAGCGGCCTCCTCGCCGCCTCCGGCGGCGGGTGCACCGGCGGCCACGGCGGCAACCGGGGCGGCAGCGGTGACCTCGAAGGTGTCCTCGAACTCCTTCACGAACTCGGACAGTTCGAGCAGGGTCATTTCCTTGAAAGCGTCGATGAGCTCTTCAGTGCTGAGCTTCGCCATGGTGGCGTTCCTTCCTTGTCAGGTACTGCTTGCGCAAGAAGCAGCGGGGGTGGTGAGCCTCCGGGCGGTCAGGCCGCGGAGTCCTCGGGGTTGTCCTGCTTCTGGCGCAGGGCTTCGATGGCGCGCGCCGCCTTGGAGGCGGGGGCGTTGAAGACGTAGGCAGCCTGGTTCAGGCTGGCCTTGAGTGCGCCGGCCAACTTGGACAGGAGCACTTCGCGCGACTCCAGATCGGCGAGTTTGGTGATGTCCTCGGCGGTCAGGGTACGACCTTCCAGGACACCGCCCTTGATCACCAGACTGGGGTTGGCCTTGGCGAAGTCTCGTAGACCCTTGGCGGCCGGGACCGGGTCGCCTTCGATGAAGGCCAGAGCGGTGGGGCCGGTGAACTGGCCCTCGAAAGCATCCACGCCGGCTTCTTTGGCCGCGATCTGGGTGAGGGTGTTCTTCGACACCCGGTAAGTGGTGGAGTCACCGAGGGAGGTGCGCAACTCCTTGAGTTGGGACACCGTCAGGCCGCGGTACTCGGTCAGCACAACAGCATCGGACTGACGGAATCTTTCCGTCAGTTCGGCAACTGCGGCTGCCTTGTCAGGCCGTGCCATGTGCCCTCCTATTCGCGTTACTCGCCGCGGATCGGGCCACACATGACAAGAGCCCTGCGCACGTGACAGGGCTCTGGTTCCCGGAGCGAACGTCCGGGTTGAACTCGGGTCACCTGCGCTGGCTCCGCATCATGCGGACTTAACCCCGTCGGGTGACGGGCGACCTGCGGTCTTGGGCAACATCCACTGTAGCGCGCCCGGGCTACCGCTCTCAATGCCTGCGGTTGTGAATGCCGCCACAGGAGGTCCGGTCGGGCGCGGCGCCCTCCCGGATGCAAAGCGGCCCGGCACCGTAGTGGTGCCGGGCCGCTTCGAGTCGCTCGCGCCGCTTGCTTGGGTCAACTCGCGGCAGCGACCTGGGTCAGTTTGCGGCGACAGCCTCGGTCGCGCTCTGCGCCGGATCGATCAGCACGCTGGGGCCCATCGTGGCGCTCATCGCCACCTTGCTGATGTAGCGGCCCTTGGCGGAGGAGGGCTTCAGTCGCTGGATCTCCTCGATCGCGGCGGTGTAGTTGTCCGCCAACTGCTGCTCGGTGAACGAGGCCTTCCCCAGGATCAGGTGCAAGTTGGCGTGCTTATCCACCCGGAAGTCGATCCGTCCGCCCTTGATGTCCGAAACGGCCTTGGCCACATCCATGGTGACGGTCCCGGTCTTGGGGTTGGGCATCAACCCGCGGGGACCGAGCACCCGGCCCAAGCGTCCGACCTTGCCCATGAGGTCCGGTGTGGCCACGGCGGCGTCGAAGTCCACGTACCCGCCGGCGACCTTCTCGATGAGTTCATCGCCGCCCACCTCATCGGCGCCGGCCTCCACGGCCTGCTCGGCACGCTCACCGACGGCGAAGACGATCACCCGGGCGGTCTTCCCGGTGCCGTGGGGCAGGTTCACGGTCCCGCGCACCATCTGGTCGGCCTTCCGGGGGTCCACACCCAAGCGGAGGGCCAGGTCCACGGTGGGGTCGAACTTCGTGGTGGCCGTTTCCTTCACCAGGGTGATGGCTTCGGCCGGGCTGTGGAGCCGGGAACGGTCGATCCGTTCAGCGGCGTTGCGGTAGTGCTTGCTGCGCTGTGTCATCTGCTTCTCCTTGTGCAGTCGTGGTGCGGGCCGCGCTCGGCCCTGCCACTCGGGTGCTGGGAGGCCCCGGTCGGGTGCTCCCAGGTGCCTGCGGCCGTCCCGTGGGGCGGCGGCAGGCCGCTAAGGGGGCTCAGCCCTTGACGTCGATACCCATCGAGCGGGCGGTGCCGGCGATCACCTTCGCGGCGGCGTCCACGTCCCGGGCGTTGAGGTCTTCCATCTTGGTCTGGGCGATCTCGCGGACCTGCTCGTCGGTAATGGTCCCGACCTTGGCGGTGTTGGGGTTCCCCGAACCCTTGTCCACACCGGCGGCCTTCTTGATCAGTTCCGCGGCCGGCGGGGTCTTGGTGATGAAGGTGAACGAACGGTCCTCGTACACCGTGATCTCTACCGGGATCACGTTGCCGCGCTGCGATTCGGTGGCGGCGTTGTAGGCCTTGCAGAACTCCATGATGTTCACGCCGTGCTGACCCAGCGCCGGCCCGATCGGGGGGGCGGGGTTGGCAGCACCGGCCTGGATCTGGAGTTTGATCAGGCCTGCGACCTTCTTCTTGGGGGGCATATGTCTCTCCTGTGATTGTGGGCCCACGCCTTGGGCGATGACCCGGTTGCATGTGGCCCGGCCCGGGCCACGAGGGGTCCGCGCGCCCCGAACATGCCGCTCGGCTGCGTCTCGGACTGGATCCGGCCGGAGCCGGATGGTCGATCAGATCTTGGCGACCTGGTTGAAGGACAGCTCCACCGGGGTCACCCGGCCGAAGATGGACACCAGCACCTTGAGTTTCTGGCTCTCGGCGTTGATTTCCGAAATCGTCGCCGGGAGGGTCTCGAACGGACCGTCGGTGACCGTGACGGATTCGCCCACGCTGAAGTCCACCTGCACCGGCGGGGCGCCGGCTGCGGGAGCACCCGCGGCTTCGGCCGGAGCCTTCTGCTCGATCGTGGGCGCCAGCATCGACACCACCTCATCCTGGCTGAGCGGCACCGGGGAGTAGGCGTGACCGACGAAGCCGGTCACTCCCGGGGTGTGGCGGACCGCGCCCCAGGACTCATCGGTCAGATCCATCCGCACCAGCACATAACTGGGGATACGGACCCGTTTGACGAGTTTGCGCACCGAGTTCTTGATCTCGACGACTTCTTCCATCGGCACTTCGACCTGATAGATGTAGTCCTCCATGTTCAAGGACTGGATGCGCGACTCCAGATTGGCCTTCACCCGGTTCTCGTATCCGGCGTAGGAGTGCACCACGTACCACTCCCCCGGCAGGGTGCGAAGTTCGCGGCGGAATTCCTCCACCGGGTCAACTTCCTCCTCCGGCTGCTCCGCAGCAGCCGCATCGCCTGCTGCGGCCGGTTCGTCCTCGGTCGTCGCGGCTTCGTCGTCGGTCGCTGACGCTTCGTCGTCCTGCGTGGCGACGGCGGTATCGGAGTCAGCGTCGTTCGCGCTCATGTCCGCACCGCCACCCGCGACCTGGTCCGCATCCTGGGTTGCGTCGTCGTCCGGTTGTGCCGGCGCCTCTTCACCGAGAGCCTCATCGATGGCCTCGGGTACGTCGCGGGTCTCCTCAGACACGTCCTGTCCTGCTTTCCTCACTTGATTGCGCCCGTGGGCGCCGGTGGTCAATCAACTAGTTCCCGAACACCCACAACACCAGGCGACCGATGCCGAAGTCCAGCACTCCGACGTACACCATCATCGCGAGGATGAAGACGATCACCACCACGGAGAAGGTGACCAGTTCGTTCCGGGTGGGGGTGACCACCTTGCGGATCTCGGCGATCACCTGGCGCACGAACAGGGCGATCCGGGCGAAGAAGCCCAGATCCCGTCCCTCGCGCCCCGGCACGGCCGAGGTACGAGCCGGAGACTTGCTGGTCCTGCGCGCGGGCCGCGCAGTGCCCCGCCCGGCCTTTCGGGCCGCCGCCTCCGACTTGCGCGCCTCCTGGCGCACCTGCTTGGTCACATCCCGGTCCTGACCGGCCCCGGAGTCAGCGCCGGACTCGCCGGCGTCCTCTTCGGGCGCGCCGGGGGTGGGTTGTTCGGAATCGGGGTCGACGGCGTCATCACCCCGGTCGCGGCCGGGTTCCCCGGGCGCGTTCGCGGATGTGCTCACAACTGCGTTCCCCTACTCGATGGGTGTTCAACGATCAATGTGCGGACCCTTCCGGCCCGCCGGTCACGACCGGCCGCGAAGTGCGGCCTGCGCTGCAGGGCAGGCGGGACTCGAACCCACAACCGCCGGTTTTGGAGACCGGTGCGCTACCAATTGCGCCACTGCCCTTCGGTACTGACATCCATGCCACGATACCCCGTCACAGGGCACGCACCAGCCTGGTGTATATCAAGCACCGCGCATGAGTCTACGCCCTTCGGGGCTCCCAGGTCGAACCGCGTCATCAAGATCACGTCCCTCGGCCACAGTTCCTATCTGCGGCTACCCGCCTCGATGCGCCTCAACCCACCTCTACGCGACCCCGCACCGCCCGTGCCAGAACGACGCCGGCGCAGCCCACCTCAGGCGCCCTGCGGCACGCGCACCAGCCCTCCAGGCGCCGTCCGGCACGTGGTGACTTCGCCCAGGCGTCCATACTGAGGATCATGGACCCCAGCCCGCGCCGCGTGATCAGCGTCCGCACCCGGGTGCTCGCCGGCATGGTGCTGCTCAACGTCCTGGCCCTGACCGTTGCGGGACTGACCGCGTTCTTCTTCGAGCGCCAGCGCGTGGATGCCGACCTGGACGGGGCGTTGCGCCGCAATGTCGCCGAGTTCCAGGCGTTGGCCGAACAAGGTTTGGATCCCGGCACCGGGCAGCGGTTCGACTCGGTCGAGGTACTCCTGCGCACCGGGCTGCAGCGTATCGCCATGGCACCCAACGAGGGGATGCTCGCGTTCGTCGACGGGGAACTGACCAACACCGCTCCCACTACCGTGCCGCTGCGGTTGGAGCAGGACGCCGACCTCGTGACGCAACTGCAGGAACTCATCGGGGCCCTGGAGCACACCGGCAGCCGCTCCGCGCCGCCTGGCACGCTCACCCATATCGAGACCCCGCAGACCACGTACCGGGTGGCAGTGCTGCCGGTACAGATCGCCGGTGATGACCGGCTGGGGACCCTGGCGATGGCCTTCGACCGCAGCGCCGAGCACGCTGCGATGGCCGATACCTACCAGCTCTACGCGGTAGTGGCCCTGGTGGCACTGGTGGTGATCATCGCCATCGGTTGGATCACCGTGGGCCGGATCCTGCGGCCGGTGCGGTTGCTGCGTGAGACGGCCGAATCCATCTCCTCCACGGACCTGTCCCGGCGCATTCCGGTGGCGGGCAATGACGACCTGGCGATGCTCAGCGGCACCTTCAACCAAATGCTGGAGCGGTTGGAGCAAGCGTTTGCCTCCCAGCGGCAACTGCTCGACGACGCCGGGCACGAGTTGCGTACGCCACTGACCATCGTGCAGGGCCACCTGGAGTTGATGGACCCGCATGATCCGGAGGACGCCCGCACCGCCAAGGATGTCGCTCTGGACGAACTGGGGCGGATGAACCGGCTGGTGGACGACCTTATGACCCTGGCCCGCGCCAGACGCCCGGACTTCGTCACACCGCGCAGCACCGACATCGCGATGCTCACCGACGAGGTGCTGGCCAAAGCCCGTCCGCTGGGCCGGCGGCAGTGGGTGCTGGACTCCCTGGCCGACGTCACCTGTCCGGTGGACCCGCAACGACTGACACAGGCGTTGCTGCAGTTGTGCGTCAACGCGGTGCGCTTCTCCGAGGAGGACAGCCAGATCGGGATCGGTTCCCGGGTGGAACAGTCCACGCTGCAGCTGTGGGTGCGTGATGAGGGCACCGGCATCGCCTCGGAGAACTTGGAGCGAGTGTTCGGCCGGTTCGAGCGGTTGGACCCCACGGTGGAAGGGTCCGGCCTGGGTCTTCCGATCGTGCGCTCCATCGCCCAGGCCCACGGCGGCACGGTGCGGATCGACTCCGCGCCCGGGCAGGGCACCACTGTGACCTTGCTGCTGCCGCTGTACGGTGCTTCTGACCAACCGACCCTGACGGAGCAACCAGCATGAGCCAGATCCTGATCGCCGAGGATGAACCCCGGATCGCCTCGTTCGTGGCCAAGGGGCTGCGCTCCGCCGGCTACTCCCCCACCGTGGTCGGTACCGCGCAGGAGGCGGTAGACCTCGCCGTCAGTGGCGATTTCGACCTGCTCATCCTGGACCTGGGCCTGCCCGACCAGGACGGGTTCACCGCGTTGCGGCGCATCCGGAAATCGCAGGTGACCATTCCGGTGATCATCCTCACCGCCCGATCCTCCGTCGATGACACGGTGGCGGGTTTGGAGGGCGGCGCCGATGACTACATGGCCAAACCGTTCCAGTTCGAGGAGTTGCTGGCCCGGGTCCGATTGCGACTGCGCAGCGAGGCGGGCGGCGGTGATTCGACAGTGCTGCGGCACGGCAAACTGTCCCTGGACCTACGCACCCGTAGGGCCCGGGTGGGCGACAAGGACGTGGACCTGTCGGCGCGGGAGTTCGCGCTGGCGGAGACGTTCCTGCGCAATCCGGGGCAGGTGCTGAGCCGGGCGCAACTGCTCTCCCGGGTGTGGGGGTATGACTTCGACCCCGGATCCAACGTGGTCGATGTGTACGTGCGTTACCTGCGGAAGAAACTCGGCGCTGAGTTCTTCGAAACCGTCCGCGGGATGGGGTACCGACTGGCGGACGGCTGAACCAAGCCCACGTCCGCCCCGCTGGCGCCGTCTCGCGCAAGAACCGCCCGGCAGACGACGCACCAGTTCAGCAGACGACCAACTCAGGACACGACGTCCAGCACAGGAACGGCCCGGCCGACAACGTCCAGCACAGGAACCGCCCGGCCGACGACGTTCCAGCATCGGTGGAGCGCACGCCGGGCAGTCCGAACAGCAGACCGCCCCGGCGCGGGGGATCGCCGGGGCGGTCTGCGGCTCTTCACCGCGTGCGAGCGTGGGCCACCGGAACGGGAGCGCTCCGGGCCCGTGTTCCAGGGCCGGCCGCGGACGTTCGATCGAGATACTCGACCGAGATCACTCAGCCTGGTCTCCGGACCGCTCAGCCGGCCGCGACGGCGGTCAGCCGGGCAGCCAGGTGCTCACCCTGGACGCTGCTCCTGCGGTGGGCTCAGTCGCCGGAGTCAGCCGATGGTGGCGAATCCGGTGAGTCCGGGGAGTCGGGGGAATCCGGGCTGTCCGGCGAATCCGGTGAGTCCGGGGAGTCCGGGCTGTCCGGAGAATCGGCGCTCACCGGCGAGTTCGGGCTCGGCGGCGAGTTCGGGCTCGGCGGGCTCACCGGCGAGGGCTGGCTGGTCGGGCTCGGCGGGCTGGCCTGGCTCTGCGGCGAGTCCGCACTGACCGGGGAGGTCATAGACGGCGCGGAGAAACTCACGTTCGCCGGTTCGGCCTTGGCCATCGTCGGCAGTGCCTGCGCCTGGGTGATCGCGGTATCGACCGAGTGCGCGGCTTCGTGCGCCACCGAAACCCCCTCGATGGCCTCCTGGCCCGCGGGGGCATCAGCGGTCGCCACCGCGCTGCCGCCGGCAACCCCCAGTACGCCCAGTGCTCCGGCTACGACCCATGTACGTTTACTCATCCTTCGTCCTTTCCTCAGTGGTCCGACCTACACATTCATCGTCGGACCTGAGAATGAGAGGCAGCGGAGAAGATTATGAGAAGGTTCTCAGACTCGTGTTCGCGCCCCTGCGGGTCTGCGCCGCCGCTCCTGCCCACTCGGTGGCGATCCGCAGCCGTGCCTGCGCCTGGTCCTGTGTCGCTCCGGCGATGAGGGAGAGCACGACGGCGGCAGTGCGGATCCGCAGTGTGTGCGCCGGGACCCGGGTCTCGAAATCTTCGCGCATGCGGTCCAGCACCGCGGGGGTGTCGCGGTACACCTGCGGAGCCAGGTCGGGCAGTACTGCCACGTGCCCGAGCATGGTGGCCAGGTCGTCACTGCGCCGGCCGGGGCCGAGGGAGTCCACATCGATGACTTCGCTGACCGTTCCATCGGCGGTGAACACGTTGGCCTCGTAGTAATCGCCGTGCGCGGGTACTTCCTCCTCCGCCCGTACGGTGGTGAGCGCATCGGCCAGCCGCGTGCCCAGATCGACCACCTGCTCGCGTTGCTCGGGCAGCGCGGCGGCCGCCGCAGCGGTGTGGAAGTCCAATCGGTCCGCCCAGGAGGAACGGCGGCGCAACTGCATGGTCTCCGGCGGGAGCAGGTCCAGCCATCCCACCAATTCGGCCGGCGCGGGCATCAGTTCGGGGTGGTCCCCGGCGCCGGCGATCGCCTCTGCCAGCGGGCGGCCACGGGCGGCGCTGAGCACACAGATTGCCGGCTCGGGGCGGGCCAACAACCTGGGAGCGGGCACACCCGCGGCCGCAAGGAGTTCGTGGCGGGTGGCCAGGTCCTCCGCCTTACGTTCCGGTAGCACCTTGATGAAGACCCGCAATTCACCGGCATCGGCGCGCAATACAGCACGGCGGGTGGGCCGGTAGGACACCGACCGCAGTTGCACCGGCTCCTCCACCGCGTACCCCGCCTCCCGCAGCCAGGCAGCCACGACTGCCGGGTCGCTGGCTGCACGTAGCCCAGGGATGGCGGGGTCGAACGGGCGGCGCCACATCCGCACCGTGCGCACCCCGTCGTTCAGGACCGCTACTCCGTCGCCGTCGCCGGCCTGCGGGGCGGTGGAGGCTACGACGTAATCCCGCACCGGGCCGCGCGGGGTGGTGAACTGCACCCGGTACCCCACGCTCACTCCGGCCCCGGGGCGGTGGTGCACCTGGTGCACGTCCACCCGCAGGTCACGGTGCACAGCCGGGTCGAACTGCCCCGAACCGGTGAGGGCCGCCTCCACCATGGCGGTGCGGCCGGTTCCCTTCAGCAGTGCCAGGTCCGCGTCCTCCGATTGGGCATCTGTTCGTGCACTGGCTGCAGAGGTGGTCATCCTGGCAGGACACTCCAAATCGATGATGTGCCGGTGAGGCGTCGATGAGAACGTCCTCATCTTTGCACCGGTAGGCCAACGTGGCTATCGGAGCGGCGTAGGGCGCCTCACATCTGCGCTGGGCCTACAGTGGGCTCGTGCCTCGTGATCTGACTGCGTTGCCGAAGGCGCACCTACACCTGCACTTCACCGGTTCGATGCGGCACCAGACGTTGACCGATCTGGCCGACCGGGAAGGGATGCGGCTACCGCAGAGTCTGCGGGAGCACACCGCCGGGCTGGACCCGCTGCGGCTGCCCGCGAACGAGCGTGGCTGGTTCCGCTTCCAGCGGTTGTACGACGCCGCGCGTGCGGTGGTGCGAACGGAGTACGCCATGCGCCGCATCGTGGCCGAAGCCGCTGAAGCCGACGCGGCCGAGGGCTCCGGACGGTTGGAGATCCAGGTCGATCCCACCTCCTACGCCCCGCACGTGGGCGGGTTGACCCCAGCGCTGGAAATCGTGCAGGACGCCGCCCGGCAGGCAAGCCGGGACACCGGGGTGGATGTGGGCATCGTGGTGGCCGCCTCCCGCACCCGGCACCCCTTGGATGCCCGCACGTTGGCGCGGCTCGCCGCGAAGCACGCCTCGGATGCACCCGGCGGCGTGGTGGGGTTCGGGTTGAGCAACGATGAGCGCCGCGGGGACACCGCACAGTTCGGTCCGGCGTTCAAGATTGCCGCGCGGGCCGGGCTGGCGCTCGTCCCGCACGGCGGGGAGCTGCTCGGGCCGGACCATATCCGCGAGGTGCTGCAGTATCTACGTCCCCACCGGTTGGGTCACGGGGTGCGGGCGGCGGAGGACCCCGCCCTGGTCGAACACATCGTGGCCGAAGGAATCGGGTTGGAACTGTGCCCCTCCTCGAACGTGTCGCTGGGGGTCTACTCCGACGCCAGTGAGGTCCCGCTGCGCCCACTGGTGCAGGCCGGGGCCCAAGTGGCGCTGGGCGCGGATGACCCGTTGCTGTTCGGTTCCCGGCTGAATGACCAGTACCGCATCGCCCGGGAGCACCACGGCTTCACCGATCCGGAACTGGCAGATCTGGCCCGGTCATCGATCCGGGTCAGCCTGGCCTCTGCATCCGTCAAGCAGCGGCTGCTGGCCGGCGTGGACGACTGGCTGGCCACCCGGGATCCGGCTCCAGAGGCCACCGTGGGCTCGGGCCGCGCCAACTGATCGCTCTACAGGTCTCCGGCCAGGACGACCGGCTCGGGCACGAGTGCTATCCCGAACCTGTCGAGTACCCCGGCCCGCACGGTCTGGGCAAGCACCAGCAGGTCAGCGGCCGTTGCTGCGCCTCGGTTGGTGATCGCCAGGGTGTGCTTCGTGGAGAGCGCGGCCGGGCCGGGCAGGCCGTAGCCCTTGTCGAACCCGGCATGGGCGATCAGCCACGCCGCAGAGGTCTTCACTTTGCCCGCCGGGGCGGGGAACCGCGGCGCCTCGGGCGGCAGCCGGGCGGCGTCGTCGGCGTCCAGCACGGGGTTGGTGAAGAACGAGCCGGCGCTCCAGGTGTCGTGATCGTCGTCGTCGAGCACCATGCCCTTACCCGCCCGCAGCCCGAGCACTGCCTCGCGCACCTGCGCGGCTGGCGCGCGATCACCCAGGTCCACGCCCAACGTGCGGGCCAGTTCTGCGTACCGGATCGGTGCCGACAGGTCGGCCACTCGCATCTGGAACTGCACCGAGAGCACCACGTACCTGGGAGTGGGGAACCAGGGCGAGTCCGGCGCGTACAGCGACTCCTTGAGCACCGAGTTGCGGTAGCCGAACCCCAGGTCGGTACGGGCCAGGGTGCGAATCTGATCGGTGGCCCGGTCGAAGGTGCGTACCGAGGCGATCACCTCGCTGACCTCCTGACCGTAGGCGCCCACGTTCTGCATCGGGGTGGCGCCGGTGGACCCGGGGATCCCGGAGAGCGCCTCGACGCCTTGCCAGCCCTCGGCCACCGCGTGGGCGACGAAGCCGTCCCAGTCCTGCCCGGCCGGCACCGAGACGTTCGCGCCCTGGCATGCGCCAACGTCCTGCGCGTGGATGCCGCGGCGATGGTCCTGTACCACCACGCCATCGAAGCCCTCATCGGCGGCCAGGATGTTCGAACCGCCGCCGAGCACCAACAGGCGACGCCGGTCCGCGTCGGCACTGCGCACCGCGGCGATGATCTGCTCCTCGGTGTGGGCCGCGACGAACGTGTGCACCGGGCCGCCCACGCGCAGCGTGGTCAAATCGGCAAGTGCGGGGGTGCTCATCGGCGCGGCCTCAGCGCAGCCGGACGACGGCCTGGGCCTTACCTAGCACCGCGCGACCCTCAACCTGCACGGCCAGATCCACCACGGCGGTGTGTTCGTGTACCGAGCGCACGGTGGCGGTGATCTGCACCTGCACCTCACCGGGGTCGGGCACCGGGACCGGGCGGGTGAACCGGGTGGAGAACTCCAGCACGTCCGCGGGGTCTCCCAGGTGGTCGCTGAGCGCGGAGCCGGCCAGGCCCATCGTCAGCATTCCGTGGGCGATCACTCCGGGCAGTCCCACGTCACGGGCGAACCGGTCGTTGTAGTGGATCGGGTTGAAGTCGCCGCTGGCGCCGGCGTATCGGACCAGCCGGTCCCGGTCGATGGTGCGGGGGACGGAGAAGAGCTCCGCCCCGGGCTCGACGTCCGCGGGGAGGCCGGGCATCACTCCTCCCCCCGGATCGCCAGGGTCGAGGTGACTTCACAGACCTGCCCGCCGTCGTCGTCGGTGATCTCGGTGCGGGTGGTGACCATCGTGATGCCGGCGCGGGCGGTGATGTCCTGGACGTGCACGGCGGTGTGCAGCACGTCCCCGTTGGTGATCGGGCGGTGGTGGGTGAAGCCTTGGTTGGCGTGCACCACCCGGGAGAAATCGATGCCCGCGCCCGGGTCGGAGATGTACTCCGCCTCGGCGCGTTGGGCGACGACGACGGCGAAGGTCACCGGCGCGATCAGGTCCCGGTGCCCGGCTGCGCGGGCGGCGGCGGGGTCGCGGTGCACGGGTGCGGCGGCACCGACAGCGTCGGCGAACTCGGCGATCTTCACTTCGGACACAACGTAGGGCGGGGTTCCGGTGAACACCCGCCCTAGGTAGCCGGCATCGACCTGGGCCATGCCGTTCATGGTAGCGCCGCTCAGCGTAGTGTCGCTCAGCGCGTTTCTTTGTGCGTCGTCTTCGCGTTGCAGCGGGGGCAGTACTTCGGCAACTCCAACCGGTCGGGGTTGTTGCGCCGGTTCTTCTTGGTGATGTAGTTCCGCTCCTTACACACCTCGCAGGCGAGGGTGATCTTCGGGCGGACGTCTGCAGACTTGCTGGCCACTGATCTTCCTTACGTTCACGGGTACTGCCGGGATCCCTTTGGCAGTTGTTCTTCGGCGGCTGATGCTCGTCGGTAGCGGGGGCGGGGATCGAACCCGCGACCTCACGATTATGAGTCGTGCGCTCTTACCGACTGAGCTACCCCGCCGCGCTCACCGCATGGTGCCACAGGCTGCGGGCGGTGAACCAGAGCCCCGAAAGGGAATCGAACCCTTGACCTTCTCCTTACCATGGAGACGCTCTGCCGACTGAGCTATCGGGGCAGCGCATTGAGGTTACATCCTCACCGACCCCGGAACGAAATCGGTGGGGCGTGACACTCGCCACGTCTGGCCTCCGGGTAACACCACATGGCATCGCCGGCGGCCAGATGACAGTGTGCCAGGTAGTGCCGCCGGAGTCGAACCGG
>DATGSR010000271.1:0-6352 GCA_035302405.1 Beutenbergiaceae bacterium
GTGACGGCGTGCAGGATCTCCTGGGGGTCGCCGTCGAAGCGATGCTCGGTGCAGGTGGTGCCGTGCGGGGTGTGCACGCCAATGAACACCGTTCCCACCGGCTGACCCTCCTGCTCATCCGGACCGCCTACTCCGGTTGCACCCACGGCGACGTCGGCCGCCAGGAGCCGCGCCGCGCCGTCGGCCATCGCGGTGGCGCATTGCGCGGAGATGACCGGCCCGGGCGGCACATCGAGGGCTCGCTGCTTGGCGTCGACGGTGTAGGCCACCACGCCGCCGGTGAACCAGTCGGCTGATTCCGGGGCGGCGCCCAGGTGTACCGCAACCAGACCGCTGGTCAGCGACTCGGCGGTAGCGACCAACAGGCCGTGCTTCTGGGCTGCCTCGCCTACCAGGGCGGCGCGTTCGGCTAAGTCACTGTCCAGTTCAGGAGAGGTTGGCATGGACGCATCCTGACAGTCCCACCGCCGTGGAGCATCTGGGACAGCGGGCAGACCTGAGCGCAGCTCACGCGGGCGAGCTTAGACGGTCTGGGTCGCCGTCGCGCGGCGGTACAGCACCGCCTGGTAGGCGATCACCACGGCGCAGTAGAGCGAGATCACCGGGGGAGCGAGGGGAACACCGACCCGGAAGATCACGAAGATCGTCTCGAACAGGAAGGCACCTAGGAACTGCGCACCCTGCATGTCCCACAAACCCTCGGTCAAATACCACTCACGTGGAGAGACCGAAAGCAGGTCGAGGGGCCACGCGCTGAGTGAGAACACTAAGAACATCAGCAGCACACCGCCGTGTGCGATGAGCGAACGCCGGTAACGCTGGGCCTTGGAGGCTTCATCGGAGAAGATCTCGGTGTTGGCGTTCGTGCTCGTCGAGGCGAAGTACTGGGGTCCGCCGAGCCGGGAACCATCCAGGTGGCGCCACCCGGAGTCCGCGAAGAGGGTCAGATAGTCGTCGAAGTCCGATTGGGGCATCGAGGGTTGGTAGTCCACGCGGACCACGGCGCTCCCGGGCGTGACAGGTTCGAACTGGTAGCGAAGCCCGGCCTTTGTGAGCAGCAGCCCGTCTGCGGCCATCCGGTTCAGCCAGGCCTCCTCCTTGTCGAAGTCGCGGAAGAACTTCATCTTTGCCACCTTCGCCATCCTCCTCACCGGTCAGCCCCTTTGCGCCTGTTGGTAGGCCTCGATCATGTGCGCCATCCGCTCGGTGTCCCCTGCCAGCACATCGGCTCCGTCGTCGGTGACCTGATACACCTTCCGCCGCGGGTCCTCGCTCGGCACCCGCCCGATCAGGCGCTGCTTGACCAGGTTGTCCAGGGCGCCGTAGAGCGTGCCGGGGGCTAGTCGTACCTGCCCCGCGCTCATCTCCTCCACGCGGGACATGATCAGGTAGCCGTGAGCGGGCTGGAGGAGCGCCAGCAGGATGTAGTACACCGTCTCGGTGAGCGGTAACCGTGGGTTCCTCGCCATCACTCCTCCTCCCATTACCCTCCGCACAGCCACCGCCGGCTGACCGGATGGCCGTCCGTCCTTCTGCGCCGTCCTGCTTATGCAGTGAGACTGTATAGCGTGACGATATATCGTGCAACTGAATAGGGTGGGCGGTGTTGGCCTGCACGGTCACGGCGACGAGATCGCAGCGGCGAGCCGCCTCGTAGGTGCTCGGCCGGCCCAGCAGAGGGTGGCTGGGCTAACCCGGTCCCGGTTTGTCCGGCATGGGCCGGTCCAGGCGAGGTGGGCACACGCCGAGGCCGGCCCCGTGGAGACAGGGCCGGCCCACTTGGTTCAGGTGTGCTCAGGGACGTTCCACCAGCACGACCTCTCCGGCGGTGGCATCGAAGGTGTACACCCGGTCGGCGCCCGGGGTGCTGGCCACCCCCTGATTGACGCCCCCCGCGGTGCTATCGGTGCGGATCTCATACTCCCCGGCCGGGAGTTCGAAGCGCACACCGGCTGCGGTGGAGGTCACGTCGATCGCAGAGGGCAGGTCTGCAGCCTCGAAATGCAGGTCACCGGCGGTGATGTCCACCCCTACCGGCCCGGTGACGGCGAAGTCCTCGGCCCGCAACGAGGCAGCGGTGCTGTCCACCTGGACGGACTCGGCCCCGCCGCTGAGCAGCATTTGCCCCGCGGTCATGTCGATATCCAACGCTCCGAAGTCCCCGTGGGCCTGCAGATCGCCGGCGGTGGTGTTCAACGACAGGTCCATCCCGGTAGCGCCGGTGGGTAAAGTGAGGGTCAACTCACTGCCGCGGGAGCCCCATCCGATGGAGGGGCCGAAGAACCAGAAGCCGCGCCGCTGGTCGACGTCGACGCGCAGTTCACCGTTCCGCACGCCGTAGCGCATCACCTGGTCATCCCGGGCCTGGTCGAAGTCGATTTGCGGGTGGGTCACGTCGCCGTACTGCACGACCACATCGGCCGCGGAGGTATCCAACAAGACGCTGTCCACCGCCTCGGTTACCTGGTGGGTTCCGCTGTGGTCCTCGAACCCGGCAAGTTGGACGATCCGTAGCCCGGCGCTGACGAGCATGCCGATCAGCAGGATCGAACCGATGAGTAACAGGATTCCGCGCAGGGCACTGTTGGGGCGAGCCGTTCCGGGGGCCGGCGCGGATGCGGGCGGTGGCGGGGGAGTGGCGGTGGTGGTCATGGGGTGTCCTTCGGTGAGGTCTGGGCCGCCGTTGGTACGGCGGGGGCGGGAGAAGGTGACGGTGCGCCGGACGCGGTGCGGTTCACGTCGTCGTCCCGCCGTTCTCGTGCTGCAGGTACCGCAGCACCGCTAGCACCCGGCGGTTGCCGGTCTGTTCGGTGGCGAGGTTCAACTTGGTGAAGATCGAGGAGATGTGCTTCTCCACGGCACCGTCGGTGATGTGCAGTTTCTTGGCGATGGTGCGGTTGGAGTCGCCGGAGGCCATGGCCGCGAGCACCTCCCGTTCGCGCACCGTCAGGGAGGCCAACTCATTCACTCGGCGGGAGCGCACCAGGATTTGGGCCACCACTTCGGGGTCCAGGGCGGTGCCCCCGGAGCCCACGGTAGTGACGGCGGTGAGGAAATCATCGACGTCGGCCACCCGGTCCTTGAGCAGGTAGCCCAGGCCGGCGGTGTCATGAGCGATGAGTTCGGCGGCGTAGCGTTCCTCCACGTACTGGGACAGCACCAGCACGCAGGTATCGGGATTTTGGGAGCGGATCAGCACCGCTGCCCGGATGCCCTCATCGGAGAACGTCGGCGGCATCCGCACGTCCACCACGGCCAGGTCCGGGTCGTGGGCGTCCACCGCGCGGAGCAACTCGTTGGCGGTGGACACCCCGGCGACCACCTCATGGCCGGCGTCGGTAAGTAAACGCTCCAGGCCGGCTCGCAGTAGCACCGAGTCCTCGGCGATCACGATACGCATGGCACCTCCACCACGATCTCGGTCGGCCCACCGGCCGGGGAATTGAGGGCGAACGATCCGCCCGCGGCGCGCACCCGGTCCTGGATGCCGCTGAGGCCGCCTCCGGGGGTGATGGCGGCCGCGCCCTGCCCGTCGTCCCAGATCCGGGCGACGACCCGGTCCGGGTGTTGGTCGATGAGCACGTGGGCGCGGCCGGCCCCGGCATGCTTTGCCACATTGGTCAGGGCTTCGGCGACGACGAAGTACAGCACCGCCTCGGTTTCCCCGTCCAGGCGCCCCGGTAGATTCACCTGCAGTTGCACCGGCACGGGGCTGCGGGAGGCCACTGCGGACAGCGCGGCGTCCAGGCCGCGGTCGGCCAGCACCGCCGGGTGCATCCCGCGGGCCAGTTGGCGCAGTTCGGTGATGGAGCCCTTGATCTCCTCGTGGGCGTTGTCGAGCAACTCCCGGGCGGCGGCGGGGTCCTCATCGAAGCGTGCGCGGGCCATGCCCAGGGTCATCGCGGTAGAGACCAGGCGGGGTTGGACGCCGTCGTGCAGGTCCCGTTCGAACCGGCGCCGTTCGGTTTCGGCGGCGTCCACCGCGCCCTTGCGGGCCTGGGCGAGTTGGTCCACCCGGCCGGCCAACTGTTCGGATTTGGGTACCCCCAGCAGGGCCTCGCTCTGGACCCGGTCCAGGCGGCCGGCGTAGATGATGTACAGGACGGTCACCAGCAGCGTGAGCACCCCGGCCAGAATCGGAACCGCAGGCGATGTGGAATCGGCGGCGGCGCGCATGGTGGACCACTCGGTGATCGCCGTGCCGGCGGCGATGATGAAGATCAGGCCTGCTCCGAGCACCATCGTCACCAAGTGGTTGGCCAACACGCGCCAGGTGACCGGGTCGGTCAGGTCCACCAGGCCCTGGGCGAAGGGGCGCAGCCAGTCGGTGCGGGTGGTGCGTTTGCGCACCGGGGGTTCGATGGCCACATTGTGCAGGGCCATCGCCCGGTGGCGTTCGGCGAACCCGGAGAGGCGGGTAAGCGCTCCGGTGCCGAGCAGCATCAGCACGCCGATACCGGCGAGCAGAATCAACGGAATGCCGGTGGCGATCAGGGTGAGGTACAACGTCACCCAGAAGGTGCCGACGATGAAGTCCAGGAACAAGTCGACTGCTCTGGACCAAAAGGTGAGGAGTTTGGATTTCACGGTGTTCACGCTACGGGGGCGGGGAAGTGGGATCTACGGTGCTGGCAGGCCAATTCCACCGGGGGTTTTCCCTACCGTGCGGCGGCCGTCGACCGTTCGCGCTCCGGCCTCGGCGCGGGCGGCGCGCTTGGCCCGCCGCACTTCGTTATTGGATCCTCCGTCCGAATACCGGACTGCAGCCTGGCCCAACGAAAATGCGGAGTGAAGTTCGTTGTGCGTGGGGAAGCGACTAGGACAGGAGCCGGACGAGTTCGTCGACCTCGCGGACGACGGCGTGGGCGCCCTGGGACTCCTCGGGGCGGGCATAGCCCCAGTCGACGAGGATGGTCGGCAGCCCGTGTTCGGCTGCGCCATCGACGTCGTGGTGGCGGTCTCCGACCATGACGGCACGGGAAAGGTCGACGTCGTGCTTACCTAGGTCGGCGAGGGCGTCGGCGACGATATCGGCCTTGGCCGCGCGAGACTCGTCGTCCGAGGCACCGCACAGGACGGTGAAGTACTGCGAGAGTCCGGCGTCCTGCAGGATGACGACAGCGAGCGAGCGGCGTTTGGAGGTCGCGAGGGCGAGCGGCACCCTGCGGGCGTGCAGGTCGCGGACGACGTCGGCCATGCCGGGGAAGATCGGGGCCTGGAGCATGCGGTCGTTGTAGCGCGCCCGGTAGTCGGCGACGACGGCGTCGAGGTGATCGGCCGGGACGCCGGCGAGTGTGTGGAAGCCTTCGCGGATCGGCGGGCCGACGAACTGTAGGAGTTCCTCGGGGGACTGCTCCGGGTAGCCGAACTCCGCCAGCGTCTCGGCGATGGAGGTGGTGATGACAGGTCCGGAGTTGCTGATAGTGCCGTCGAGGTCGAACAGGACGGCGGTGGGGCGCATCGGCTCGAGGTCGGCGGGAAAGGAGTTGGTCGTTTCGGCAGCGGGGGTGTGCAGACTCAATCGTATTCCTTGCTCGAGGATATTGCTCCCCTCCAGGGTCTCATCTTCCGCGTCGTTCGCCGCCGATGGTGATGCGATCAACGCGGCAGCGCGGCCCGTCTCGATCAGCGGTTACCTCAACCGCCAACTCCAGCGACAGGACCCCGGACCTTGCAAACGACGGTGGTACGTAGTTATACCGGACCTAAGGACCAGAGTTCCGAAGCCTCGGGTGACGAAAAGGGTGACGGGGCGCCTGGGTTGTGATGCGAATTGAAGGCGGCGAGCATCATGCCACGGTGCTGAAGTCTCGGGCGCCGAGAGGAGTGCCGCCGTCGGTGTGCCGCCGACGTTACTCGTCAGCGCAGTCGCGCGCCGACCTCCGGCATAGCCTCGCAGTAGTCGCTGAGCAATTGGTCGGCGACGGCGATCGAATCAATCAGCGGGTGGTTCGCGAAAGCCCGCCACGCGAGGTCGCGGGAACCCTCGGCGAGTGCACGAAGAACGAGTTGCTCGCTCGCCTTCACGGTCGTGACGAGCCCGGCCATCTCGCCGGTGAGCGCAGCGACGGCATGCGGATGGACGCCCTCGCGATCGACCGAGCACGGCACCTCGACGACAGCCTCAGGGGAGAGCTGCGGGACGAGGAGCTCGCCGTCACGCCGCGAGTCGTTGCCCACGCCGAGGATCATCGTCGACGCCTCGCCAGTGGCCAGGCCTGTCATGAGGTCTAGCGCTACTTCTTGGTATCCGCCGCCCTCGACGTCCTCGGCGCGTCGACCATAGCGCTCCTCTGCAGGACGGGACTCGCCCATATAACTCGACTCGCGGGCGTGCCGGGTGGCGTCCCAT
>DATGSR010000272.1:0-5215 GCA_035302405.1 Beutenbergiaceae bacterium
TGGTGGTGCCCAGGTCGATTCCGACCGCTCGTGCCATAGTTGTCCGCTCCTTCCCGGCCCGTGGCCGGCGCTAGTTCCCAGACCTGAGTCTCTCAGGCTTAACCTTGAGGGGTTGAGTCGTTCGCACTCAGGTTCGCGCCGTCCGGCCGCACTTGTCAAACCCAGACGGTCCAAACTTGAGTCCACTAGGCTCAACCATGGTGACGGCGGCGTTATTCCCGGGGTACCGCCGGCCGCCGGCCCAGACCTCCGGCCAGTCGGCACGCCTCATTGGCCCGCCGGGCCGGACGAGATCTCGACCGCGTCCCTTCGTCGCCGCCTTGCACATCGCGCGCCGCCCCATCGCTCAGGCCGGCAAAGTCTCTGGTGGGCAGGCCCAGCGCATCGCCTTGGCGCGCGCGCTGGTCAAGGAACCCCGGCTCGTGCTGACCGACGAACCCACCGGTAACCTCGACCCGCGATCGGCCGCCGTCGTCCCGTCTGCGTTGAGGGACTACGCCAACGCCGGAGCAAGTGTGATTATCGCCAGCCATGATCCCATCGTTCTGGCTCGCTGTGATGACCAGGTCGTGCTGTGATCATGAACCTCACCGCGCGCAGAGTACTGAGTGAGTCCCTGCAAACGCTGCGGGGCTCAAGACCGGTCACGATCGCCCTCACCGCACTCATTGCACTCGCGACCGCCGCAGTCATACTCACCGCCGGACGAGCGGCGAGCCTCGAACGCGACGTGCTCGCGTCTGTCGATGATGCCGGGCCCCGACTCATCACGATTCATAGCCAGGAAACCAACGGCGGGCTGCAGGCGGATGTGGTGCAGCGGATCGCCGGCCTGCACGGCGTGGAATGGGTGATCGGCCTGACTCCCGCAACAGACGCGCGCAACGCCCACATCCCGGGCGCCCGGGCAGTCTCGACCCGGACAATCGTAGGGGACTGGCCCCCGCCGATCCGTCCTGAAACCCTGCCACCGCCCGGCGCAGCACTAGTGACCGAGACCGCTCAAGTACTCCTCGGCCTACGTGCACCCGCCGGGGCGATCACTAGCACAACCTACGGCGGCGTTACTCCTGTTGTCGGGCACTTCCGGGCCAGTCCGCCACTAGAGGAACTCGATCGGGTGATCCTGCTCACCGAGGACCCCGATCAACCCAGTGCCGTGGTCTCAACCATCCGATTGCTCGCCGAGCACGCGGCGGACGTGCCGAACCTTGCCGACGCGGTGGTCGAACTCTCCGGTGCCGAGCACCGCACTCAGATCGTGGTGGAAACGTCTGCGACTCTGGTCGATCTGCAACACGTGGTCTCCGGACAACTGTCCCAGTTCTCCCGGCGTCTGGCTGCAGCCATCGTGGCCGGCTCTGCCGTCATCATTTCTTTGGTCCTCATGATGATCTCCGTCACTCGGCGTAGGGACTTTGGTAGGCGCCGAGCCCTGGGCGCGACCAGAAGGGACATCGCCGCACTAGTACCCGCGGGGGCCCTCGTCCCGGCGGCCGCCGGCGCGCTGCTTGGCGTAACAGTTGGAAACGCGGCCCTGCTCACCACTCCTCAAAGTGTTCCGCCACCGACCTTCAGCGCGGCGAGCGGGATTCTCACTGTGCTCGCGGCCGGCCTCGCCTCCTTGCCGGCCGCCGTGCACACGGCCCGGCGTGACCCAGCAAGCGTGCTCCGGGTCCCATGACAGACCGCTCCTGAATGCGCTCCCCGCACCCTCACGCCAGATCCTCCAGACAACGGAACGTGCGCAGATCGGCGCGAGCAAAGGTGGCACCTAGGCGTGGTCGTAGGTAAGGACGAGGTTGCCGTCGGCGAAGGTCCGCACGTCCGTGAGCGTGAGGTCCGCCGGCCCATGACGACGGTGTCGAAGTGCCGGTTCGGGACCGAGGCCAGACCCACATGTTCGCGCACGTGAGTGGGGATGGCGTCCCGGGTACTCCTCCAGCAATCCAGGCGATGTACTCCTCTGGCAGGGGGTAGAAGTCGGTCTCATCGCCCAGCCCGGCGATCCGCCCGTCCATCGAGACGGCGATGTAGTAGGTCAGGCGGCGCATGGGGGTCTCCCCATCCGGTACGGCGGTCGCGTGACATCGCGCCAGGGCACATAGCCGCGCGGCCATCAGATTTCGTATCTGGTCAACGCTCGGCCGCCGGCCGGCTGTCGGGCATCCACAGGTACTGGATCCGTTCCATGACCGGCTGCCGCTGCGTGTTCTGGAAGGCGGCCACCTGCCACGTACCGCCGTCCCGGACGAACGTGTAGGTCTGCACCTTGGTCGGCGCGCCGGGCTCGTCGCCCTCGTAGGTGTCACCGCGGGTGGTCAGGACGGCCACGTCGTCGGTGAGGAAGCGCAGGGCGAGGTAGGAGTTGGTGAGCCGCGAGTCTGCCAGGACGCTGTCGAACAGCGCGGCGTGACCCTCGACGATGTCCTCCCGGCCGGCGTAGTGAGTGCCGGCGAAGGTCGTGTAGGTGGCCTCTGGGGTGAACGCGGCGCCGTACGCCGCCGCGTCGTTGGCGGCCCACGCGCGCTCCAGCCCGGCGATAACCTCGCACATCTCCTGCGGCCCACTCTCGGAGACGTGCTCCGCGGCGCCACTCACCGGCACTTCGGAGCAGTCCGGTGTCCCGGTGCCCGTGACACCGCTGGTCGTGCGGAGGTAGGCGTAGGCACCCACCCCGAGGAACACGACGGCGAGAGTCACCACGGTGATGATGCGCAGAAGCAGTCGGGCCCGGGTACGCCGGGGTTGGTTGCGGTTGGAGGGCTGTTGCGGCCGACCACCTCTCGGGGCTGATGCATCTGTGTTCCCGCGTGGGTGGGTCTGGTTATCAATGGCCATGTGGGGCTCCTCGGATTTGCTTGCATTTCTGCAACTATTGCGTAGATGCAAGTACACTGGAGGACTGTGGACATGACAACTCTTTATCGCCGTTACGTGGCCGCTCTGGTGCACTTCCACCTCGCAGCGGCACACGCCGCGAATCTGGGGCCTACCGACTACCAGGCGGGGAGCCTGCTGGACTCCGAGGGACCACTGACGACCGGCGAGTTGGGCCGGCTGCTGCGGCTCAGCCCGAGCGCGACCACGCGGGTGGTGGACCGACTGATCGCCGCCGGCATCGCCGAACGGGTACCGGACAGCCATGACCGACGACGCACCATCGTGCGCCACACCGGCGCACTTCCCGCAGAACTCACCGCGCTGTTACAAGAGGTACGCGCGCCGATCGCCAGCGCCGTGGCCGACCTTTCCGAGGAGCAGCGGGCCGGTCTCGCGGCGTACTTCCGCGCTGCGACCGAGGCGTACCAGCGTGCCGGGAATCCCGGCTGAGTTCCGCGCACCGGTCGGCGCACCCGGCCCGCCGAACCCGTGACATCCTTCACCCGCCAGCACCCTGGAAACACCCGCGGCCAACACTGGTTGGCGGCCCGGACGGGAGTTACGAGGCTCTTCCACTTTTAGCGTGGTGAGGGGTGTTCACGCCGCCTTTGGTGACGTGGTGTAGGCCATTATGCGGCAGCGGTAGTTGTCATGATTGCGATACCCGCGCCCGATGCGTTTGAAGGTCTTGGCGATGAACCGGCAACCTCGGGGGCACGCACCGTGACGGTGGGCTCGGCGGCCGCGGGTTGCGCCAAGTGAATCGCACGCCGACGGCAAGGCTGCCGTACCGGGTTCACCCTGACCTGATCTCCGCTGACCGTTCCGATCCGGGGTGGGCCGGAGAGGAGAACGTCATGGATGCGGCGATCATCTATGAGACCGCGTGGGGCAACACCAAGGCGATCGCGGCGGCGGTAGGCGAGGGCCTGAGTTCCTGGCTTGATGTGAACATCCTCAACGTGGCTACCGCACCGCCGGCGGAAACGTTACGCAGCCACCTGCTGATAGTCGGGGCACCAACCCACGCGTTCGGCCTGAGCCGCCCCCAGACCCGCGAGGACGCGGGGCGGCGCGGCGGCGACCCGCCGGCCATCGGACTACGGGAATGGATCGAGGCCGCCGATCACGTCCGCCTGCCTGTGGCCGCGTTCGACACCCACGTGCTGCACCCCAAACTTCCCGGGGCCGCCAGCCGCACCGCAGCCAAACTCCTGCGTCGACGAGGCGCGACGCTCCTAACCGCGCCGGAAACTTTCTACGTCGAGGGTTACCAGGGCCCGATCGTCTCCGGGGAGGTCGAACGGGCCCGCACGTGGGGTAAGGACCTCGCCGCTCGGCTACCGGAGGCGACCGGGGCGCTGTGAGCGAACCGCCGCGGGCGCCTCGAAGGCCCGGGATACGATGACAGCACCCCTCCGGGGACGCCTGTCACCCTCTTGATCCCAAGGCCAGGGACCCGGACGAGGAGAAGGAGCGAGGAACAAGAGTTGACGACCACCCGGGCCTTTCCCGTGCCGGAGGGGCTCCGTCTGATCGCCACAGACCTGGATGGCACGCTGATCCCGCACGGCAGCACCATCTCCGCCCGCACCATGGCGGCCCTGGACGCCGCGGCCGCCAACGGTATCCACGTCGTCTACGTCACTGGCCGCCCGCCCCGGTGGCTACAGCCGGTCATCGACGTCACCGACCACACCGGTTACGCCATCGGCGCGAACGGGTCGGTGGTCATGGACCTGGCCGCCGGCACCACGGAGGTGGTCGCAGCGATACCCGCCGCATCGGTCCTGCGCATCGCCGAGGAGTTGCGCGCGGCGGTCCCCGACGTGGTGTTCGGCATCGAGACCGTGGACGACATCCGGGTGGAGTCCGGATTCCACGCCGCCCGCGGCCGCCCGCCGGCCGAGGGCCTGGTACCGAAACGCCCAGCAGCACTGCCACAGGCGTCGACGGTAGCCGAACTGCTCGACGACGAGCCGATCATCAAGATGATCGCGATCAGCCCGGATTCCACACCCGATCAATTGCTCGCCGTGGGCCGCGAAACCGTCGGTGACCTGGTCAGCACCACCCACTCCAGCACCGGTACCGCGCTGATCGAACTCGGACCCCCCGGAATCACCAAGGCCTCCACCCTGGAGCAACTGGCCCGGCACCTGGACGTGCGCGCGGACGAGGTGATCAGTTTCGGCGACATGCCCAACGACCTGGCGATGTTGCAGTGGTCCGGGGTCAGTTATGCCATGACCGGCGGACACCCCGCAGCACTCGCCGCGGCCGACCACGTGGCCCCGCCCGCGGCCGACGACGGCGTGGCTCAGGTGCTCGA
>DATGSR010000273.1:0-4436 GCA_035302405.1 Beutenbergiaceae bacterium
GTGCGCGAACGCGGCGCGGACGGCACCCGCCCGGTAGCCACCCTCAACGGCACCTTGGGCACCACTCGGTGGATCGTAGCGATCCTGGAGAACCACCAGCAGGCGGACGGGTCGGTGACCGTACCGGAGGGGTTACGCCCCTACGTGGGCGGGATCGATACGTTCCACCCGATCGGCTGAGGCGATGTCCATGCACGACGGCGGCACTTCCCATGCCCGCCCGTCCCCTTCCGAGGGGGACAGGCCGGTGCCCGCAGCGGCTGGCCCGCCGGGGGACGGCGGCCCAGGAGGAGGTGCGTCGATGGACGGCGGCCCAGGCGGAGCCGTAGCGTCCGGCGCCGGACCGGTCGGCTTCGACGGCGCCACGATCACCGAGCCACCCCGGTTCCAAGGGCTTCCCGAAGGACTCCCCGGCGGGGAGGACCTGCTGGTGGCACTCGACATCGACGGCACGCTGCTCAGCCACGACGGCGCGCTGTCCCCGGCGGTGCACGAGGCGGTGCACGAGGTCGTCCGGTCGGGCGCGCAAGTGGTGCTCTCCACCGGCCGGTCGATCACCGCCGTCACCCCAGTACTGAAGCAACTGGGCCTGCACCACGGGTGGGCAGTGTGCTCCAACGGCGCCGTCACCGCCAAGCTGGCCCCGCGCTCGGCCCACGGTTACGAACTGGCCGACGTGATCACCTTCGACCCCGAACCCCCGCTACGGCTGCTGCACCGCCACCTGCCGGACGGGTTGTTCGCCGTCGAGGACGTGGGCGCAGGGTTCAAGGTCAACGCACCGTTCCCGCCCGGGGAACTGCTGGGACAGGTCCGCGTGGTGGACTTCGAGACCCTGTGCGCCCAACCAGCGGCCCGGGTGACGCTGCGCGCCCCGGATCTGGACGCCGACGACTTCCACGAACTGGTGGACCGCACCGGGTTGGACGGGGTGTCCTACGCGGTGGGATGGACCGCCTGGTTGGACATCCACCCCGAGGGGGTTTCCAAGGCCAGCGCGCTGGAGAAGGTGCGCCGGCACCTGGGCATCCGGCCCGGGGCGAGCGTTGCGGCCGGGGACGGCCGGAATGACATCGAGATGCTGGGATGGGCCGGCTTCGGAGTCGCCATGGGCGGGGCCGACGCCGAGACCGTGGCGGCTGCCGATGTCACCACCGCCGGGGTGCAGGACGACGGCGTGGTGCCGGTACTGCGCGCCATCGCCTCTCGGCGTGGGGCATCGTGACATGATTGCGCGCAAACTGGGCACTGCGGGGTGAACATGCCCGCGGTAAACGTGCCCGCGCGCAGGCTGGACACTCCCGTGTGACCATGCCCGGGGTGAACGTGCCCGCGCGCAGGCTGAACACTCCCGTGTGACCATGCCCGCGCGCCACACGGTGGTGGGCTTCGGACGGTGAGGTCGGTTCAGGCCAGCCGCTGGGCCAGCATCTGCTTGCCGATCTCGGCGCCCTTCATGCTGTCCGCCTGGGCCTTGCGGAACAGGTCGGCCAGTTCGTTGTCGCCGTCCCGTTCGGCGTCCTCCACATACTGCTCCAGCCGCAGCGCGTTGGACAGGCAGGCCTCGGTGTACCAGAGCAGGTTGTAGTTCTTGTCCTTGGTGCCCGTGACGTGGCCGGTCTCGCTCATCTCGGCCTCCTTGGGTTGTGCGGATCGACGCGGTGTGCGCCGGTTTTCACTGTAGGTTCCGTGCGCGTGGCCCGCATGGTGAGCCGGTCAGGTCACCGGTTTGAGCGGGTCGTGTCCCAGCGACATCAACTGCCGGCGCCACTCGTCGTCGCCCGCGCGTGGCTCCAGCGCGTCGACCTCCTCGTCCTCTTCGGCGCGCAAGGTGCTGATCCGGTCCACCACCTCGGCCATGAGTTCCACGTCCTCTTCGTTCAGGTCTGTGCGCCGCTTGGTGAGGATGTTCAGCACGCCGCGTGAGCGTTCCGAGCCGGCTTGATCGGGGAACGCCTCGGCGGTCTCTCCCGCTTCGTCGGTGCTGAGCCACTCGCGCAACTCGCGGGAGGACATGTTCACCCACTGGTGGAAGGAGTCCCACAGTTCGTCGGTGACCGGTGAGTCAGCCACGGTCCGCCTCCGTCTTGGTTGGTTCCAGGGTCACCACCGACGGTAAGGGCGCGCGGTGGGGTCCGCATGCCCAGTACCCAGCCGCTCCAGGGGCCGCGTGTCTAGGCGGCTGCCTGTGCAAAGGCCACCGGGGGCCCGCATACTTACCCGGGGCCTGCATACCTAGAGGTCGTTCTGCGTCGGTGCGTGCGCGTGAGACTCGAGGCGACTCGGTCATCCACCCGGCGTTCTGGGCGCTTCGGACGGACCGAGGTTTGCGGGCGGCTAGAGGTACTGGCCGGGGCTGGGCCGGTCGGAGTCGTCCTGGCCGCGGTTGACCACCAGGCCAGGCGGCATCTGACCGGCGGCGCCGGGTGGAAGTGCCTTACGCATCTGGGACAACTGACTCTGGGCGGCCATCTGCTGGGCCACCAGGGCGGTTTGGATGCCGTGGAAGAGCCCCTCGAGCCACCCGACCAGTTGCGCCTTGGCGATGCGCAGTTCGGCATCGGACGGCGTGGAGCTCTCATCGAACGGCAGCGCGATCCGGTGCAACTCGGCGGCGAGTTCCTCGCTGAGACCCGACTCCAGTTCCTTCAGGGACTGCTCGTGGATGCGCGCTAGGCGATCGCGTGCCGCCTCGTCCAGCGGCGCCTCGCGCACCTCTTCCAGTAGTTGCTTGATCATCGAGCCCAACCGCATCACCTTGGCGGGCTCTTCCACGTCCGCCGTGGGATCCTTCCGCTTCTTCTCCCCCTGCTCGGCGATCCCCAGACCACCCGGACCGGTGACGATCACGCGTGGCTGGTCCTCGCCGTCGTCGTCCGCCTGCACGTCTTGCTGATCAGGCTCATCCACCTCGTCCTGGCGTGCCTGCTCCTCGTCCCGGTCGCCGGTGGGATCACGGTCGCTGGAGTCCTCGTGGGAAGTCATGCACCCATCATGCCAAGTTGTGAACCCGGACGCTTTTTCGTTCGCTCCGCGCTGAGCGGTGTGCCACGCTCGAGCCCACCCCGGCGGCGATTGTAGAAGAGTACGATGTTGGGCGCCGATCCGGGCCGCACCGAGATCGCCCTGCTCCCTTGTGCGGCATCACACCCCGGGGCCGGGGATTGGACCGGGCCGGTGGGTCGCGTGGTTGGGTGGAGGCTATGAATTGGTTGCACAGCGCCGCGCATGCCCGCTGGCTGGAACAAGAGTCCGATGAACTGCTCACATTCGGCGCCGGGGCGATGGTCGACGACGGCTTCGGGTTCCTGGACCGGTCCGGCCAGGTGGAACTAGATCGGGAGAGGCCGCTGTGGCTGACCTGCCGGATGATCCACTCCTACTCCCTGGGGGTGCTCCTGGGACGCCCGGGGGCCGCCACCATGGTGGACCACGGCCTCACCGCCCTGGCCCACCATTCCCACGATGCCGAATACGGCGGCTGGTACGCAGCGGTCGGTCCGCAGACCTCCGAAGCCAAGGAGGCCTACGCCCACGCGTTCGTGATCCTCGCCGGCGCCAGCGCCACGGCGGCCGGCCGACCCGGTGCGGAGAAGTTGCTGCAGCAGGCCCTGGAGGTCTCCGAGCGCCACTTCTGGCGAGAGGCCGAGGGCATGGTGGTGGAGTCCTGGGATCGGGAGTTCACCACCCTCGAGGACTATCGCGGCGTCAACGCCAACATGCATACCGTCGAGGCCTACCTCACCGCCGCCGATGTCACCGGGGAGCCGGTGTGGTTGCAGCGTGCGGCGCGGATCACCGCCAAGGTGGTGGGATTCGCCCGCGAGCACCGGTGGCGCATCCCTGAGCACTTCGACGCCGGGTGGCACCCCCTGCTGGATTACAACGCCGACCAGCCGGCCCACCCGTTCCGGCCAGCCGGAGCCACAGTGGGGCACTGGCTGGAATGGTCCCGTCTGGTGTTGCAGGTGCGAGCCGCCCTGCGCCAGCGCGGGATGGGTACCCCGGAGTGGATGGTGCCCGCTGCCCGGGACCTGTTCCACACCGCGGTGCGGGAGGGGTGGGCCGTCGACGGCGCCGAGGGGTTCCTGTACACCGTGGCCTTCGACGGCACCCCGCTGGTGCGCGCGCGGATGCACTGGGTGCTGACCGAGGCGCTCGCCGCCGCCGCAGCGCTGTACCGCGTGGAGCAGGACCCGGAGGTGGCCGGCTGGTACCAGACCTGGTGGGAGTACGCCGCGAACCACCTCATCGATGAGGAGCGGGGCTCCTGGCTGCACGAACTGGATGAGTCGAACCAGCCCGCGGCCACGGTCTGGGGCGGTAAGCCGGACATCTACCACGCGTTGCAGGCCACGCTGATGCCCCGGCTGCCGCTCACGCCGATGTTCGCCCCGGCGCTCGCGGCCGGACTGCTGGACACCTGACCGCCGAAC
>DATGSR010000274.1:0-4422 GCA_035302405.1 Beutenbergiaceae bacterium
AGCAGCGGCGGGAGGATGGCGAACAGCGCCAGGGAGGGGATGGTGTACAACAGCCCGGCGGTGGTCAGGAGCAAACTCTGGGTGGGGCGGTAGCGGTAAGCCAGCCACCCGAGGGGGATGGACAGGGCCGCACCCACTGCGATGGGCACCGCGCTTTGACGCAGGTGCGCCGCGGTCAGGCTTGCGATGAGGTCCAGGTTGGCCAGGACCCAGTTCATTCGTCGTCCTCGATCAACACGCCCTGCGTACGGCCGTTGGCATCTACCAGCACAGTGCCGTTCGCCGTGCGTTTGGGGCGCAGCCGCCGCGCGCCCCGGGTGAGCCCGATGAACTCAGCGACGAAGTCATCGGCCGGGTGTTCGATGATCTGGCTGGGTGTGCCCTGCTGGGCGATCCGGGCTCCCTTGCGCAGGATCACCACCTGATCACCCAGCCGGAAGGCTTCATCGATGTCATGGGTGACGAACACCACCGTCTTGTGCAGTTGCTGTTGGAGCCGCAGTATCTCGGCCTGCAGCTCGGCTCGCACGATCGGATCCACCGCGGCGAACGGTTCATCCATGAGCAAGATGTTCGGGTCGGCTGCCAGGGCTCGCGCCACCCCGACGCGCTGCCGCTGCCCGCCGGAGAGTTGGGCGGGATAACGCTCGGCCAAGGCGGGGTCAAGCCCGACGATCCGCAACAACTCCATGGTGCGCGTCCTGGCCCGGGCGCGAGGGGCACGGGTCAATCGCAGCACGGTGGCGACGTTCTCGGCCACGGTGTGGTGCGGTAACAGACCGCCCTCCTGTAACACGTACCCGATGCTGCGCCGGAGCTGGACCGGGTCACGCCTGGCCACATCCTCGCCGTCGATTTGCACACTTCCGCTGCTGGGCTCGACCATCCGGTTGATCATCCGCAGCAACGTGGTCTTACCGCACCCGGAAGGACCGACCAACACCGTGCTGGTACGTGGCGGCAACACGAGAGAGAAGTCCTCCACGGCGACCGTGCCGTCGGAGTACTCCTTGCGCACATGGCTGAATTCGATCATCGCCTCAAGACTGCCAGAGTCGGTCGGTGCCGCACCCAGCACACCGGCGCCGGTCACCCCGTGGCCTCCGGCCGGCGACTGCCCGCGAGCGATGATCGGTAACGGTCATCGGGTCGTGGGTGGCCGACGTCCGCCCCACCCCCAGGAGTTGCTCCAGCAACTGCGCAAGCGCTCGGCGCGGGGCGGCGTTGAGGCGGGCCATGACGGCGGCTTCGGCGGCCACGGGCTCGGCGAGGCGCGCGCGTAACCGTCTGCCCGGCGTCATCGGGCGCAGCAGCGTGGTGCAACCCGTGGTGCCGGCGCGGGGTAGGCGCGGGCGCGCCTACAGCATTCCCCTGCCGCTGGACGGTGGTGCGGACGGCGTTGACGAGTGATCTCTTCATGTGTCAGTGTATTAAGCACCTAATACAGCAATACATGAGGAGTGTCGTTGCAGTTCGACCCATCCGCCCCGATCTGGGTGCAACTCGTCTCAGAGTTCTCCCGGCGAATCGTGGTGGGCTCCTGGCCAAGCGGCAGCAAGGTGCCAGGCGTGCGTGAACTGGCCGTGGAGTTAGGGGTGAATCCCAACACCGCACAACGGGCCCTGGCCGAACTCGAGCGCGAAGGGTTGTGCCGCTCGGAGCGAACCTCCGGCAGGTTCGTGACCGATGACACGGCACGGATCGACGCGCTGCGCGCCGAACTGGCGCGGGAGGCGGCGGACGAGTTCATCGACCGGGTGCGCGGCCTGCAGATGCGCCACGAGCAGGCGCAGCGCCTCATCGAGGAAAGGTGGAAGACCAATGACGATCGCCAGTTCAACCAGTCACAGACCGGGTGATGACATGACCGGAACCGCCACGTCATCAGCAATCTTGCAGGCCCGGGGACTATCCATGCGCTACGGGGCAACCAAAGCGCTGGATGACCTGGATCTGGATCTGCCCCCGGGTCAAATAGTCGGCCTCCTGGGCGAGAACGGCTGCGGCAAGACCACGCTGCTGAAAATTCTGGCCGGTGTGCTCAGCGACTACACGGGCGAGGTGCGCGTCGGCGGATACGCGCCGGGCCCGGATTCGAAGGCGCTCGTCTCCTTCCTACCGGACACCAGTTTCCTCCCCGACGCGGCACGCGTGCGGTACTGCCTGGAACTGTACGCAGACTTCTTCGCCGACTTCGATGAGGAGAAGGCCCGTGACCTCATCGGGTTCTTCGGACTGAACGAGTCCTCGCGGCTGAAGGAGATGTCCAAGGGGATGCGCGAGAAGGTCCAGATCGCCCTGGCCATGTCGCGCAACGCGAAGGTGTTCCTCCTGGATGAGCCGATCTCAGGAGTGGACCCCGCGGCGCGCGACGTGATCCTCGATGGCATCCTGCGCAACCTCGCCGACGATTCGCTGCTGCTGATCTCCACCCACCTCATTCACGACTTGGAACAGGTGCTCGACGCGGTGGTGATGATGCGTCACGGCAAGGTCGTGTTGAGCGGACAATCCGATGATTTGCGCAGCCGATACTCCGCCAGCCTGGACCAGATCTTCAAGGAGACCTACCGATGATCACGCTACTCAAGCACGAGGCGCTCCGAACCCGTGGCATGTTGGGCATAGGAGCAGGTCTTCTGGCTCTGCTGGTGCTGCTCGGCACCGTGCTGAGTGCCACGCGCTGGCCGATATTGGCCCCACTGGGAATCGTGTTCGGCGCTGTCGCCCTCGGTGTCCTGGCGCCGGTGTTGCAATTGCTGCTCACCGCTGATTACTACCGTTCCAGTTACAGCCGCACCGGCTACTTTACCCATGCATTGCCGATCCGTGGCGGAAAGATCTACGCCGCCAAAGTCATCTGGGCATCGATTGTCACGATCGCCGCGTTGGCGGTCAGTCTACTGCTGGCAGGGATCTACTGGGTTGGCCTCGCCACGTTCCTAGGTGCCGACCGTAACCCGTTCACGGCTGCGGCCGGGCTCTGGGACTCGATCACGGCCGTGACCTCCACGGGCCTGCTGATCAGCGGCGCCGTGTTCATCCTGGCGATGTACCTTGTCTGGCCCGTGCAGTATTTCTTCGCCGTCTCCCGCGGAAGCGAGATGCCGCTGAACCGGTGGGGCGTCGGCGGGCCGGTGCTGATATTCGTGATTCTGTACGTGGCCTCACAACTTGCCGGGATGATTGGCCTGTTCGTCCTGCCGTTCGGCTTGGCCATGCAGGACGGGAGCCTGGGCTTCGTGCCCTACTCGCTCCTCGATGACCTTCGACTCGGCGGGGGAGGAGCGGAAGAGATCATGCCGCTCGGATTCCTTCCCGCATTGCTCCTACTGAGCGTCTACTGCTTGTGGCGCACGGTGCGCTCCTGGAACCGCAAAGTGTCGCTGGTCTGAGGAGCGGGCCCATGTCCCGCCGGCCGGAGGGGGTCGGCGGGGCATGAGGCATGTCCGGCCCGTCGCACGCCGGCGGCGCAGCGAGCGACGCGGCCACCGGCCCGGCTTGGGGCGCGTATGCCGTGTGGTTGCGCGTTCACATCGGGTGTACGGGGCGGCTACCTCTCGTGCGCCGCTAACCGCTGTGGCCAGGCGACCGAGCCCTGTAGTTGCATGTTCAACCATCGGGTCTTACACTGGTAGTTGTAAGTTCAACCATATCGGGCGGCCAGATTGCTCCGCTTGCTGACAGATCAACTACGAAGGAGGCCCGATGGCCGACGTCGAAACGTCCTCAAAGTCCGCGGCCAAGGAACTGACCCTCGCTGACGAGACCGCCATGGACGCCGTCACTCTGCACGTGGGGGACCTGGAGAACATGTCCTCCTACTACACCGAAGCGCTCGCGATGGAGCCGCTGAAGGAACGGTCGAAGGGCAATAGCGTGCACCGCGTGCTCGGCCGCGGCGATACTCCGATGGTGCGGCTGATCGCCACGCCGGATCTGCCCGGAGTGGACCCGCGCCAGCCCGGGCTGTTCCACACCGCGTTCTTGTTCGAGGACAAGGAGAGTTTGGCCGCCACGGTGTATCGAGCGGCCCAGGACCCCCGCAGCAGGTTCGTGGGCTCCAGTGACCACCTGGTCAGCGAAGCCTTCTATTTCACCGACCCGGAAGGTAACGGGATCGAACTGTACGTGGACCGCGACCGCAAACACTGGAAGTACGACAACGGTCAGGTCCAGATGGATACCATCTTCCTGGACCCGAACGAGTACTTGCGCAGGCACCTGGATGAAGCAGCGGTTGCTGCCGGCCCCGACCGCGCCGGCGAGGTTGGCCACGTACACCTGCAGGTCGGCGACATCCCCACCGCGCGGAAGTTCTACATCGACGCATTGGGCTTCGAAACGACCGTCGACACCTACCCGGGCGCGCTCTTCGCCGCCGCGGGTGGATATCACCACCATGTCGCGATGAACACCTGG
>DATGSR010000275.1:0-2709 GCA_035302405.1 Beutenbergiaceae bacterium
GTGGCGGTCAGGGTGTACCTATCGTTGTCAGACACGTCGATTCTCCGAAAAGCATGTGGGGTGGTGATCGCACCTCGGGCGATGGCACACCGGGCGGACGACACGCGAAAGTCGAGACCACCGCGTCGATTCACGGACTGACGGCGGGCGGTCTGCCCAACCAGCGTCCCTCGCCGAGGCAACCTGTCTATCTTAGCCCCACCACGGGTGTGCCGCGCTACCGCGGACGGCATCGCCGGCACGTGGGACCGGCCACACCTGCGTTGGGCGTCATGACAGTCGGGGCCGGGGCATCAGCCCGGCTCAGTGGACTTCTGCCGGCGCCATGGCGCGGACCTTGGTGTCACCGAAGATGATCCGGGACCGTACACGCGCAGAGATCTGATCAACCACGATCGTGATCACGATGATCGTCACCAAAGTGATGCCGATTCGGTCCCAGGCACGCACATTGAACAGGGCGCTGAGCAACGAACCGATCCCGCCGGCGCCCAGGGCACCCAGGATCGCTCCCGCCCGGATGTTGATCTCGAAACGGTAGAGCCAGAACGCGACGATCTCCGGCAGCACCTGCGGCACCACCGCCCAGCGCAGCACCTGGAGTTTGCCGGCCCCGGAGGCGCTCACCGCTTCGATCGGTCCGGTGTCGACGCTTTCGATCGCCTCGGAGGACAGTTTCCCGAGCGTTCCCACCGACCCCACGCCCAGCGCGATCGCGCCGGCCAGGGGGCCGAACCCGAAGATCGGCATCATCACCGCGACCGCCAGGATCAGTTCCGGGATTGCCCGGATGATGTTGAGCACCTGGCGGGTCACGAAGACCACCGGCGCCGGGGCGATGTTCGAGGCGGCAAGGAAGGACAGCGGGAAGGAGATCGCCGCGCCGATCAGGGTGCCGATCCAGGCCATCTGGATCGACTCGATCATCGCGTTGATCGCCGCCAGCCAGTAGTCGGCGTTGGGATCCACGACGGGGTTGCTCAGGACGCCCTGGGTCATCAGCGCGATATACCCGGGCGCTTCGGTGACGAACGCCGGCAGACGCTCCCAGCGTGCGTCGACTTGGGTGAAGGCCAGCAGCAGCACAGCGGCCAGGGCGAGCATCCCCAGGGTCTTGCGGATCTTGGACGGCGGGGCCGGCCGGGCGGACTTCCCCGCTCCCGAGGGCGCCGGTGTGGTGGGGGCGTGGGCGCTCATGTGAGCCTCTGCCGGATCGCGCGGGACACCCGGTCCAGAACGAAGACCACCACGATGAACAACACGATGACCGCGGAGATGTTGGCGTAGTTGAACCGAGCCAGTTCGGTCATGATCGTCTGGCCGATCCCACCACCACCGACGACGCCGATCACCAGGGAGGCGCGCAGGTTCAGTTCGAACACGTAGAAGCAGTAGGAGAAGTAGTTCGGCGCTACCTGCGGGATGATCGCGGTGAAGGCCCGTTGGATCCGGTTGCCGCCGGCGGCCTCCACCGCCTCGATCGGACCTGGATCGACCGCATCGATGCTCTCCGCGGTGAGTTTCGCGGCCACCCCGATGTTGAACATGATCAGCGCTGCCATCCCGCCCAGTGCCCCGGTGCCCACGAACGCCACGAACAGCAACCCGTAGGCCACATCGGGCAGCGACCGCACCGCGGACATGACCGCCTTGGCCACCTGGTAGACCGCCGCGTTGGGCGCCGAGACCTTGCTGGCCAGCAGCGCCACCACCATCGCCACCGCGCAGCCGATCGTCGCGGAGATGATCGCCATGTACAGCGTGGTCAGCGAGGCGGTGATGACGGCGTCGCGGGTGAGGAAGGACCAGTTCGGCACGAACTGGCGCAGCACTTCTTCCCCGCGGGTCAGGTCATAGATCAGCGGCGCCAGGGTGAAGTCGATCCCGCCGCCGGCCCAGAGGGTGATGAGCACCACCGCGGCCAGGCCAATGACGGTGAAGGCGCTCGGGGCGGGTTTCTTGGGGGCGCGGGAGACGGCGCTGCCCTGTGTCTGGGTCGCCGCGGTCATGCTTGGGTCCCTGCCGGGTGCGTGCGGTGGTTCATGGCGCGGTGGCTCACGGGGTGGTCGCCGGATCGTTCGGGGTGGATGCCACGCTCTCGGCTCCGGCGGCTTGGGCCGAACCGGGCGAGGTGCTGGCGGCCGGATCGAGTCCATGCCCCTCCCCCGCGCCGGGCTGGCCGCCACCCGTGACCGTCTCGTCGCTTCCGGCGGCGTCAGTCGTGTCGGTACCACCGCCCGCGCCCGCGGCTGCCGCGTCGGTCCCGGGTGCCGCTACGTCCTCGGCGGTCAGGGAACGGCCATAGATGCGTTCGAACACCGCGTCGTCGGCTTCGGCACCGGTGCCGTCGAAGACCACCTTGCCGGCGCGCATGCCGATGATGCGGTCCCCGTACCGGCGGGCCAGATCCAGGAAGTGCAGGTTCACCACGGTGGTGATGCCCAGTTCCCGGTTGATCCGTTGCAGGTCCCGCATCACGGCGTTGGCGGTGGGCGGATCGAGGGAAGCCACAGGTTCGTCGGCGAGCATCACCTGGGGTTGCTGGGCCAGGGCACGAGCGATCGCGACCCGTTGTTGCTGGCCCCCGGACAACTGCGAGGCCCGTACCCAGGCCTTCTCCAGGATGCCCACCCGTTCCAATGCCTCGAAGGCGATCTCCTTATCCGCCCTCGAGTACCACCCGAGCATGGATCGAAGGGAGGAGGTGGA
>DATGSR010000276.1:0-11555 GCA_035302405.1 Beutenbergiaceae bacterium
GCCGAGTGGGCCCCGGGCGGTGACTTGGGCGGGCTGGCGGCGTTCGCCCGGGCCGCCGGGCTTGCGCTCGTCGACCAGCGGGCCCAGCCGGGCTCCTTCGATGAGGACCCGTTCGCCGGACGCGGAGCCGAGCGGTTACGACGCTCCCGCGGTCCGAACACCCGGGCGATGATCTGGCTCACCTGTTGGGCGCTGGGCATGCTCATGCCCACCGTCGCCGCCGCAGGTGTCGCACACGTTGCCTTCCTCCTAGCGGTCGCCGCATGTGCCGGCGCCCCGGTGCTCCTGCGGTGGTCGGCGCGCCGGTGGCTGGGAGCGGGGGGCAGGGAAACGTCCTAGAACGTTCTGCCCAACAGGCACGCCCAGGTCTCCCGCTCAGCGATACTGCGCCGCCTCCCGGCGCTCCCGACCCCAGGGGTCCCCGGCGTTCTCGGTCGTACCGAGCCCAGCATTCCCCGCTCCCCCGCCGGGATTGCGCTGGCGGCCCGCCCCCGAACCGCCGGCGCAGGTCACTCCTGTGCGGTGCCGACCGGTGCCGTGTCCCCGGGGCCGGGCTCTGCCTGTGACTCATCGGACTGCGCGGCCGGCGTCGCCGATGCGGTTGGTTCGGCCGGCTCGCCTGCGGCGGAGTCACCGTCCTGCCGGTCGTCGCGCCTCACCTCGGTCCCGTCACTCTGCGCGGCACTCTCCGCGGCCCGCTCGGCGGCGCTACTGGAAGCATCGTCGAGGCTGCCGGCGGCAGTCGCAGAATTACTGGTGACCTCGGCGGAATTACTGGTGGCCTCGGCGGAAGTACCGGAGGCATCCGCGGGGGCGGCGTCAGACTCACCCGCCTTGCCGGAGGTGCGATCCTCGTCGGCGCCCGAACGTTCGGAGCGGGTTTCCTCCTCACCGGCGCCGGACTTCTCCTCGGCCTCATCCGAATCGGACTTGGCCTTCTGTGCGTCCTGTGCGTCTTTCGCGTCCTGTTCGGCGTGGGCGTTGGCCGCCGCCGCGGCGATGTTCGCCAACGCTGCGCGCACCTGGGCACGCTGCGCCTCGTCCTGTTCCGGTTCGGCCCGTCCGCCGCCCTTCGACTTATTGCCGCGCTTACCGCGGTCGTCGCTCTCCAGCGGTTCGGTGTGCACGTGGTAGCCGCGGCCGTTGCAGTGTTCGCAACTCTCGCTGAAGGCTTCCAACAAGCCCTGGCCGATCCGTTTCCGGGTCATCTGCACCAGGCCGAGCGATGTCACCTCGGCTACCTGGTGGCGGGTGCGGTCCCGGCCCAGGCACTCCACCAGGCGGCGCAGGACCAGGTCGCGGTTGGCCTCCAGGACCATGTCGATGAAGTCGATCACGATGATGCCGCCGATGTCGCGCAACCGCAGTTGGCGCACGATCTCCTCGGCGGCCTCGAGGTTGTTGCGGGTGACCGTCTCCTCCAGCGTGCCGCCGGTGCCGGTGAACTTGCCGGTGTTGACGTCCACCACCGTCATCGCCTCGGTGCGGTCGATCACCAGCGAGCCGCCGGAGGGCAACCAGACTTTGCGGTCCAGCGCCTTGGCGATCTGCTCGTTGATCCGCAGTTCGGCGAACAGGTCCTTCTTGTCCGTCCAGTGGTACACCCGGTCACGCAGGTCCGGGGCCACCGCCTCGACGTACTCCGAGACCGTCTTCCAGGCCTCATCACCGGAGATGGTCAGCGAACTGAAGTCCTCGTTGAACACATCGCGCACCACCCGCACGGCCAGTTCCGGTTCGCCCTTCAGCAGGGTCGGGGCGTTGACGGACTTGCGGTTCGACTTCTTCTGGATGTCCGCCCATTGCCGGGTGAGTCGCTCCACGTCCCGGCGCAGTTCCTCCTCCGTGGCGCCCTCGGCGGCGGTGCGCACGATCACGCCCTGACCGTCCGGGACGATGTCCTTGAGCAACTTCTTCAACCGGTTGCGTTCGGTGTCGGGCAACTTGCGCGAGATGCCGGTCATCGCCCCGGAGGGCACCAGCACCAGGTAGCGGCCTGCCAGGGTGATCTGGGAGGTCAACCGCGCGCCCTTGTGTCCGGCCGGATCCTTGGTCACTTGCACCAGCACGGTGTCGCCCGGAGCGAGAGCCTGCTCGATCCGGCGGGGCTGGCCCTCCAACCCGGCCGCGTCCCAGTTCACCTCACCGGCGTACAGCACCGCGTTGCGGCCCTTGCCGATGTCGATGAACGCCGCTTCCATCGAGGGCAGCACATTCTGCACCCGCCCCAGGTACACATTGCCGACCATCGACGTCTGGGTCTTGCGGGCCACGTAGTGCTCCACGAGGATCTCGTCCTCCAGCACCGCGACCTGAGTGCGGCCGTTGCGCTCGCGCACCACCATGTCCCGTTTGACCGACTCACGCCGCGCGAGGAACTCCGCCTCGGTGATGATGGCCCTGCGCCGTTGGGAGTCCCGGCCGTCCCTTCGTCGCTGCCGCTTGGCCTCCAGCCGGGTGGAACCCTTCAGCGCGGTCACCTCATCGCGACCGCCGTCCTCCGAGCCCGACCCCCGTGAGCCTCGCCGGCGCCGACGCCGGCGCGAGGAACCGCTGCCGGAACCGTTGTCGCCGTTGTCCCCGCTATCGGTCTGCTCAGAGCCCCGGTCGCTCGAGGATGTCTTGCGAGAGTCCTCATCGTCGGCGTTGCTTGCGGGCTGGTCCCCGTTGCGGTCGCGGTCGCTGCCGTCAGACTTGGCCGCGTCCTCCGAGTCCTCGCCCTGGTCGTTGCGCTTGCCGTTCCCACGACGGCGTCCTCGGCCGCCCCGGCGGCGACGCCGACGCTTCGGGCCCTGCCCGCTCTCGCCATCGTCGCTTGCGGGAGGCTCCGCCGCTTCAGAGTCACTGCTGCTGTCCTCGGCTGCCGCCTCGGTATCCGGCCGAGTCTCGCCCCGTTGATCGCGCTCCGCTTGCCGGTCGCCGGGCTCATCGGAAGGCGTGTCGACGGCGGGCGGTCCAGCGGGTGCCGCCGCGCGGCGGGGGCGACGGGCCCGGGTGGGGTCGGGAGCCTGGAAGAGCAACGCCGTCGCGGGCAGTCGCGGGCTGTCGGTGTCCTGCTCCGCGTCGGCCCCGCGATCGTGGTCTTTGTCCTCGCCGTCGTGCCCCTCCGCATCGGCCCGATCGGTGCCATCGCGCTGGTGGCCAGCCGTGTCACCGCGCTCGTGGTCAGCCTGGCCGGATCCCTGCTGCCCCGGGCCGTCCTGACGTGCCTCCTCGTGCTCGCCGACCGGGGACCTACGGCTGCGGGACTTGCCGCGCCTGCCGCGTTCGGGTTTGGAATCTTCCGGCGCCTCGTCCTCGCGGACCTGCTGCACGGGCTGGGTTCCGCGGGCGCGGGGGTCCTTGCGGTCCCGTTCGGGGATGTCCAGGTCGATCACCGCGGGTTTGTCGGCGCCCGTCTCGCTCGGGGTCTTTTTGGGGTCGACGCCCAGCGCAGCGAAGACGTCCAGCGCCGGCTCATCCGTTGCGTCGTCATCGCCCGCTGCGTCGTCAGCCCGTTCGTCCGTTTCGTCGTCATCGCTTGTCGCGTCGTCAGCCGCAACTTCATCCTCGCCCGCGGCGTCATCGTCTGCTTCGTCGTCGCCATCGGCCGCCTTACCCGCGGCGGCCGGCTCCACCGGCGTCTCGGCCGGGTCGGTGCCGTCCGAGCTGGGTACCGCAGCAGCCCCAGCATCGGTCTCCGCCGGGGCGTCAGCGCTCCCCCCGTCCTCCGGGGCCGGCTGCGCCTGCGTGGAGGGCGACTCGGCCGAGGCCTGCTCGGCTGCTCGTTGCTCCGATGCTTCCTGCTCGGCTGCTTCGCGCTGGGCCGGTGTCATCACCGGTCTGGTTGCCCGCCGCGGTCTGCGCCGACCCGTTGCGGCGGGCGTGGATTCTGTTGTCGCGTCGTTGGTGGGTTGATCACTCACGAGGTGTGCTCCGGCCCTCGTACCACCCATATTTGGTACGAGGTGCTATTCGTGGTGCCGGCCGGGGCCGGCGCCGGTAACGGGAAAGTCTGTCGGTTCCGAGGGCTTTCGCGATCACTCGCGGGAGGCTCTCGCGACGTCATCATCCGTGCCATGTGGGCCGGTGCCGGGTGGTCGGTCCGCATCCTGCGCCGGGCCCTCATGGGCGGCGCGGGAAGGTCGAACCCCAACTACCTATGCCGATGTCGTCGGGTCCTGCGGAGGGTATGGGTTCCGCACCGCAGCACCAAGGCGAGTATCGCACAGAACGCCTCCGACGGGGTGGCCACCACGGGTCCGATACGCCCCCCACCCGCCTTTCGGCAGCGTTTCAGCCGCCTCCCCCGGCGTGTCTGGGCGTACGTTGTGAGTCATGGATTCAACGCGGGCGATGGAACCGACGCTGCGAGCCGTGCTGTCCCTGACCTCTCATCTGGATCTGGACCAAGTTCTGCAGGAGTTGGTGGAAACTGCGGCGGAATTGACCGGGGCGAAATACGCCGCGATCGGAGTGCTGGACTCCTCGGGAGTGAACGAGCGGTTCCTCTACACCGGCATGCCTCAGGACTTCACCGACACCCACGACCCACCGCACGGATACGGGGTGTTGAGCGCGATCCCGGCCGAGGGGGCGCTGCTGCTGGAGGACCTCACCCAACACGAGGCCTTCCTCGGATTTCCCTCCGAGCATCCGCCGATGCGCACATTCCTGGGCGTCTCGTTACGGATCGGCGATGAGGTGTTCGGGCGGATCTATCTGGCGGAGAAGCCCGGAGGATTCGACGACGACGACGCCCGGCAGGTGCAGGTGCTGGCCGCCGCCGCGTCGATCGCCGTCCAGAACACAAGCCTGTACGAGACGGTCCGTTCCCGGGAGCAGTGGGTGGTAGCCGGCCAGGAGATCACCACCGCCATGCTGGAAGGCACCGACGTAGAGGAGGCGCTGACGGTCATCGCCCAGCGGGCCCGGCAGATCGCGGCCGCCGATACCGCGGTGCTGGTGCTCCCCGGTGTGGGCGAGGACTGGGTGATCGAGATCGTCGACGGCGATTCCCACGGTGATTTGCTCGGCACCGTGATGCCGCCGGACGGTCGGGCCCAGCAGGTGATCCGCACCGGCGCAGGCATGATCGTGGACTCCTTCGCGCGGGCCCACCGGCTCCGGGTGCCCCAGTTCGGCCGGTACGGACCTTCGCTCTATGCGCCGCTGGGCGACCGGGAGAACGTGATGGGCGTGATTATCCTGCTGCGCCGCAAGCGGGCACCGGAGTTCAGCACCACCGATCTGCAAGTGGCTGAATCCTTCGCCCGTCAGGCCGCCCTGGCCCTGCACCTGGCCGAGGCCCGGGACGCCCAGGATCGGGCCTCGGTGCTCGATGAACGTGAGCGGATTTCCCGCGACCTGCATGACCTGGCGATCCAGCAGTTGTTCGCCTCGGGCCTGCAGCTGACCCAGGCCCGCGAGCAGATTCCAGCCCGGGAGGAACAACTCCTGGCCGTGCTGGATGAGGCGCTCACCGGGGTCGATGAGTCGGTACGCCAAATCCGGGCGATCGTGCACGCGCTGCGGTCACCCGATGAACGCGCCGGGTTGGTGGACCGGTTGGAGCGGGAGGTGTCCCTGGCTCGCACCGGCCTGGGTTTCGCGCCGTCGCTGGTGCTCGAACGGATCCCTGCCGGCTCCCCGTTGCACTCCGACGAACTGGATGCGCGGGTGGATGATGACCTGGCCGACGACGTAGTGGCCGTGGTACGCGAGGGCCTGGCCAACGCAGCCCGCCACGCCCGGGCCTCCTTGTTGCACGTGCGGGTGGGTCTGGGCACCGACCAGATCCGAGTGGACATCATCGACGACGGCGTGGGCCTGCCGGCGGACCCGCCGCGATCCTCCGGTCTGGCGAACCTGGGGCAACGCGCCCGCCGCCACGGCGGGCACTTCACCTGGGCCGCAGCCACCGACGGCGGGGCACATCTGACCTGGACGGCGCAGTTGGGTTGAGCCTTGTCGGATTCCGGCTGTCCAGCGCCTGGGCTGCTTCGAGCGGAGCCCGCCCGAAGCCGCTCCGAACCGAGCCTGCCCGGCAGCGAGCCCGCCGGGCGCCCGCACCGCTCCGAACCCGGCCCGCCGGGCGCCCGAACCGCTCCGAACCCGGCCCGCCGGGCGCCCGCACCGTTCCGAACCCGGCCTGCCGGGCGCCCGAACCGCTCCGAGCCGGGGCCTGCTCGGGTTCAGGCCCCGGGTGTCGGACTTCAGGCCTGCCGCACCACCCCCTGGGTCAGGCCCGCTGGTCAGGCCCGCTGGTCAGGCCCTCTGGGTCAGGCGACGTTTTGGGCTCGCAGTGCTAATTGCGGGCCTTGGCACCGAGCCTGCGCATGAACAACGCCGTACCGAGCGCGATGTGCTCGATCTCGCCGGGGTGGACCGATTCATCCGGTGCGTGGATCCGAGAGGCAGGCTCGGCCAGGCCGAGCATCACGATGGAGGCCTCCCGGTGGGCTTCGGCCAGGGCGGCGGTCAGGGGAATCGCCCCACCCTGACCGATCGTGACCGTGGGCCGGCCGAAGGACTGGCCCAGAGCGTTGCTGAGGTCCTCGAAGGCCTCGGTGTCGGTGCGGGCCGCGAAGGGCCGGCCGCGACCGGTGATCTCCACCTCCACCTGCACGCCCCACGGGGCGCGGGCCTTCAGGTGCTGAACCAATGCCGCTTCGGCCTGCTCCACCTGGATCGACGGCGGGATGCGCAAGTTGACCAGCGCCGATGCCCGCGGCTGGATCGCCGCCACCGCTCCTTCCACCGCAGGCGCCTCGATGCCGAGGACGGTGGCGGCCGGTCGGGCCCAGATCTGGTCGGCAACCGAGCCCGATCCGAGAACCTCAACACCGGGAAGCACGCCGGCGTCGGCGGCGAACTGTTCTGTTGGATACGGCTCTCCCGGCCAGCGTCCGTCGGCGGGGAGCCCGTCGATCACGGTGTCACCCTCGGCGTTGCGCAAACTGGCCAGGATCGTCATCAGCGCGGCGATCGGATCCGGAGCCGCTCCGCCGAAGGCACCGGAGTGCAGCGAGGTGTCCAACGCTCTGACTCTCACGGCGGCATCGACCACGCCGCGCAGCGCCACGGTCAGGGTGGGCACGCCGACGGCGGCATTGCCGGTGTCCTGGATCAAGATGACATCGGCGGCGAACAGTTCCGGGCGCGCGGCAACCAGTTGCTCGAGGCCTCCGGTGCCCTGTTCCTCCGACCCCTCGACCACCACCGTGAGGGACACCGGGTACAGCCCGTCGGCATCTTGGCCACCGGCGAGTTCGGGGCTCGGCCCATCGGCATTCTGGCTTTCGTCGTCCTGCTGCTCGCCGGTGTTCGCATCAGCGCGCAGGGCCCGAAGTGCGGTCAAATGGGTGATGACCGAGCCTTTGCAGTCGGCCGCGCCACGAGCGTAGTAGCGGCCGTCGCGTTCGGTCAGGGTCCAGGGGTCGCTGGTCCACTCGGCGGGGTTCGCGGGTTGCACGTCGTAGTGGGCGTAGAGCAACACCCGCGGGGCGCCCGGCGGGCCGTCGTAGTGGGCGATGACCGCCTCCGACCCGTCGGGTGTGGGCATAATCTCGGCGCGCAGCCCCTCCGCGCTGAACGCATCGCGAACCCATTCGGCGGCGAGCCGGCACTGCTGCGGATTTTCCACGGACGGGTCGGCCACGGAGCGGAACGTCACAAGTTCAGTCAGGTCCTCGATCGCGCGAGGCATGAGGTTAGCGATCCGCGCGCGCAGGGCGGAGTCCTCCGGGGTCTCATCGATACGGGAGCCAGTGCCGTGGGGTGTGGTCATAGGTCCTATCCTGGCAGCCGCGGACCCACTGATGCGTCGCGACTTTCCAGTAGTCACCGCGACGCGCGGCGCACCTACGGGGCCACAGCGCACCGCGCATTGCCATTGACCGACCGGATTTGATGCGTCAGCGACTCGGGCGAGAGGCTTCTTCCCCGGCCCGCCAGGCGGAGGAGCGTTGTCCCGCCACCCAGGCCGCCACCTGTGTGCGGCGTTGCAGGCCCATCTTCCCGAGAATGGCGGTGACGTGATTCTTCACCGTCTTTTCCGCGACACCGAGGATTTCGGCGATCTCGCGGTTGGACAGGCCGTCGCCGATGAGTTCCACGATCCGCTTCTCCGAAACGGTCAGGTCTGCGGTGGGGTCATCGGCGTCGGCCCGACGGCGGGTGATCGTGCGTTCATCAAGCAAAGTGCGCCCGGCAGCCACAGAGCGGATGACCTCCGCGATCTCTGCTCCGCGCACAGTCTTGAGCACAAAAGCTTTGGCGCCTGCTGCCAGCGAGGCCGCCACCGCGTCGTCATCATCAAAACTGGTCAGCACGATGCACCCGGCTTCCGGCAGGTGCCGGGACGCGGCGTTGATGATCTCAATGCCGGTGCCGTCGGGCAGTTGCAGGTCCACCAGCAGCACATCGGGACGCACCAGGGCCAACCGCCGGGTGGCTTCAGCAACAGAGGAGGCCTCGGCGACGACCTCCACTCCCTCAGCACGGTCGACCACGTGTGCCAGACCGCGCCGGACCACTTCGTGATCATCGATGATCATCACGCGGATCTGCTCAGTCATACCCGCACTCTACTGGCCACCATTGCTGCTTGCGGCAGGTTCCGGGCTAGCCGCAGCAGGTTCCGCGGTGGATGCCCGCACCTGGAGTTCGACGTCCATCACCACCTGTTCGGCGGGCGCGGCATCCGGATCCGAACCGCTCCCGGTCTCGGGCTCGGCCATCAGCAGGTCCACGGCTCGTGCCCCGATTAGCTGGGCCGGCACGGCAACCGTAGTCAGCGCCGGTGCCAGTAACCGCGCCACGGGCACGTCATCGAAACCGACCACGGAGATCCGTTCGGGGACGGCGACCCGCCGGGCAGCCAGCCGGCCCAGGATACCGATGGCCAATTGATCGTTGAATGCCAACACCGCCGTGACTCCCCGGGCGATCGCTTCATCCGCGGCTGCCACACCGCCGACCTGCCCGGGGCGGTAGGCCCCCAGGTCGACGACTTCCAATCCCCCGGGTGCGGTTTGGTAAGCCCGCCGGCGCTGGGCATCGGACCACGAAGTGGCCGGCCCGCCGGCGTAACCGACGTAGCGGTGGCCCAGGTTGTACAGGTGTCGCAGTGCCTGTGCGATACCGCCGGCATTGTCCGGAACCACGCTGACAATCCGGTCCGTTGCCACCTGCAGTTGCCGGTTGATCAGAACGGTCCGGGTCTTGACGCCCAAGGCTTCCAGGTCCGCATCGGGCACCCGTGGGGAGGCGAGGATGAGCCGGTCAATACCGGCGGACAGTTGATCCAGCACTGCCCTCTCGGTCTCCACGTCCTCGTCGGTGTCGGCCATCACAGCGGTGAGGCCGGCGGCGCGGACCCGTTGCTGCACCCCCTTGGCCACCGCCGCGTAGAACGGGTTCTCCAGATCGGGCAGCACGAGTCCGATCGATTGGCCGCGACCGGTGACCAGTTGGCGCGCGGCGCTGTTGGGCACGTACCCCAGCGCGTGCGCGGTGCGTTGCACCCGCTCCCGAGTGGAGGTAGCCACTGCGGCCGAGCCGGCCAGTGCCCGGGAGACGGTCGCAGTCGACACTCCCGCGGCGCGTGCCACGTCATGGATCGTCGCCAACCGCCCCTCCCTTCTCGAATCCGCACTCGGTCACCGATCCCAGCCTTGTACCTATCCCCACGCCTGCACTTAGACCCACACCTGCACTTATGCCCACGCCTGTACTTATGCCCAGGCCTGGTCGCCATTCGTTCAAGCGCCGTTGCGAATCCTCGCAGCCGCACGCCGGGGTCGTAATCGATGCCCGGGTCGTAGCCGCACGCCAGGGTCGTAAACGCTTACAAGTGTTCTTGTTCCCACATCCTTCCCGTGCTAGCGTGCCGAGTCAACCACTGATGTAAACGTTTGCGAACGTGGAAATACCGGAGATGCCGATGTCCTCTGACCTTCTTGACCAACTGGGAGCCGCTCGGTTGGTGCCCGTGGTGGTGCTCGACGATGCCGGGGACGCCGCATCGCTGGCCCAGGCCCTGGTCGCCGGCGGCCTACCGGTAGCCGAGGTCACCTTCCGCACCGAGGCGGCTCTCGCCGCGATCGAAGCCATCGCCGAGCGGGGCGACGTGCTGGTGGGCGCCGGCACTGTCCTCACCCCCGAACAGGTGGACGCGGCCGTGGACGCCGGCGCGCAGTACATCGTCTCCCCCGGTTTCCACGCCCCCGTTGTGGAGCGGGCACAAGCACGAGGCGTCCTACCCTTACCCGGTGCGGTCACCGCCACCGAGATCCAGGCCGCACTGGGCGCCGGACTGACCACGGTCAAGTACTTCCCGGCGGAAACCTCCGGAGGGGCCAAGGCGATCAAGGCGCTGTCCGCGCCGTTCACCGACGTGCGCTTCGTGCCGACGGGCGGCATCGGTCCGACCAACCTCGCCGAGTACCTGGCCCTGCCAAGTGTGCACGCCGTCGGGGGTTCCTGGATGGTGCCGCGGGACAAGGTGGCCGCCGGCGCTTTCGACGAGATCACATCCCTTACCGCCCAGGCCGTCGAACTGGCCGCCAACCCGCCGGCTTAGGTCAGCCAACCACTACCAATCCATCCCCATCGACAAGGAGCGTGCGATCCGTATGCCACTGAACATCCGTCCCGCCGAAGAGACCCGTTACGACATCCTCTCCCTGGGCGAGGTGATGCTACGGCTGGACCCCGGCGAAGGGCGCATCCGCACCACTCGCGAGTTCCGGGTGTGGGAGGGCGGCGGGGAGTACAACGTGGCCCGCGGACTACGGCGCGCCTTCGGTCTGCGCGCGGCGGTGGCCACTGCCCTGGTGGACAACGAGGTGGGCCGGCTGGTGGAGGACTTCATCCTCACCGGCGGGGTGGATACCTCCTTCATCAAGTGGCAGTCCTTCGACGGCCTGGGCCGGCAGGCCCGCAACGGGTTGAACTTCACCGAACGCGGCTTCGGAGTGCGCGGGGCCGTTGGGGTCTCCGACCGCGGTAACACCGCCGCGAGCCAACTGGCACCGGGCGACATCGACTGGGACCACATTTTCGGCGACCTGGGCGTGCGCTGGCTGCACACCGGCGGCATCTTCGCCGCGCTGAGCGAGACCACCGCTGAAGTGGTGGTGGAGGCCGTCACGGCGGCGAAGAAGCACGGCACGATCGTCTCCTACGACCTGAACTACCGGCCGAGCCTGTGGAAGTCGATCGGCGGGGTGGATAAGGCGCGGGAGGTCAACTCCCGGATCGCTCCGCACATCGATGTGATGATCGGCAACGAGGAGGACTTCACCGCTTCCCTCGGGTTCGAGGTCGAGGGCGTCGATGAGAACCTCACCGGCCTGGAGATCGAGAACTTCAAGAAGATGATTGCCACCGCGTCCAAGGCCTACCCGAACTTCAAGGTGATCGGCAATACCCTGCGCACCGTGCACACCGCCTCGGACAACGACTGGGGCGCGATCGCGTGGTCTGCCGATGAGGGCTTCGCCGAGGCCACTCACCGCAAGAACCTGGAGATCATGGATCGAGTGGGCGGCGGAGACTCCTTCGCCTCCGGA
>DATGSR010000277.1:0-8981 GCA_035302405.1 Beutenbergiaceae bacterium
TGCTCGGCGCCGTGCGGCCCGTCGGCGGAGTCCTCGCTCGGGGCGTTAACGATGATCGAGGTGTTCGACTGCTCCCCGCGCAACACCCGGCTGGTGTGCACCCGCAGCGGACGGGCGCCTGCGGCCGGTTCGGCCCGCACCGGCATGCGGCCCTGTCCGTCGCTCGCGGTCTGAACCGGGGCGCGATGCCCGCCGCCATCGCGGCGGACCAACTCCGGCACCGGACCGTGGCCAGTGAGCGCATCGAGGAGCACCTGGACGTACGCCGGGTCGAAGCAGGCATCGTAGATCCAGCGCTTACCCAACTCGGAGTGGTCGGCGGTGGCCACCAGGGCCCGGCGGCCGGCCACGTGCTCCGGTAACGGGGCGCTCCGGAAGGTGAGGGGTACGTGGTACAGCACCGGCTCGTCACCGGCGGAGTCCAGCACCAGGTGCGTCTCGATCCCGACCTCGCCTTGAGAGTCCTGCCAGCGCAGCCCGCCCACTCGGGTCAGGGCTGGTGTGTGCCCCTTCCCGGCGTACCAACGTTGCCGGGCGAGCCACGGCGGTAGGAAGTCGGCGAACGGCGGCGTGAGCGTGGGCCGCGATTCACCAGCCTCGGATGTGGATCGGGTCATCGCAGGATCAGCCTCATCGTTCCTCCTGGACCTGCAACCAGAAGAAGTCCCGGCTGCCCAACGTCAGCGTGAGGCGGCCCTCCGGCCCGGCAGGTTCCGCCGGCCACGAAGGCTCCGCCGGGGTCGTCTCCCGCCAATGGTCACCGTCGGTGCGGGCGTAGTCGGGGGTGTGGTGCCGTACCGCCGATTCGCTGGGGGCCGGTGCCTGCGAACCCCCGGCCTGGGCTGTGCCACCTGTGTCAACTGTGCCGCCTGTGCCAGTTGTGCCGCCTGTGCCACCTGCGCCCCGTGCACCTGCGGCGTCCCGCTGAAGCGCGGCGCCCCCGGCGCCCCCGGCGCCCCCGGCGCCACCTGAGCCACCCGGGCCCGCGGCGCCGGCCGTGCCTCCGGCGACCCCGGCACCCACCGGCTCTCGACTCGCGGACGCCTCGCCGTCCGACCCCGCTGCGGCACCCGCCGGTACCGCCTCCGCAGCGCCATCATCGCCGGCAGCCGATGCGGCTACCTCCGGGTGCGCCTGAGCACCTGCAGCACCGTCGCCGTCGGCCCCCACCGCGGACACGGTGACCGGAGCGATCGCCGGGAAGCCGGTGCCGCTGAAGATGTCGACCAGTTCCTTACCCGCGAGCCCGGGGAGGGAGATGGTGGCGGCCCGCGGGGTGTTGGCCATGTTCAGCACGCACAGCATCGTTTCCTCGTCGTTGCGGCGCAGGAACGCCAGCACCGCGTCGTTGTCCGACTCCAGCGGGATGTAGTCCCCGTTGCCGAACACCGGGTGGGCCCGGCGCACCTCCAGGATCCCGCGCACCCAGTGCAGCAGCGAGGTGGGGATCGCCAGTTGCGCCTCCACATTCGCGGCGGCGTAGTGGTTGGTCAACGACTGGATGGTGGGCAGGTACAACTTGCCCGGATCGGCACGAGAGAAGCCCGCGTTACGATCCGGGTTCCACTGCATCGGGGTGCGCACCGAGTCCCGGTCCGGCAACCAGATGTTGTCGCCCATCCCGATCTCATCGCCGTAGTACAGGCACGGGCTACCCGGCAGGGACAGCAGCAGGGCGTGGGCCAGCTCGATCTCCGCGCGGGAGTTCTCCAGCAGCGGCGCGAGCCGGCGGCGGATCCCCACGTTCGCGCGCATCCGCGGGTCCTCGGCATACCAGCCGTACATCGCCGCGCGCTCCTCGGTGGAGACCATCTCCAGCGTGAGCTCGTCGTGGTTGCGAAGGAACGTGCCCCATTGGGCCCCCGGTGGGATCTGCGGGGTGTCGGCCAGGATCTCCTGGATCGCGGTGGCGTTCTGCTCCCGCAGGGCGTAGAAGATGCGCGGCATCACCGGGAAGTGGAAACACATGTGGCACTCCGGCTCCTCCGCGGTGCCGAAATACTCCACCACATCGTGGGGCCACTGGTTGGCCTCGGCGAGCAGGATCCGGCCCGGGAACTCCGCATCGACCATCGCCCGCACCTCGGCGAGGAAACCGTGGGTCTGCGGCAGGTTCTCCCCGTTGGTCCCCTCCTCCTCGAACAGGTAGGGCACCGCGTCCAGGCGGAACCCGTCCACCCCGGTGCGCAACCAGAACCGGGCCACATCCAACATCGCCTCGCGCACCTTGGGATTCTCGAAGTTCAAGTCCGGTTGGTGGGAGAAGAACCGGTGCCAGAAGTACTGGCGGCGGACCGCATCGAACGTCCAGTTGGAGGTCTCGGTGTCCACGAAGATGATGCGGGCATCGGGATAGCCGCTGTCGTCGTCGGACCAGACGTAGAAGTCCCCGTACGGCCCGTCGGGGTTGGATCGGGAGGACTGGAACCACGGGTGGGCGTCGGAGGTGTGGTTCATCACCAGGTCGATGATCACCCGGATGCCGTAGGAGTGGGCCACCTGCACCAGTTCGGTGAACTCCTCGATCGTGCCGTACTCCCCGGCCACCGCGGTGTAGTCGGATACGTCGTACCCGCCGTCGCGCAACGGGGAGGGGTAGAACGGCGGGATCCACAGGCAGTCGATGCCCAGCCAGGCCAGGTAGTCCAGGTTCTCCATCAACCCCCGCAGGTCACCGCTGCCGGAGGCGTCGGAGTCCGAATAGGCCCGCAGCAGCACCTGGTAGAACACCGCTTTCTGGTACCACTGCGGGTCGTCGTCCAGTCCCGGGCGCGGCTGAGCGGGAAGGGTGAAGGTGCGTGCGGGTCGTGTCATACCGTTCGGACCTCGATGATGTGGGCGCACCGTCCGAACGGGCTCAGGTGCACATAGGGGTGGGCGTCCCAGGCGTAGGTCTCCCCGGTCAGTTCGTCATGGGCGGTGAACGTGGCATCTGCCGGAAGCCCCAGCGCGGCCATGTCCAGTTCCAGGTGCGCGCTGCGGGAGGTGTAGGGATCCACGTTGACCACCACGATCACCACGTCCCCGGCCCCGGTGGGGGAGTGCTCGGCGCGCAAGCGCTTGGAGAAGCAGAACGTGGCGTCGTCGGTGGTCGGATGCACCGTGAGGTTGCGCAACTGCTGCAACGCCGGATGACGACGGCGGATCGCGTTCAGTCGGGTGATCAGGTCGGTGATGCCGTACTCGGTGCGGGCCGCCTGCCAGTCCCGGGGTTTGAACTCGTACTTCTCGTTGTCGATCTGTTCCTCGGCTCCGGGCCGGGCCACGTTCTCCACCAGTTCATACCCGGAGTAGATGCCCCATGTGGGCGACCCGGTTGCGGCCAGCACCGCCCGGATCGCGAACGCCGCCTCCCCACCCTGCTGCATGTAGGGGGTGAGGATGTCGTGGGTGGTGGGCCAGAAACTGGGCCGCATCACGTGGGCCGACTCGTGGGATACCTCGGTGAAGTACTCGGCCAACTCCTCCTTGCTGTGCCGCCAGGTGAAGTAGGTGTAGGACTGCTGGAACCCGACCATGCCCAGTGCGTGCATCATCGCCGGCTTGGTGAACGCCTCGGACAGGAAGATCACCTCCGGATGGCGAGCACCGACGTCGGCCAGCATCTCCTCCCAGAACCGCACCGGTTTGGTGTGCGGGTTGTCCACCCGGAAGGCGGTCACCCCGTGGTCGATCCACGTCTGCAACACATCGCGCACCGCGGCGTAGATGCCGGGGTAGTCGTTGTCGAAGTTCAGCGGGTAGATGTCCTGGTACTTCTTCGGCGGGTTCTCCGCGTAGGCGATCGACCCGTCCGCCCGGGTGGTGAACCACTCCGGATGCTCGTGCACCCACGGGTGGTCCGGAGAGGCCTGCAACGCCAGGTCGAGGGCCACCTCCAGGCCCAACTTGCGTGCCCGGGCCACGAACGCGTCGAAGTCCTCGAAAGTGCCCAGTTCGGGGTGGATCGCATCGTGGCCGCCGTCGGGTGAACCGATCGCGTACGGCGAGCCCGGGTCGCCCGGCTCGACGGTCAGGGTGTTGTTGCGTCCCTTGCGGTTGGTGGTACCGATCGGGTGGATCGGGGTGAGGTATACGACGTCGAAGCCCATCTCGGCGATCGCGGGCAGCCGCTGCGCCGCGGTGCGCAGGGTGCCGGAGGTCCACTGTCCGGTTTCGGGGTCGCGCACCGCGCCCTCGGAGCGCGGGAAGAACTCGTACCAGGACCCGTACAGCGCCAGCCGTCGGTCCACGGCCAGGGTGTAGGTGGCCGACGGCGAAACGAAGTCCCGCAGCGGCGCCTCGGTGAGCAACTGGCGCACCTCGGGGGAGGCGCCGGCGGCCAGGCGCGCTTCGGCCGGGCGGGTGGTGTCGCGCAGCGCGGTGATGGCATCCAGCAGCACCTGGCGGGTTTCGTGGTCCCGGCGCACCTGGGTCACGGCTCGTTCGAGCACCCGGGCGCCCTCCTCGAGCATCAGGTCCACATCCACCCCGGCGTGCACCTTGATGGTGGCGTCGTGATGCCAGGTGCCGTACGGGTCCGACCAACCCTCCACCCGGAACGTCCACCGGCCCGGGGAGTCAGGTACGACGGTCGCTTCGAATAGGTCGTTGCCGGGGGAGACGTCCACCATGGGGGCGCGGGTGTGTTCGGTGCCGTCCGGGGCGATCAGCACTGCGGTGGCGGCGACCGCGTCGTGGCCCTCCCGGAACACGGTGGCGCGGATGGGCACCGCCTCACCTGCGGTCGCTTTCGCCGCCCACCGTCCGCCCTGGACGGTGGGCTCGACGTTCAGCACCGGGATCCGGCCGAGCGGAACCGGGGGAGCGGGCTTGGGAGTAGTCACAGTTCCGAACCTACCGAGAAGGCCCGGGGGAAGGCAGGTCGAGTCGGGAATCGGTACTGCTCGAAGGCTGCGGAGAAGAGCGCTTGGGGACCGGTATCGCCCGGCCGGGCCGCGCGGGAGGGACGCTAGGGGACCGGTATCGCCCGGCCGCGCCGCGCGCGGGGGACGCTAGGGGACTGGTAGCGCCCGGCGGTGCCGCGTGGGAGCGGTGCTGGGGAACTCGTGCCGCCCGGGCCCGTTCGTATCCGGGGCGGTGGTGACTTATGCTCGCGATCGTGAGAGCGATCCGCCGATTCACCGTCCGTCACGTGCTGCCCGATGCCATCGAGGACCTCGATGAGTTGGCCCGCAACCTGCGCTGGTCCTGGCACGAACCCACCAGGGCGCTGTTCGAGAGCATCGACCCGCCACGGTGGCGCCAAGTGGGCCGCGATCCGATGCGGATGCTGGGCGCCACCCCGGTGGAGCGACTGGCCGAACTGGCCGCGGACGAGCAGTTCGTGCGCCGGGTGCGCGATCAGTCCGCGCAACTGCGTGACTACCTGGACCAGCCCCGCTGGTATCAGGCCGAGGCCGAGCGCCGGGCCCGCGCCGGTGAGGACGCGCTGCCGGCGGCGGTGGCGTACTTCTCCGCCGAGTTCGGGATCACCGGTGCCCTGCCGCAGTACTCCGGCGGCCTGGGCATCCTGGCTGGCGACCACTTGAAGAGCGCATCCGACCTCGGGGTGCCGATCGTCGGCGTCGGGCTGCTGTACGGCTCGGGCTACTTCCGCCAGTCCCTCACCCGGGACGGTTGGCAGCATGAGACCTACCCGGTGCTGGACCCGGACAACCTGCCGCTGACGCTACTGCGTGAGGACGACGGCGCCCCGGCCCGGGTGAGCCTGCCGCTACCGGGCGGGCGGGAGTTGCACGCCCAGATCTGGCAGGCGGACATCGGGCGGGTGCCGCTGCTGCTCCTGGACTCCAATATCCAGGACAACGACGAGGGCGCCCGCGGCGTCACCGACCGGCTGTACGGCGGGACCAGCGAGCACCGACTGCAGCAGGAACTGCTGCTCGGGATGGGCGGGGTGAAGGCGCTGCGGGTCTACACCCGGCTCAGCGGCGTGCCCGAACCGGAGGTGTACCACTGCAACGAGGGGCACGCCGGCTTCCTGGGCATCGAACGGGTGCGTGAACTCGTCCAGGGGGAGGGGCTGCCCTGGGCGGCCGCGGTGGAGGCGGTGCGCGCCGGCACCCTGTTCACCACCCACACCCCGGTCCCGGCCGGGATCGACCGGTTCGGCGCGGACCTGATTGCCACCTACTTCGGCGGCGGGAATGCCATCGAGGGCATTGACGTGCAGGACGTGCTCGCCCTGGGGCGGGAGAACTACGAGGGCGGGGACCCCACGGTGTTCAACATGGCTGTGATGGGCCTGCGGATGGCCAAGCACGCCAACGGGGTGTCGAAATTGCACGGCCGGGTCTCCCGCGGGATGTTCGCCGCGCTGTGGCCCGGCTTCGATGAGCGTGAGGTGCCGATCACCTCGATCACCAACGGGGTGCACGGCCCCACCTGGATCGATCCGATGTTCGCCGCCGCACAGGCCGAACGATTCAGCGCCGAGGAGGTCGCCGACGGGTCCGGGTGGCTGACCGACAAGATCGACAACGCCGCGCTGTGGTCGCTGCGCCGCCAGTTGCGTGAACGCCTGGTGGCCGACGCCCGCGAGCGGGTCCGCGCGGCATGGTTGGAGCGTGGGGCCTCCCCGGCGGAACTGGGCTGGGTGAGCGACGTGCTCGACCCGGATGTGCTCACCATCGGCTTCGCTCGCCGGGTGCCGACCTACAAGCGGCTGACGCTGATGCTGCGGGACCCGGACCGGTTCCGCGCGCTGCTCACCGACCCGCAACGCCCGGTGCAGATGGTGGTGGCCGGCAAGTCGCATCCGGCTGATGAGCAGGGAGTGAGCCTGATCCAGCAACTGGTGCAGTTCGCCGACCACCCCGATGTGCGCCACCGGATCATTTTCCTGCCGAACTACGACATCGAGATGGCCCAAACCCTCTACCCGGGCACCGACGTGTGGTTGAACAACCCGCTACGGCCGTTGGAGGCGTGCGGTACCTCAGGGATGAAGGCGGCGTTGAACGGGTCGTTGAACCTGTCCATTCTGGACGGGTGGTGGGATGAGATGTACGACGGCCGCAACGGCTGGGCGATCCCAACCGCCGACGGGGTGGAGGACCCGGACCATCGCGATGACCTGGAGGCCGCGGCGCTGTACGACCTACTGGAGAACACCGTGGTGCCGCGCTACTACGACCGCACCGACGGAGTGCCCGAACGCTGGCTGGAGATGGTGCGCCACACACTGGCCACCCTCGGACCGAAGGTGCAGGCCACCCGGATGCTGCAGGAGTACGTCACCGAGTTGTACACCCCGGTTGCGGCGGCGTTCCGCCGCATGGACGGCGCCGGCCACACCGGAGCCCAGGAGTTCGCGCAGTGGAAGCAGCGATTGCGGGACGACTGGCACGCGGTCCGAGTGGACCACGTGGAATCAGAGGGAGTCGGTGAGGCGGCCCAGGTGGGGCAGCGGGTCACCGCGCACGCCTTCGTCTCCCTGGGCGACCTACAGCCCGAGGACGTGCAGGTGCAGGTGGTGTACGGGCAAGTCGGGGAGCAGGACCAGTTCAAGCACTTCGAGACGGCGGAACTGCACCACGCCGAGGCCTACGAGCACGGCCGGCACCGATTCTCCCGGACCTTCACCCTGGAGCAATCCGGTTCCTTCGGGTACACGGTGCGGATCGTGCCGGCCCACGTGGCGTTGTCGGGCGATACCGAACTCGGTCTGGTGGCGACGGCGACCTGAGCGGGGGTGGCTACGGCTGCCTGAGCGGGGGTGGCTACGGCTGCCTGAGCGCCGCCGCCTCGGCGACCTGACGTCCGGCCAGGGCTATCTGTGCGCCGGGCTCAGTCGACGGCCCGCTGGGCTGCGAGGCGTTTCGGTGCGCGGTGTACCCAGGCTCGTTCGATCACGTCGGTGAGCAGGTCGCTGCCCGCCGGCCCGCCCGGACCGAACAGCCGGACGCGTAGGCCGACGAAGATCTGCCGTCCGCCGTGGGTGCGCCAGACCTCTTCGCACCGCTCGGGATGTTCCGCCACTGCGGCCGCCGCGTCCTGCGGGGAGACGTGGGCGATCACCGACGGCTCCTCGTCCAGGTGGGCACTGAGGAAGAGTCTGTCGCGCACCCGGAACGCCGGTCGCCCGAAATGCGGCCTCTCGGCCACCTCCGGAAACCCAAGCGCGTAACTGCGGATTCGTTCCCACTCCATCGTTGCCTCCACGTGCCGTCGGAACCAGCCACCGTGCTGAGTTCCGGTGCCCGGCACAGTACGCCGTCCCAGGCCGTGCCGGCACCTGATTTTGCCCCGCGCCCGCCGCATCGGACCGTGCGATCCTTGCGCACGCCGTCGGGCCCTGCTTGGATCGTTCGGGTGTTCATTGCCGAACGAAAGGGTCACCGTGCCGCACCTCTCCCGTCGCACCCTGCTCGCCCTGGCCCCGGTCGGGGCCGCGATCGCCGCGCTCGGGCCCGCCCTGCAGGCCAGGGCCCACACCGTGAGTGACCACGACCGGGTGCTGGCCAACATGGTCGCGATGCTGTGCGGCACCCCGGAGGTGAACACCCACCCGGCGGCGGCCCAGCGACTGCGCCGGATCCACGACGTGGCCCGCTCCCGCCTGTCCGCGGCCGACGGCGCCGGCCCGGACGAGGTGTTCGCCGGCCTGCCCCTGGGCTCCAGCGAGGGGAACCTGTCCGCCACCTGCCAGCGCCTGGCCGAGGTCGCCATGGCCACCCGTACCCCGCAGGTGGACTCCGACCTGGTGGACAACGCCGAGGTGCAGGCCTGGGTGCTGGAGGAACTGGAGTGGGTGCACGCGCGTTTCCTGGCGGACACCGCCGCGGGCTACTACGGCAACTGGTACGCCTGGGAGATCGGCATCCCCACCCAGCTCACCCGCATCCTGGTGCTGCTGGCGGACCAGGCCGACCCCGATCGCGTGCAGGACTACGTGGCCACCATGGACGCCTACCTGCGCAACGGTCAGGACGGCGACGTGGACCTGGACTCCCGGTTCCACACCGGGGCGAACCTGG
>DATGSR010000278.1:0-8813 GCA_035302405.1 Beutenbergiaceae bacterium
CCGATCAGCCGGCGCTCGCCGATGGCCTTCAGTACGGTCGCACTGGCCATCCCGCCGATCACCGCACCAACCCCCTGGATGGAAACCACGACGCCGAGGGCCTCCGATCCCACGCCGAGCCCCTCCTCCAGAATCGGGAACACCAGCACGTTCACCAATCCGCTGACGCCCACCCCGACGGCGAGTACCGCCGTGAGGCGCCGCAGGGTCCGTTCACCGAGGATTAAGCGAAAACCTGCGGCCATACGGGTCAGGAGGCCGGCTTCTTCTTCGGCGTGCGCCGGGGTTTCCCGCATCCGGATCGTTAGGAGCACAGTCGCGGTCACTGCGAAGCAGCCGGCCGTCAGCGCGACCACGGCGTGCGCGCCTAGCAGCACGTACAGGCCGGTACCCAGCAGCGGGCTGATGAGTCGCAAACCCTGGTCGATGGTCGTGAACAGCCCGTTCGCCCCGGGCAATTCCTCATCGGAGAGCATGTCCCGTAGGAGCCCCGATTGCGCGGCGCTGATCAGGTAGGCCGCCAAGCCGTAGGCGAAGGAGACCACGTAGATCACCCACAGGCGCGAGGTGTCGTGCACGGTGAGGAGGCTGAGGATGGCCGCGCCGATGCCCAGGTTCGTGGCGATGAGTAGTCGGCGCCGGGAGACCCGGTCCGCCAGGTGACCGGCGAGCGGGGCGAGCAGCGCGGGCAGGCCGTAAGCAGCCATAACCAGGCCGGCGGCGCTGTCGGAACCAGTCATCTGCCGCACCCAGATCGCAAGCACCAGGTACAGCGCGCTGTCCCCGATGTTGGTGCTGACCCAGGCAAGCGTGAGGCGCCGGAAGGCGGCGTGCCGCATCGCCAGCGGAAGGCGACTGCGTAGCCGCGATCGTGGCGGCGGTGTCGTTGCGCTGGTCGTGTGCTCGTCGGGGGCATCGGTCGGGCGCTGGGCGCTCATGGCGGGGTCCTCGTCGTCGAAGCGATGGATGTGGCGCGTCAGAGCCTCGGCCGGCCGGGTACCCGCGCGCCTAGAGAGCCGGCAGCGGCATGCGGATAGTCCGGCACCGGGATGAGGCGGGCGGTGGCGCTCAGCGCGGGGCTGTGCCCGCCTCGCCGGCAGAATCGTCCCGGGAGTCCCGAGGCGAGTCGTCCAGTTCGGGGTTGAGGGTGGCGAACATGCGACCTTTACGCGCGCCCTCAGGACGATTGGCCGGGTCCCGCCGTCCTTCGAACCGGTCCATCAGGGCGCTCAGGTCCTCGGCGAGTTCCTCCATCTCCTCAGCGGTAGCCCAGAAGGTGGAGGTATTGATCATCACTGCGGGAATCCACTCGCTGTTATGGGCATAGGACAACGAGTTCTGCAGGAACGAGACCATGCGGGCGGCTTCCCGCTGGACGTACATGCTGCCGAGCTCTGCCGACTCGGCAATGGACAACGGGTCCTCGCGGTCCGGGCGCATGTCCCTGGAGTGGTGTAACACCCGCCACGGCTTTTCCCGACCGCGAGGTTCGGCCCGCTCGATGAATCCGCCCGCGGCGAGAATGCGCAGGTGGAAGGAGCAGTTCGCCACAGTCTGCCCCAGGCGTTCGGCGATCTCACTCGCGGTGGCCTCACCGACCTCGTCCATGATCTCCAGGATGTCGATCCGCAGCGGGTGGGCCAGGGCCCGCATCACCGCCGGATCCGTGGTGTGCATGGTTCGGTCCGACGATCCGGCAGCCGAGTTGGGGGTCTGGGTGTGTTCGGTCATCTCAGATCCACCGGCTGTACAGGGTGGTCCGGGCGACGTGGATCTCCCGGCGACGCTCGGCCACCTGTCGGATCAGTGCGGCCTGGCGTCGGGTGAAGCGGGGAGTGATGGGGGTGGGGTCTGGCGTGCGCATCGTTTCGTCCTCTCAATCGCGGCGTACATGCAACAGTACTTGCGAAAGGCTCGTTGCGCAAGAGGTGTTGCGAAAGAATTGTTGCAAGAGGTTTCCGGCCACTCATCGAGGCACTGCTGCCGGCGCCCCTCGGCGCGCGGGGGCCCGGGGGCGTATTCTGGACATGTGCGCGAGGACGGCGAGGTGTTCGCCCCGCCGGTCCCGTGAGGCGCAGTCCTGATGGCGAGATGGGGAGGAACCGGCGATGACGCAGGTACCGGACGAGGACTCGGCCGACTTGGCCACATTGCGGCGATGGGAGGACGCCGGTGGAGAGTGGCATCTGCTGGCGCAGAATGAGGCGTCGGTACGGATCGCCCTTTGCCGATGCGATGGGGGAGAGGAAGTGGAACGGATCACCTCCCGCGATCCAGCGCTCATCCGGTATGTAGCCGCAGCGGCGAGTTGACGGCGTACGAGGTGGCGCCGCACGAGTTGGCTGCGCGGTGGGCTGACTGCCAAGAGCGCAGATTGCTGGCAGTCAGAGCGGGACTGATGGCAGGGGGAGCCGGCTGACGAGTAGACCGGCTCGCGACAGGCAGGGCCGATTGACGACAGTTAGAGCCGGTTGGCGGCTGCGGGTGCCGGTTACTCCGAGCGGTCGATCCGCCGTTGTCTCGGTGCGCCGGGGTTGCTGGCGCTGTCGCCGGGTTCGGTGGGATCGGGCACCATTTGCACGCGATGTCGCGGCAACGCCTCGGGGTTGTGTTCCTGCAACCAGGCCACCAAGGACTCGCGAACCAGCACCCGCAGGTTCCATAACTGTCCCGCGTCGTCCGCGCTCACACTGGCCCGTGCCCGGACGTAGCCCTGGGTGGCGTCGGTGACCACGAGGCTGGCCGACTGGCCGTTATAGAACTCCGAGTCGGCGACCACCCGATCGAATTCGGCCCGCAGCCCCTCGAAGTCGATGCGCCAGTCCAGGTCGAACTCCACCGTTCCGGTGACCTGGTCGGTGCGGCGGGTCCAGTTCTCGAACGGGTTGGCGGTGAAATAGGTGCACGGCAGCACCAACCGGCGGTCATCCCAGATGCGCACCACCACGTACGTGAGCGTGATCTCCTCGATGGTGCCGTATTCCCCCTCGACGATGACGACGTCGTCGAGCCGGACCGCGTCGCTGAACGCCAACTGCAACCCTGCGAACAGGTTCCCCAGCGTGCTCTGCGCGGCCAGCGCGGCCACCACCGAGGCGAGTCCGGCGGAGGCCAACAGGCTGGCGCCCACCGCGCGAACGCCGTCGAACGTCAGCAGCACCGCAGCCACGGTGAGGATGACCACCACCACCAGCACCACCCGGCGAGTGACGTGCATCTGGGTCTGCAACCTCAACCCGTCGCGCACGCTCATCCGTTTGCTCGCTCGGTGCACCGCGCCGTCGATGACGAACAGAATGATGGCTGTCAGAAGCCATGCAAGGTTGACGATCCACAGTACCTGCAGGACGTGCGCCACCAGATCCCATCGCTCGGCGCCCTCACCGCGAGGGCGATAGGCCGCGACAAACGCGTTGGTCGCCACCACCAGTGAGAGCACCAGGAACGGGATCCGGATGCGCCGCACGAGGTACTTCACCGAGGGGTTGCGCTTGCCGAGCAGGCCGATCAGCGCCGGCAGCCCGAGCCCCACAACCAGTGCCGCGAGCAGGGCCAAACCGCCGGTGGTCAGCATCCGGGTCAACTCTTCTGCCATCCCCCCACCTTGGCGCGAGGGCGGCTCGTTCGCCAAGTGCCGTGGTTCACCTCACCGCCACTGCCGCCGCGACGTCCCGTAGTGGCTTCGCGACCTCGTGGGCCTAGGTTTATACAATTGGAAATTGTAGAATGTGCTATGACCTACGTGATCGCCGAGCCGTGTGTGGATGTGAAGGACCGGTCTTGTGTTGATGAGTGTCCGGTGGATTGCATCTACGAAGGCGGGCGCAGCCTATACATTCAGCCAGATGAGTGCGTTGATTGTGGGGCTTGTGAACCGGTGTGCCCGGTGGAGGCGATCTACTATGAGGATGACTTACCCGCAGCCTTCGAGCCTTACTTGGAAGACAACGCGGCCTTCTTCGGTGACCTACTGGCAGGACGTGACGCGCCCTTGGGCAGTCCCGGTGGTGCGGCCCTGGTGGGGCCGTTGGCGGCGGATACAGCACTGGTTTCCGGCTTACCCTCCCATGCCGGGTAGTGGGCAGCGATGAGGGACGCATCGGACCCGCCACGGGGGAGAAGTCGGCTCGATGCTCCTGACGGCGCGCGCAGGCCCGGGCGGCGGGAACAGGTCGTGCGCGCATTGAAGCAGGCGGACGGGCCGATGGACATCGCGACATTGGCCGAGCAGTTGGGTGTGCACCCCAACACCGTGCGGTTCCATCTGGAGGCTCTCCTGCGCACTGGCCGGGTGGAGCAGGTGAGTGCCGCCCGGAGTGGGCCGGGCCGGCCCGCTGCCTGGTTCCGGGCCGTTCCCGGCATGGACCCCACCGGTCCTACTCAGTACCGCACGCTCGCGCGGATCCTGGCCGCCGATGTAGCCGCAGACCCAAAGTCGCGGGAGCGGGCGATCGAGGCGGGGCGACGATGGGGTGCGTTGATGGCAGGCGAGCAGGAGGACGGCGACGGGGAGCACACTGCGGGCGGGGAGGGCGCCGCGGGCGGGGGGCACGCCGCCACCCCTGCCACGGGACTCGAGCCCCTGGTGGCGGTCCTGGAAGAACTGGATTTCGATCCGGAAACCGATCCGCCGGGCCACCCGGGCGCCGTAGGGCTGCGACACTGCCCGTTCCTGGACCTGGTGGAGGAATTCCCGGGCACGATCTGCGCCATCCACCTGGGCCTGATGCAAGGGGTGATGCAGGCTCGCCGAAGCGATACCGAGGTGCGGGACCTGACCCCCTTCAGTGAGCCTGATCTGTGCGTGGCCCATCTGGGCACCTCCGCGCGATGATCCCACTGGCAACCGCAGCCACGTTCGTTTGGCTGGGCATGGTGCTGGCGATCTCCTTCATCGAGGCGCCGCTGAAGTTCCGGGCGCCCGAGGTGACTTTGCGCATCGGTTTGGGGATCGGCCGCCTGGTGTTCCGGGGGCTGAACATCGCGGAAGTGGTCCTAGCGGTGCTTCTGTCCGTGGCCCTGCTGCTGAGCAATATCGCCGTCGGTGCCGCCGTCGTCCCCGTGATCGCCATCCTCATCCTGGTGGTGCAGTTGGTGGGGATCCGCCCGCGCTTGTCCGCACGAAGCGACGCGGTGCTGGCCGGGGCCGACGTGCCGCGTTCCCGAGCCCACTACGTCTACATCGCAGCCGAGGTGCTCAAGGTGGCGGCGCTGCTGGCGGCCGGCATGGTGCTCCTCGGCCATTGAGGCACCGCGGCGCCACGCAGTGATGCCTCGGCCAGGGGCCGAACTGCGCAGTCCTGGTTCCTCGCCACTGTGGCTGTTCAGCACCGCCCCTTGCCTCGGCGGTGCATGATGGAGCCTGGGAGGGATCATGCAGACGGTGTCGTTGAGTGACCTCGGTGCACAGTTGCTCACCGAAGCGCGGCAGAGCCGTGCCGGCCGCGCGGCCCGGACGATCCACGGAGGCCGGGACCACACCTTGCGGCAAACCCTCATCGCCATGGCCAGCGGCCAGCACCTCGGCGAACACGACAGTCCCGAGGAGGCAACGCTCCAGGTGCTCACCGGCCACGTCCGCCTCCACTTCTCCGACCGCCGGGTGTGGGTGGGCCACAGCGGGCAGCATGTGGTGATTCCCCAGGTTCGCCATGACCTGACCGCACTGGAGGATGCGGTGGTGCTGCTGACCACCATCGTGCACCCGCATGAGGTGGCCGACCGTTCGCACCCGCCTACCTGACCTGTCGCCACCGGCTCGCCGCGGCGCCGACGGAGTACGCGAGACAGAGATGCTCCCAGCGTGCCCTCCTCCGTCTGCGGTGCGAGGCTGGGCAGGACGGTGAGCGTGAGGGGAGAGCGCGATGGCCCACTTGTATTCCGCGCCCGAACATGTCCTGGTCACCGGATCCTCCGGTCTGATCGGCACGGGTGTATTGGCCGAACTGCGCAGCCGGGGAATCGGGTCCACATCGTTGAACCGCCGGGAACACGACGGTCTGCGCACCGATCGCGCCGTGGTGGGTTCGGCCGGAGACCCTCAGGTCGTAGCAAATGCGCTGGAAGGCGCCGATGCGGTGATCCATCTGGCGGCCGCGCCCACCCCCGATGTGGACGACGATCATGTGGTCTTCTCAGGCAATGTCACCGGGACGTACGTGGTGCTCGAGGAGGCGGCGAGGGCCGGTATCGAGCGAGTGGTGATCGCCTCCAGCATCAATGCCCTCGGCGTACGGTTCCATCCCCGCGACGTGACTCCGCCGTACGTTCCGGTGGATCATCTCGCACCCACCCAGGCCGCTGATCCCTATTCCCTGTCGAAATGGCTGGATGAGGAGACCGCGCGAGCCGCACACCGCAGGCACGGTATGGACGTGGTGGCATTGCGGTATCCGTTGACCGGGGGCTTTGGGGACCGGCTCCCCGAGGCGTTCGCCGCCCAGTGGGATGACCCTGCCGAGGGCACACCGGACTTATGGGGCTATCTGACTACGGAAGACGCCGCTCGGGCCGCAGTCGATGCCCTCCAGCCCCGCGAACACGGGGTGCACGTGGCCTACGTCGCCGCCCCGACCACCTGCATGCCGCAGGACACCGCTGAACTGCTGGATACCTACCTCCCGGATGTGCCGCGCCGAAGGGATTTCGTGGGCAGGCAAGTTCCGATGGACCTGGACGTTGCTGAGCGGGTGTTCGGGTTCACGGCCCCGGACCTGAGCGTGACGGAACTCCGCGAGCGCTGCCGCGGGGCGCAGGAGTGAGCGTTGATGAGGATCGGTAGGGTCTACGACCAACTCGAACCCGGGTACCGGCGCATTCTTGCTGACCGGTTGTGGCCGCGCGGCTTGCGGAAGAACGATCCCCGCGTCGGGCAGTGGTGGCCGCAACTGGCGCCGAGCACGGAACTTCGCCAGTGGTATGCACACCAGCCGGGCCGGTTCGATGACTTCGCCGATCGATATCGTGCCGAACTCCAGAGCGGTGAGGGCGCCGAGGCGCTCGCGGCGCTGAGGGACTTGGTACAGAGCGAGCAGGTCATGGTGGTGACCGCGAGCAAGGATGTGGACATCAGTCACGTGGCGGTGCTCGCCTCTCTGGTGCAGTGAAACCGCGCCAGCAATTCCCCGTAGGACCTTCGGCTCAGTGAATCCGCTCACCGCGATGGTGCAATGGTTGCGAAGTGCGACGAGGAGGGACGATGACGGCGCAGAACTACATTGTGGTGGGAACCGATGGCTCCACGCACGCAGCCAACGCTGTGACCTGGGCTGCTAACGAAGCGCAGCGAGTGGGACGGCCGTTGCGGATCGTGAGCGTGTTCGAACAATGGGCCGAGATGCGGCCCGGCATCGAGAGCGTGCACACCGCACAAGAACAGCACGCCCAGGGGTTGCTGGAGCAAGCCCGTGACACTGTGCGTGCACGGTTTCCGGACCTGGAAGTCCAGACCGTGTTGCGTTCTGGTCACCCGGTGGAGCAACTCGGCCAGATGTCCGCCGATGCCGAACTGCTCGTCACCGGCACCCGTGGCCGCGGGGGATTCACCGGCATGCTGTTGGGCTCGACCAGCCATAGCCTCACGCTGCGCTCGGTGGCGCCCCTGGTGGTGGTCCCAGGATCGTTGCCACCGCCGGCCGGGCCAGTCGTGGTGGGCGTGGACGGCTCCGAGGAGGCCGGGCGAGCCCTGGACTTTGCAGCCGCTCAGGCCCGTAGCCGGAAGGCGCCTCTCATCGCCGTACAGGTTGTGGCCGAACCGCCATGGTTCGGGCCGGCCGAGGTGTATGGCGCCTGGGTGGAGGACATCCTCGCCCTGACCAGGGAGGCGCTGGATGAGGATCTGGCCCCTATCCGCCAGGAGTACCCGGAACTGAAGATCCAAGCCCGGACTCCACGTGGACACCCCGCCGAAGAACTGCGGCGCATCGCCGACAGCGCGCAGTTACTCGTGGTGGGCTCGCGGGGCCGGTCAATGACGCGCTCGGTGTTACTGGGTTCCACCAGCCACGGCGTGCTTCACCATGCACCCTGCCCGGTAGCCGTGCTGAAGTGATGCGCGCGACGAGCCCCACCGCCTGCGCTTGAACGAGCGTCCTCGCGCGTCTTGTTCGAACGTGACGTCCCCGCGGATTCCGAGCGCGCGGTTTCCTTTGCTTGGTGCCCCTTTTCCCACCCCGCGCCCTGCTGATTGCCCTTGCATGGCGGAGTGGCTTGAAGGTAACGGTGGCGGGTGCGTGTCGGCGCCCAAGCTTGTGCGCAAGATCACGAATCCGTAACTTCCTGGCCGGGGCCCTAGCATCTCGGCCCGAAACGTGGCTGCATGGTGGTGCGCCCATCGGGTGCACCGGGGTCCACCCGGAAGCGAGGCCGCAACCGGCAACGGGGCCGTGTTGCGGCAACGCGGTGATCGGGGGGTGTGCCGCCCAGCAGTGGGCGGCACCACGCCCGTCGATCGGTCTGGATTAGTTCTGGCTGTGCCCGGCCTCGTGCTCGGCTACCTTGGCGCGTACCTCTTCCATGTCGAGCCCCTTGACGGCGTCTACCAGTTGGTTGAGCGCCTGCTCTGGCAGCGCGCCGGCCTGGTTGAACACCAGGATGCCTTCGCGGAAGGCCATCAGGGTCGGGATGGACGTGATCTGGGCCTGGGCGGCCAGGGTCTGCTCCGCCTCGGTGTCCACCTTGGCGAAAGTGATCTCGGGATTTGCCTCGGAGACCTTGTCGTAGATCGGGGCGAACTGTTTGCACGGTCCGCACCAGTCGGCCCAGAAGTCCACGAGCACGATGTCGTTGGTCTCGATGGTCTCGCCGAAGTTCTC
>DATGSR010000279.1:0-7066 GCA_035302405.1 Beutenbergiaceae bacterium
CGGCGCGAACCTGAGTGCGAACGACTCAACCCCTCAAGGTTAAGCCTGAGAGACTCAGGTCTGGGAACTAGCGCCGGCCACGGGCCGGGAAGGAGCGGACAACTATGGCACGAGCGGTCGGAATCGACCTGGGCACCACCAACTCCGTGGTGTCCGTACTGGAAGGTGGCGAACCCACGGTTATCGCCAACGCCGAGGGATCGCGGACCACCCCCTCGGTAGTCGCGTTCTCCAAGACCGGGGAAGTCCTGGTCGGGGAGATCGCCAAGCGTCAGGCGGTCACGAACGTGGACCGCACGGTCAGTTCGGTCAAGCGCAGCATGGGCACCGACTGGTCCATCGACATCGATGACAAGACCTACACCGCCCAGGAGATCTCCGCCCGGGTGCTGGGCAAGTTGAAGAAGGACGCCGAGGAGTACCTCGGTGAGCCCGTGACCGACGCGGTGGTCACCGTGCCGGCGTACTTCAACGACGCCGAGCGGCAGGCCACCAAGGACGCCGGGCAGATCGCCGGACTGAACGTGCTGCGGATCGTCAACGAGCCCACCGCCGCGGCCCTGGCCTACGGCCTGGAGAAGGGCAAGGAGGACGAACTCATCCTGGTGTTCGACCTGGGCGGCGGAACGTTCGACGTTTCGCTGCTGGAGGTCGGCAAGGATGAAGACGACTTCTCCACCATCCAGGTGCGTGCCACCAACGGTGACAACCGCCTCGGTGGTGACGACTGGGACCAGCGGATCGTGGACTGGCTGGTCAGCCAGGTGAAGAACAGCACCGGCGTGGACCTGTCCAAGGACAAGATCGCGCTGCAGCGGCTGCGGGAAGCGGCGGAGCAGGCCAAGAAGGAACTGTCCAGCGCCACCTCCACCAACATCTCCCTGCAGTACCTGTCGATGAGTGAGAGCGGCCCGATCCACCTGGACGAGCGGCTGACCCGCGCGCAGTTCGAGGACATGACCTCGGACCTGCTGGAGCGCACCAAGACCCCGTTCCACAACGTGATCAAGGACGCCGGCATCGACGTCTCCGAGATCGACCACGTGGTGCTCGTGGGTGGCTCCACCCGGATGCCCGCGGTGACCGAAGTGGTCAAGCAGCTCACCGGCGGCCGGGAGCCGAACAAGGGCGTGAACCCCGATGAGGTCGTGGCCGTGGGCGCTGCCCTGCAGGCCGGCGTCATCAAGGGTGACCGCACCGACGTGCTGCTGATCGACGTCACCCCGCTGTCCCTGGGTATCGAGACCAAGGGCGGGGTGATGACCAAGTTGATCGAGCGCAACACCGCCATCCCCACCAAGCGCAGCGAGGTGTTCTCCACCGCGGAGGACAACCAGCCCTCGGTGGCGATCCAGGTGTTCCAGGGTGAGCGTGAGTTCACCGCGGATAACAAGCCGCTGGGCACCTTCGAACTCACCGGTATCGCACCGGCCCCGCGCGGCGTGCCGCAGATCGAGGTCACCTTCGACATCGACGCCAACGGCATCGTGCACGTCTCGGCCAAGGACCGGGGCACCGGCACCGAGCAGTCGATGACCATCACCGGTGGCTCCGCGCTGCCGGAGGAGGAGATCGACCGGATGGTCAAGGAGGCCGAGGCCCACGCCGCGGAGGACGCCAAGCGTCGTGAAGAGGCTGATACCCGCAACAGCGCCGAGCAGTTGGCCTACTCCACCGAGCGCCTCCTGAAGGACAACGAGGAGAAACTCCCCGAAGATGTGTCCAAGGAGGTCACCGAGAAGGTCGAGGCGCTGAAGAAGGCCCTGGAGGGTGAGGACATCGAGGCGGTCAAGACCGCGCAGAACGAGTTGTCCGCCGCCAGCCAGAAGATCGGCGAGGCCCTGTACAGCCAGGAGCAGGCGGGCGCCAACCCCGCGGGTGATGCGGGCGCGGCCGGCGGCGAGGAGCCTGCCGGTAGTGACGATGAAGACATTGTCGACGCCGAGATCGTGGATGAAGAAGAGGACAGCAAGTGAGCGAATCCGAGTTCGAGGGTAAGCCGGTGATCCGCGACAAGCGGCGCATCGACCCCGAGACCGGCCAGCGCCGCGAGGACTCGCCACAGGAAACCGTGGGGGGCGCCGCTACCGGCGCCCCCTCCGGGGGTCAACGGCCCGACGACGTAGCATCCCCTGCCGCGGAAGCAGCCGGGGCAGGTGCGGCCCAGGCGGGCGCGGCCCCAACCGCCACGGGGGAGCAGGAAGAACAGGATCCGGTCGCGGCAGCGAAAGCCGAGGCGGCCGACATGTTCGACCAACTCCAACGGGCTCGGGCTGACCTGTACAACCTGGATCAGCGGTACAACAACTTCGTGCGACGCTCCCGAGCCGACGTCGAAACCGCCCGAGGTGAGGGCGTGATCGACGTGGTGGAGGCGCTCATCCCGGTGCTCGACGACATCGCCGCCGCACGGGAGCACGAGGAGTTGACCGGGCCGTTCGCCGCGATCGCGGAGAAACTGGAATCGACCCTCGCCAGCAAGTACGAGGTGGAACGATACGGGGCAGTCGGTGAGGAGTTCGACCCGCTCGTGCACGAGGCACTCATGCACGAACAGGACGACGAGGCCACCGAGAACACCATCAGCACTGTGCTCCAGCCCGGTTACCGGGCCGGGGAGAGGGTGATCAGACCCGCTCGAGTGGCGGTGTCCGGCCCGCAGTGACCGATCAAAACGCAGTGCATCAGCAACACGTCAACCGGGGAGGTGAGGGGCAGTGAGCGGCCAGGACTGGCTCGAGAAGGACTTCTATCGCGTGCTCGGTGTGTCCAAGGACGCCGATGAGGACGAGATCAAGAAGGCCTATCGCAAACTCGCGCGCAAGTACCACCCCGACCAGAACCCGGGTGATGAGTCGGCTGAGCAGAAGTTCAAGGAGATCGGGGAGGCCTACGCGGTGCTCTCCGACTCCGAACAACGCCAGCAGTATGACGCGCTGCGCGCCATGGCCGGAGGCGGGCCACGGTTCGCCTCCGCGCCCGGCGGCGGTGGGGCCGGCGGCTTCGATGACTTGTTCGGTGGCATGTTCGGCGGCCCGGGAGGCGCGCGCGTGCGTTACTCCAGCAGCGGTGCCGACGGCGGCCCGGACCTGGACGACCTACTCGGCGGCCTCTTCGGGGGCGGCGGCGCAGGCCAGCGCCGCGGCAGCCGGCAGGGATTCGGGTTCGGCGGGCAGCGCGGCGGGGACCTGACCACCTCGGCCCGGTTGCCGTTCCGTACTGCGGTTGAAGGGTCCACCGTGACCCTCACCGTGAACGGGCGATCCATGAACGTGCGCATCCCACCGGGGGTGCGCGACGGGCAAAAGATCCGGCTACGCGGTAAGGGGCAAGCCGGAATCGGCGGTGGTGAACCCGGCGACCTGGTGGTCACCGTGCAGGTCGACCCGCACCCGGTGTTCGGTATCGACGGCAAGAACCTCACGATCACCGTGCCGATCACCTTCCTGGAAGCGGTCGAGGGAGCCACCATCGCGGTCCCCACCCTCTCGGGTGAGACGGTGCGGGTGAAGGTCCCCGCCGGCACCCAGTCCGGTACCCGGTTGCGCGTGAAGGGCAAGGGCGTACAGACGGCGAAGAGCGCCGGGGATCTGATCGTCACCGTGGAGGTGGCGGTGCCCCGGAAGTTGTCCAAGCAGGCTCGCAAGGCCCTGGCGGACTTCGCCGAAGCCAGCGACCAGTCCGACCCGCGGGCGGGCTTGATGGAAGCGGCGAGGTCATGACATGGCTCGTCACCTCTACGACACCCCACGGCACACCATCTCCGTGGCCGCTTCCCGTGCCGGGATGCACCCCCAGACGCTCCGGCAGTACGACCGTCTGGGTCTGGTAGTACCCCGGCGCAGCCGCGGCCGCGGGCGGCGCTACTCCGACCGTGATATCGACAAACTCCGCGAGGTACAACGCCTCTCCCAGGAGGAGGGCATCAACCTCGCCGGCATCAAACGCATCCTGGAATTGACCGAGCGCAACGAGCGCCTCGTGGGCGAGGTGCACCGACTGCTCGGGCTCACCGCCGCCCACCGGCGCGTTTTCACAGCCAGCGCTTCTGGCGACGTGGTCGCTCTCCCGCTGGGACAGCGCGCACCGCAAGAGGACCGGGAAGACACCCGCCGCGCGCTGGTGCTCTGGCGCCCGCTGCGCTGAGGCCGCGGCCCGCAACCGAGCGCGATTTCGCAGACGACCGAGACCGCGCGATCCAGCCTTCGAGGCGCCCCGCCTTATCTGAGTCCGCACGCCCTATCGCCGGATCCACTGAGGGATGGGTGAGCACCTCCGTCAGTTCGACCCCCTCTCCCATCAGTCCGACCTCCCCTGTCCGATCAGCCCAGCGCGGTGGGCGAAGAACCGTGCCAGCATGTCCGTCTCCTTACCCGGTTGCAGGAAGGCGGCCTTGGTGTACCTCGATACGTCCTCGGCGATCTCGAGGGTGACGTGCACCACGGCAGTTCCGGGCAGTTGTGCCCATCCGCTCATGCTGGTGCAGCGCATCGTCTCCACTAAGGTACGAAGCGACCGCGCGGCCCCTAGGGGAATTGAACTGGGTCGCGTCGTGCCTGAAAGAGTGAGGAGACTTTTCCGTGACCGACAACTATGGCAACGCAAGCCAGCCGCCGCAGAACCCGAATGTGCCCCCGCCCCCGCCGGGACAGGGCGGTTACCCGCAACAGCCTGGTTATGGTCAGCAGCCCGGCTACGGCCAGCAGCCCGGCGGCTACCAGCCACCGGCCGGTGGCTACGGTGGCGGTGGCCCCGGGATGGCTCCGCCGTCCTACGGTGGCGGCGCGGCTGACCAGTCGCCCAGCGGGTTCTTCTCCGCGCTGTTCGACTTCTCCTTCAGCCGGTTCATCACGCTGCACTTCGCGAAGTTCATCTACATCCTGTACATCGTGTTCACGGCACTGATCTATCTGATCTGGGTCATCGTGGGCTTCAGCGACGGGGCCGGGTTCGGCCTTCTGGCACTCATTCTCGGTATTCCGATCGCGTTGCTGTACATCATCGCGATCCGCCTGATGCTGGAGTTCCTGGTCGCACAGATCCGCACCGCGGAGAACACCACGATCCTGGCCCAAAAGGCCTGACGCGCTCGTGCGCCGTCCGCGAGGGTGGCATCGGTGGATGGGTTCACAACCCGAACCCACCGATGTCACCCTCGTTTGTTTTTGGGTTGCAGTCGCGTCGTCTTAGGCCGCGCCCGGGAACTTGCGCTGGGCCGCACCGTCTCGCTTGGCCGGACGATTGGGAGCCGTCGTGGCCGGCCCCGTAGTTTGAATGTATGAGTCAACCCAAGCACCCGGTCCGGATCGGGATTCAACTACAGCCCCAGCACGCCGACTATGCCCAGATCCGCGACGCGGTCCGCCGCGCCGAGGACCTGGGGGCGGACATCGTCTTCAACTGGGACCACTTCTTCCCGCTCTCCGGAGACCCGGACGGCAAGCACTTCGAGTGTTGGACCATGCTGGGTGCGTGGGCTGAGCAGACCTCCCGCATCCAGATCGGCGCCCTGGTGACGTGCAATTCCTACCGCAACCCCGAGTTGCTCGCCGATATGGCCCGCACCGTTGACCACATGAGCGGCGGGCGCGCGATCTTGGGGATCGGGGCAGGGTGGTTCGAGAAGGACTACGACGCCTACGGCTATGAGTTCGGAACCCGCGGCAGTCGGTTGGCCGACCTGGGGGAGGCGCTGCCCCGGATCGAGAAGCGGCTGGCGCAACTGAACCCGCCACCGATGGGAGACCTGCCGGTGCTCATCGGCGGGGGCGGGGAACGAAAGACGCTGCGGCTGGTGGCTCGCCACGCGAACATCTGGCACAGCTGGTCCGATGCCGAGGTGCTGCGCCACAAGATGGGGGTGCTGCGCGGACACGGCGAGGCGGTCGGCCGGGACATCTCCGAGATCGAGGTCTCCGTCGGCGTGGGCGGAACCCGCGACGGCAAGGTCCCCGCCCGTCCGGACCAGGTCGGCGAGGGGTTACTGGCCGAAGGCGCGAGCCTGTTCACCCTCAGCGCCAGCGGCCCCGACTATGACATGACCGGCTTCGCCGAGTGGGTGGCCTGGCGCGATCAGATCAACGGCTGAGGCTGACGACGCGGGCTTCGCGCTAGTCCAAACGAACAGGGTGATCGTCCAACTCGCGGGGCCTGGGCAAGGCCGCGGGCGAGCGGCCTGCGCTAGTCCAACCCGAGGCGTTCGGCCAGGAACCGGTACACCAGCGCCTGCATATGCGCGGCCTGGGCGTTCGTGGCCGCCCCGCCGTGCCCGCCCTCGATGTTCTCGTAGTACGTCACGTCCTTACCCGCCGCGAGCATCAGGTGCGCCATCTTCCGGGCGTGGCCGGGGTGCACCCGGTCATCGCGGGTGGAGGTGGTCAGTAGCACCGGCGGGTAGTCCTGCTCCGGGTCGAACAAGTGGTACGGGGAGAAGGTGCGGATGAATTCCCACTCCTCGGGTTTGTCCGGGTCCCCGTACTCGGCCATCCAGGAGGCACCGGCGAGCAGTTCGTTATAGCGCTGCATATCCAGCAGCGGCACCTGGATCACAACCGCGCCGAACAAATGCGGGTACTGGGTGAGCATGTTGCCCGCGAGCAATCCGCCGTTGGAGCCGCCCTGCACCCCCAGACGCTCCGGTGAGGCGATCCCGCGCTCCACCACATCCCGCGCGATCGCGGCCATGTCCTGGTAAGCCCGGTGACGGTTCTCCCGGAGTGCCGCCTGGTGCCACCCCGGGCCGTACTCCCCGCCGCCGCGGATGTTGGCCATCACGAACACCCCGCCGCGTTCCAGCCACGCCGAACCCGCCGCGGCCGCGTAATTGGGCAGCATCGGGATCTCGAACCCGCCGTAGCCGTACAGCAGCGTGGGGTTTGAACCGTCGAAGGTGAGATCCTCACGGCGCACCAGGAAGTACGGCACGGAAGTGCCGTCGTCGGACGTGGTGAAGTACTGCTCGGCCACCAAGCCGGTGGCGTCGAAGAACTCCGGCATCGACTTCAATTGCTCCGCGCGCCCGGCCACATCGGTGAGCCACAATGTGGTGGGGCTGAGGAAACTGGTC
>DATGSR010000280.1:0-3200 GCA_035302405.1 Beutenbergiaceae bacterium
GCCAATAAACAAGGCGCCGACGGCGATGACAAGGGCCGTAGCACGTCGGGCCGGCGTAGGAGTGCGGCGGGCGCGGGCCGGGAGGAGCCGCTGGATCAGACCACTGCGATCTGCCTGGCCGCCGATGAATTGATGGCCGAGGGTCCGGGGGACATTCTGGTGTTCTGCTCCGGGGAACGGGAGATCCGCGACGCCTCCGAAGCGCTGACCAAACACCTGGAGCACCGCCCCGGGCCGCCGGTGGAGATCCTGCAACTGTATGCCCGGCTGTCCGCCGCGGAGCAGCATCGAGTGTTCGCCCCGCACTCCGGCCGCCGGATCGTGCTTGCCACGAACATCGCCGAGACGTCCCTGACCGTGCCCGGCATCCGGTACGTCATCGACACCGGCACCGCGCGCATCTCCCGGTACTCCGCGCGCACCAAGGTGCAACGCCTACCGATCGAACCGGTCTCCCGGGCCAGTGCTGACCAGCGAGCCGGCCGGTCGGGGCGGGTTGCCGATGGGATCTGTATCCGGCTTTATTCCCGCGCCGATTACGAATCCCGTCCGGAGTTCACCGAACCGGAGATCCTGCGCACCTCCCTGGCCTCGGTGATCCTGCAAATGACCGCCCTCGGCTTGGGTGAGGTGGCCGACTTCGGGTTCGTCGACCCACCGGACACCCGCGCGGTGCGCGACGGTGTGGCGCTGCTCACCGAGTTGGGGGCGATTACCGACGACGACGCCCGCCGCGGGCACGACGGCGACGCTCCCCGGGAAGACCGCCGACCATCCGGCCGTTCCGCACCCGGGCGGACCACGCCGTCGTCCGGGCAGTACCGGCTGACCAAGGTGGGCCGCGCCCTGGCCCGCCTCCCGATCGACCCGCGGCTGGGGCGGATGATCATCGAGGCGGACCGATTGGGCTGCGCCGCGGAAGTGCTGATCATCGTGGCCGCACTGTCCATCCAGGACGTGCGCGAACGCCCCGCGGACGCCACCCAACAGGCCGATGAGAAGCACCGCCGGTTCGCCGATCCGCACTCCGACTTCATGGCGATTCTGAACCTGTGGGACTACCTGCGCCGGCAGCGCAAGGAACTGTCGTCCTCCGCGTTCCGCCGGATGTGCCGGGCGGAGTTCCTGCACTTCCTGCGGATCCGGGAGTGGCAGGACATTCACGGCCAGTTACGGCAGATGATCAAACCGCTGGGTATCCACCTGCAAGCGGCAAAGCCCCCGGAGAAGGTGGACGCCGACGCATTGCACCAGGCGATCCTGTCCGGGTTGCTCACCCACATCGGTGCCTGGGACGAACGCCGCCGGGAGTACACCGGAGCCCGGGGGGCCAGGTTCGTCATCTTCCCCGGCTCCCACCTGGCCAAGAAGAACCCCGAGTGGGGGATGGCCGCCGAACTGGTGGAGACGGCGAGGCTGTTCGCCCGCACCGCAGCCAGGATCCGGCCCGAATGGGTGGAGCCGCTGGCCGGGCACCTGATCAAGCGCACCTACTCCGACCCGTACTGGTCCACGAAGCAGGGCGCCGGGATGGTCAAGGAGAAGGTGCTGCTGCTCGGTCTGACCCTGGCCGCCGACCGGCCGGTGCCCTACGCCCGGGTGGATCCCGAGGCCGCTCGGGAGATGTTCATCCGCGAGGCCCTGGTCGGCGGCCAGTGGCAGACCCACCACCGGTTCGCGACCCACAACGCCGAGGTGCTCACCGAGGCCGAGGAGATCCAGGCCCGCGAACGGCGCCGGGACCTGGTACTCGATGAGGAGGGACTGTTCGACTTCTACGACGCCCGTGTCCCCGAGCACGTCGTCACCGCCACGTACTTCGACACCTGGTGGAAGAAGGCCCGGCAGAAGCAGCCGGACCTGTTGAACCTGACATTGGCCGACGTGCTGCCACCGGATCACGAACTGGACGAGGCGTCTTTCCCCTCCACCTGGATGCAAGGGGACCTGACCCTGCCGCTGACCTACCAGTTCGAGCCGGGCACCGAGGCCGACGGGGTCACCGTGCACATCCCCATCGAGGTACTTCCCCGGGTGCGTCCGGAGGGGTTCGACTGGCTGGTGCCCGGGTTGCTCGAAGAGTTGACCGTCGCGGCGATCCGGGCGCTGCCGAAACCTGTGCGCAGGCATCTGGTGCCCGCACCCGACGTTGCCGCGCAGATCCGCACGCACCTGCCCCCCTGGGAGGAGGTGGCACCCGCCCCGCCCGGCGCGCCGTCGTTCCGGGAAGCATTCACCGCGGCCGCCCAACGACTCCGGGAGGTGACGATCACCGCCGAGGACTGGGACCCCGAACGGCTGCCTGCGCACCTGCGGATGACCTTCCAGGTGCACGACGCCAGTGGTGCGGTACTGGGCACCGGGCAGAACTTGGTGGCTCTGCAGCAACAATTGGCCGCCCAGTCCGCCGGGGCAGTTCGGACCGCGGTGGGGGCCGCGTTGGATGAGGCTCGCCGCCGCACACAGGGGCGTCCTGGGCCGCCGAAGCGGTCCGGCGGCGACGAAGGCGGCCGCCGGTCAGGTTCGGGTGCTGCGGCACGAAGTGACCATGACGGCGCCGGGGCCGGCGCAGGCGCCGGAAGGGCCACGGTCACGCCCGGATTGGCCGAGGAAGAGAACCTCACCGACTGGCCGGGTATCGAAGAGATCCCGGAACTGGTCACCGCCACCGGCGCGGGCGGCCTGCAAGTACGCGGGTACCCGGCGCTGGTCGCCGACGGCAAGGACGTGCACCTACGGGTGCTCAGTGACGCCGCTGCACGCGACGGGGCCCACCCGGACGGGGTTGCCGCACTGCTCGCCCGCACCAGCCCCCTACCGGCCGGACGGATCACCAGCCGGTGGACCGGGCAGATGGCACTGACGCTGGCGACCAGCCCCTACCGCAACACCGACGCGTTGGCGGTTGACCTGGCGCGCGCCGCCGTCGGCACGCTGACCACCCCGGAAGAACTACGCCCGGTGCGCTCCAGATCCCAGTTCCGGCAGGTGTCGGACCGGGTGCACGCCCGGCTCGAGGATGAGGTGTACCGGCTCGCGCAAGTGACGGCCGAAATCTTCGCCGAGTCCCGGGACTTGGAACGCACCATCTCCGGGACCACGTCCCTCACGCTGTTGGATGTGCTCACCGACGTGCGCGAGCAGCACGCGAACCTGATCTTCGACGGGTTCCTCACCGCCACCCCGCCGGACCGGCTGGA
>DATGSR010000281.1:0-45645 GCA_035302405.1 Beutenbergiaceae bacterium
GCGGAGCGGTCATACCCGGCGCTGCTTGCCACGCACTGGCACCTCGACGATGCGGGTTATCTCCCCGTCGTCCAGCAGGTCGACCTCGTGGATCGTCGGCTCGCCCGCGCCCGCTGCGCGTAGCGCCTTGCGGGCGTCAGCCAACTCGTCGGCCGCTCGCCTGCCCTTTTGAGCAAGCAACTTCCCATCGGCGCCGAGGAGCGGCATCGTCATAGGGACAAGTTTCTTCATAGCGGCCACCGCCCTGGCGGTGACGGCCGCGAACCGGATCCGTCCATGAAGTTCCTCCGCCCGAACCTGATGCAGCGTCACATTGTCCAGGTCGAGTTCATCCCTTACCTCATCGAGCCATTGGATACGCCGCTCCATCGGCTCGATGAGATGGATCTCCAGATCCGCCCGCATCAGCGCGAGTACGACTCCTGGTAAACCGGCTCCCGAGCCGACATCGGCCACTGCCCCAGTCTTGGGAAGGAACCGCGCCACCACAGCGCTGTTCAGAACATGTCGGGTCCACAGCCGCGGCAGTTCCCGGGGGCCGATAAGGCCGCGTTCCTCACCGTGCTCGGCCAGGAGTTCGGCGAAGCGAACTGCTCCAGCGAATCCGAACCCGAGAATTCTCTTGCTCTGCTCCTCAGCAGTAATCTCCCAGTCGGTCACGATGCGCTCTTCGTTGCAGCGAACTCGCCGCTCACCTGTCGGCAGGCCGGATAACCACGCGACGCTCCGGCTCCTCGCCCTTGGATGCGCTGATCAGACCCGCTGCAGCGACCGCATCGTGCACCACCTTGCGCTCGAACGGGTTCATTGGAGCGAGCGACACGTCCTCACCGGAGGCTTGAACTTGGGCGATGGCGTCCTGTGCAACGTTGGTGAGTTCTTCTCGCCGGGCCGCACGGAAGCCGGCGATGTCCAGCATGAGCCGGCTACGTTCGCCGGTACTCGCCTGTACCGCCAGACGGGTCAGTTCCTGCAGCGCATCCAAGACTTCGCCCTCGGAGCCCACGAGTTGAGTGAGCCCGCTTTCGGACTCGGCCACGACAGCGACGGAAGCCCGACCGTGGTCGATGTCGAGTTCGATATCACCGTCCATGTCGGTGATATCCAACAACTCCTCCAGGTAGTCGGCAGCGATCTCGCCCTCTTCCTCCAGGCGCTTGATGATCGGGTCCTCCTCAACCGGGAGTTCCTCGGCTGTCTGATCGGTCATGGTCTCCTGCACCTTCACTCAGCGCCGTGCCTTCTTCTGCTTGCGCTTCTTCCGTTTCTTGTTACTCCCGGGCTTGCCACCGCCGGGCTTCTTTGCTTGCCCGGCTGATTGCGCCGTCGTCGGCCCGTTACCCGGTTGGCTCGATCCGTCACCGGACCCGGCCCCATGACCGTCCTTCTCCGAAGCCCCCTCCTTGGCGGCATCCGTACTCTTCCCGGCGGACGTGCCTTTGGCAGAGCCCCCATCACCCTGGGTGGCAGAATTCTCCGGTCCCGGCGGCAGTGTGCCCGGTTTGACCCCCAGTTTCTTCGCCCGTGACTTGCCCACCGGCTGTTGGCGCTGCCCCCGCGGCTTCTCCGGTTCGATCTCAGTTACCTGCTGGTCCTCCAGCGGCTGGCCGCGGCGTGCGGCCTTGCGCGCCCGGCGTTCCTCCCTCAGGCGGTACGCCTCCGACCCGGGAGTGGGGTTGTTCCGGATGACATAGAACTGTTGTCCTAATGTCCACACGTTGGTGGTGGTCCAGTAGATCAACACACCGATGGGGAAGTTGACGCCGGTGACGGCGAACACCACCGGCAGGATGTACATCAGCATCCGTTGCTGACGAGCCATCGGGTTGTCCATCGCCGTGGACGGCATGTTCTTCATCGTCAACTGACGCTGGGTGAAGAGCATCGTCAGCGACATCAGGACGATGAGCACCACCGAGACGATCTTGACTTCGATGTCATCGGAGCGGAGGAAGGTTGCCGACAGGGTGGCGCCGAAAATCGTCGACGATTCGAACTCGATCGCCAGCTCCTGCGTCAGCCCGCCGATGCTCGTGCCATCCCCCCGGGGATACTCGCCCTGAGCCAGCACGGGCATGGACCACAGCACCCGGAACAGCGCGAAGAAAATCGGCATCTGCGCCAGGAGCGGCAGACAGGAGGCGAACGGCGTGGTGCCGTGCTCCCGGTACAGCGCCATCATCTCCTGCTGCATCGCCTGACGGGAGGCAGGGTCGGTCTTGCCCTTGTACTTCTTCTGGAGTTTCTGAATATCCGGCTGGAGTATCTGCATCCCCCGCTGCGCCTTGATCTGACGCACGAACAGCGGGATCAGCAGGATACGGATCACGATCACCAGCGCGACGATGGACAGTCCCCAGGCGACGCCGCTGGCGGAGTCCAATCCCAACCACGTCAGCGCCTCGTGGGCGCCGACCATGATCCAAGCCACGACCCATTTGATCGGGTACAGAACACTGTCGAAGAAACTCATTTGGAAGAAGCGCTCTTTCCGCTACATCTGGTCACGGTCGCTGCGTGTTGGCGCTGACCGAGGTGAACTCGCCGAGGAACTGCCTACGAGGGTACGCCGTGCACCGAAGTGCTCGGGAACGTGATCCACGCCTCCCAGGGACCACGGGTTGCACCGCAGCAACCGCCAGCCTGCAAGCACCGTGCCCTTGATCGCACCGTGTTTTCCCACGGCGTCGATCGCGTACTGAGAACAGGAGGGGTAATACCTACACCGCGGAGCGAACCAGGGCGAAACGATCATCTGATATCCGCGCACCAGCCAGATCAGCATCCTGGAAAGCGGTCCGCGGCGCCGTGGCCGCGCGGACAGGTGCGGCTCAGGACCGTCGTGCTCATCAGGGTGGTGCTGGGAATCCCGCACGCCTCTTTCGCCGGTGGCGGGGCTATCGGCGCTCGTCATCGGCGCACCCCCTCCTCGGCGACCCGGCCCCGGACCCGCCCGTACAGGCGTTCCAATTCTTGTTGTAATTCAGTGAATGACGCACGAGCCGCCGCAGGGCGGGCCCGGACGACGAGCAGGAAGCCCTCGTCCAGACACGTCGGATCGATCGCCGCCCGTAACCGGCGCTGCACCTTGTTGCGTTCCACGGCTCCACCCACCGCCTTGGACACGACAAATCCCACCCGTGCCGGTTCGGCAGGGGTGGGATCGGCGATGCGGGCAGCGTGCACCACCAGATACCGGCCGGCGCTGCGGATGCCCTCGCGGATGGTGCGCGCGAACTCCGCACTGCGGCGCATCCGGTGGCGGGCCGGCAACACCGGGGCTCAGGCCGACAGCGCCTGGCGGCCCTTACGACGGCGGGATGCCAGGATCGAGCGGCCGGCGCGGGTGCGCATGCGGTGCCGAAAGCCGTGCTTGCGGGCTCGACGCCGGTTGTTCGGCTGAAAAGTGCGCTTGCTCACGGGAGTACTCCAAGACGTTCGACGATTCGCACCGCCGCGGGGAAGTGGGAGTGCGTCAATGGTTGCGACCGGTGTTGCCCGTGGAGGGCATCACCGGTGGGTGGGCACTCACTGCCGGGCACGGCACTCGGGCCGCACAGACTGCACCACAATACGTGAGGGCCAAAGTACCGGTCAAACCCCGTGACCGGTATCACCGGGGCCGGGGCCGGGGCTTCCACAGCGCCGGCTCGAAGCGCGCCCGGCGCCTGGCTCCTCAAGGTAGGCTGCCACGACCACGGTCCGCAGTTCTGCCGTCGTAGGTCCAAGACGTGTCCTGTCGTCATGCACAGCCTGTGGATAGAGTTGTGGAACGTCGTCAATGCCATTTTCCCCAGGGGGTGTCGTGTCTGAGCCATCACTGGATCCGGGTGCCCTCGGGGTCGGCTGGGACCGCGCCATCGAAATCCTCACCGATCGGGGAGAGTTGAGCGGCGCCCAGTTGGCGTTCGTGCGTCTGACCAAACCGTTGGGCATCATCGACGACACGGTGTTGCTCGCGGTTCCCAGTGAATTCGCCAAGGACTTCATCGAGACCCGCGCCCGGGACTCGATCATCAACTCCTTATCCGCGGCGCTGGCTCAGCACGTCAAGGTCGCGGTCACGGTGGACCCCTCGTTGGAGGAGATCGCCGCACCGGAGACCGCGCCTCCGCCCTCACCGCCCACGCCGTCGGCACCTACGCCAATTGCCGCGCCGGCTCCAACTGCACCGACCTCGTCGAACGATGTGTACAGCACCGGGGTGGACCCGCACGCCCGGCTGAACCCGAACTACACCTTCGACACGTTCGTGATCGGCTCCTCCAACCGATTCGCCCATGCTGCGGCCACCGCGGTTGCCGAGGCCCCCGCGAAGGCCTACAACCCGTTGTTCATCTACGGCGACTCGGGGTTGGGCAAAACGCACCTACTGCACGCGATCGGCCACTACGCCAAGAACCTGTATCCGGGGATCCGGGTGCGCTACGTGAACTCCGAGGAGTTCACCAATGACTTCATCAACTCCATCCGTGATGACAAGGCCGAAGCGTTCCAGCGCCGCTACCGCGAGGTGGAGGTGCTGCTCATCGACGACATCCAGTTCCTGCAGGGCAAGGAACAAACGATGGAGGAGTTCTTCCACACGTTCAACACCCTGCACAACGCCAATAAGCAGGTGGTCATCACCTCCGACCTGCCGCCGAAACAGCTCACCGGGTTCGAGGGCCGGCTGCGGTCGCGTTTCGAGTGGGGACTGCTCACCGACGTGCAGCCGCCGGACTTGGAGACGCGGATCGCGATCCTTCGCAAGAAGGCCGGAAGTGAGTCGCTGCAGGCCTCCAGTGAGGTGCTGGAATACATCGCCTCCAAGATCTCCTCCAACATCCGCGAACTCGAGGGCGCACTGATCCGGGTGACCGCGTTCGCCAACCTGAACCGTCAAACGGTGGACATGTCCCTGGCCGAGATGGTCCTCAAGGACCTCATCACCGACGACGACGGCGCGGAGATCACCCCCTCGGCGATCATGGCCCAGACGGCGACTTACTTCGGCGTCACCATGGAGGCGTTGTGCAGTGCCGACCGGTCGCGGGTGTTGGTCAACGCCCGGCAGATCGCCATGTACCTCTGCCGGGAACTCACCGAGTTGTCCCTACCGAAGATCGGCCAACTATTCGGCGGCCGTGACCACACCACGGTGATGCACGCCAACCGCAAGATCCGTCAGCAGATGGCCGAGCGGCGATCAACCTTCAACCAAGTCACCGAATTGACCAACCGGATCAAGCAGCAGCACCGCAACTAGACCAGCCGTTCTCTTGGCCCACTGGGGGGCCACTACAGGTTCCCACCGGTGCACGGCGGGGCACTGCGGGTTCCGGCGCACGGCGGGGCCACTGGGGGCTGTACTGCAGGTTCAACTGCCGGACTGCTACGAGCGGACGGCACGCTCGCTACGCGCGCACTACGGGCGGGCAGCTCGGCTCCCCCCGCGGTCCGCGGCTGCCGCGCGAACGGTTCATCCCCTGACCGAATCCGGCGCAGCGGACCCAGCCATCCGCTGTTAGCACATCAATGCGCCCCTTACAGCAATACACAGCTGTGGATATTGCTGTGGACGGCCGTGGACAGACGACAAATATCGGTGGACCGCACCAGCCTGATCCGTGGGTAGCGTCCGTGGAGAAACCCTGCATCCACACAACTCCCGTGGCTCTGTGCACAGCGGTGAACACCTCATGCACACCCGCGAGCTGGCGCTGACCTGCGACAACAGCCTTTGTCCCCAGGATCCCCAAGACCGAAGACGATGATGACACTTATCTATTGGCTCAGGGTGTGAACAACCAACAACTACCCGAGCCAGCCACTGACCCCTTCATCGAGCACGAACCTTGTATCGCCGGCTGCCCACCTACCCGGCCCACGTACACAACCCGGAATCCGCCGTCGGCCCTCCACCGGATCACATCCGCAAGTGCCCACCGCACTACATCCCTGTCACTATGATCGAGGGACTGCGGTGGACTACGGTCACACCCCAGCACCAGTTAGGGCCGTCCGGCCCGCACCGATCATTTCCTCAGGAGGGCCGACATCGTGAAGTTCAGGGTGGAGCGAGATGTCTTGGCCGACGCCGTCACCTGGACCGCACGCACCCTCCCCACCCGGCCCCCCGTACCCGTTCTTGCTGGTGTGATGCTGGATGCCCAGACCGATGGGACCCTGCGCCTTTCCACCTTCGATTACGAAGTCTCCGCACGCGCCTCGGTTCCCGCCGAGGTCAGTGAACCCGGCACGGTCCTGGTGTTGGGCCGGCTCCTGGCCGAGATCTCCCGGTCTTTGCCGAACAAGCCGATCGATGTGCATCTGGATGGCAACAAGGTCGAACTGCGGTGTGGCTCGGCTCGGTTCACGCTGCTCACGATGCCCACTGGGGAGTACCCCGAACTCCCGGCGATGCCGGACCATCAGGGCTCGATCGACGGCGGAACGTTCGCTGAAGCGATCAACCAGGTAACCATTGCCGCCGGTAAGGACGAGACCCTGCCGCTGCTCACCGGCGTCCGGATGGAGATCGAGGGCGACAAGCTCACCTTGTTGGCTACCGACCGGTACCGCTTGGCGATGCGGCAGGTGAACTGGTCACCCGCTTCACCGTCGGTGGAGCAGGTGGCATTGGTACGTGCCCGCACGCTGTCCGACGTCGCCCGGAACATGGCCGGCGCGGGGTCGGTGGATATCTCCCTGGCCGAAGGCGCCGACATCGTTGGCTTCGAGGCCGGCGGACGGCGCACCACCAGCTTGTTGGTCGACGGGGAATACCCTCCGGTGCGGCGCCTGTTCCCGGATTCCACCAGCACCCACACGGTGACGAACACCGCCGAGTTGATCGAGGCCGCCAAACGGGTGTCCTTGGTCGCTGAGCGCAACACCCCGATCAGGTTGAGTTTCTCTGAGGGGCAGGTGGTGCTCGAAGCCGGGCAGGGCGACGATGCGCAAGCTTCCGAGGCGTTGGAGTCGGTGCTCGAGGGCGAAGAGATCACCACCGCGTTCAATCCGCAGTACCTGCTGGACGGCCTCGGGGCCTTGGGCACCGAGTACGTCCGACTGTCCCTGAATCACCCCACCAAGCCGGTGCTGATGACCGGTCAGGACGAATTGCAGGGCGAGGACCACGCCGATGAGTTCCGCTACCTGCTGGTGCCGATCCGGTTCGCCGGCTGACCACATCCGGGTGAGCAGCACCGGCCGGGAGCGACCGCAGCCCGCCGGTGCCGCGCGAACATTCGTCCTGCGGCGAGGGTCATGTACGTCTCTGATCTGGCTCTGACCGATTTCCGCTCCTACCACCACGTGGTGCTGTCCCTGGAGCCGGGCATCACTGCGCTGGTGGGCGCCAACGGTCAGGGCAAGACGAATCTGGTCGAGGCCATCGCCTACCTCTCGACGTTCAGTTCCCACCGGGTGGCCGGCGACCAGGCACTGGTACGCCACGGCGCCCAACGTGCGGTGGTGGCCGCCAAAGTCATGCGCGCCGATCGGCCCCGGGTACTGGAGTTGGAGATCGTCTCCGGCAAAGCCAACCGGGCGCGGATCAACCGGTCCCCCGTCAGCCGTGCGCGGGAGCTGTTGGGGCACCTGCGCACCGTGTTGTTCGCTCCGGAGGATCTCGCCCTGGTCAAGGGCGACCCGGACGGTCGGCGCCGGTTCCTGGATGAGTTGTTGATCCAGCGGGAGGCCAAACTCGCCGCAGTACGTACTGACTACGACCGCATCATCCGGCAGCGCAACGCGTTACTGAAGTCGGCCGGTGCTGCCCGGCGCGGTAGCGGCGGCAGTGATCTGCGCACGCTGGACGTGTGGGATGAGAAAGCGGCTGCGGCCGGTGCTGAACTGATCGCCGCGCGGGTACGCACCGTGCGCGATCTGCGTCCGCACGTCCAGGCCGCCTATGACGCCATCGCCGACGGCAAGGACCCGGCGCTGCTCACCTATCGTTCCTCGCTGTTGGAACACGCGGGATTACCCGAGCAAGGCAACTCGGGGCAGGACGACGACGCAGAAGCCTCGCTCACCGACGTCACCTTGGTCCAAGCCCGCCTGGTGGAGGCGATGTCCCGCCTGCGCGCCCGGGAGATCGAACGCGGCGTGAGCCTGGTGGGCCCGCACCGGGACGATCTACTGCTGGCCCTGGGCGAGTTGCCCGCCCGCGGCTATGCCAGTCACGGGGAGTCGTGGTCCTTCGCGCTCGCGCTGCGGTTGGCGTCCTACGAGTTACTGCGAACCGAGGACACCTTCGAGGCCGACGGCGAACCGGTGCTTATCCTCGATGATGTGTTTGCCGAACTGGATTCCGGGCGGCGCGCACGGTTGGCGCAGATGGTCTCATCGGCCCAACAGGTGCTGATCACCGCCGCCGTGGCCGGTGACGTCCCCGAGGAACTCCAGGGCGCTCGCATCGACGTTGCGGACGGGACGGCGACCCGTGTCCGCTGACCGACCGCGATCTGAGCCCGACCAGCACCCCGGTGGGACGGACCCGCAGGATCCCCGTGGCGCGAGCGGTCAGGATCCCGGTGGCAGGCGCGGGCAGAATCCCAACGCGGCGCCCGGACTCGGCGCGGGGCAGCCCGGCGAGTCGGGCTCCGCGCCGCCGGCACGTTCCGCGCCAGGATCTCCGGCCCCACGCGACGGGGGCGTCCCGCCGGAGTCCGCGCCGCCCGCCGATGTGGACGATCCGGCCCAGCTCGCTCTGAACCGGGCACGGGAGGCCGCCCGGGCCAAGGGTCTCCACCGCGGTCGGCCGCGGCCGGGGCGAACCGGGGCCCCGCGACGTGCAGGGCCGGGGCACCCGGGCGCCGTCACGGGCTCGGGTCGGGACCCGCAACTGCTGGGTGACACCGCCGCGGAATTGAGCCGGGTGTTGGGTTGGCACCAACCGCTCTCGGTGGGCGGTGTGGTGGGCCGTTGGGCGGACGTGGTGGGCCCGCAGATCGCCGAGCACTGCACCCCGGAAACCTTCATCGACGGCGATTTGGTGGTGCGGGCCGATTCCACCGCGTGGGCCACCCAGATCCGACTGTTGCTGCCCCAGCTCGAGCGCCGGCTCGCCGAGGAGGTGGGCGAGGGCGTGGTCACCTCCATCCAGGTGCTCGGACCGGGCGGCCCCACGTGGCGTAAGGGTCCGCGCAGCGTCCGCGGGCGCGGGCCACGGGATACCTACGGGTGATCGGGTTACCCGCCCCGACCGACCCCGGTGCTTGTTGTACACACCACCCGAACCCAGGTGTGGATATGCCTGTGGATATTTCGTGTTCGGAGCCATTTCACGGTAGAATTGAGCGACCCGTCCGGGGGGCTGTGCGCCCTCGTCCATGGCGTCATGCCGTGGAAGTTGCCTGCGGCTGGATCGCGGCGTGACGCGGACTGACGATGTGAAGAGGAGTTCCAGGACGAGTGGCTGATCAGACGAGTGTGCCGGAACCGCAAAACGACGTTCCTTCACCGAACGGTCCGGACCCGGCAGGCTCCGAATACGGCGCAGCCAACATCACGGTCCTGGAGGGCTTGGAGGCGGTCCGTAAACGCCCGGGCATGTACATCGGCTCCACCGGCGAGCGCGGATTACACCATCTGGTCTACGAAGTGGTGGACAACTCCGTCGATGAGGCGATGGCCGGCTACAGCGACCGGATCGACGTAACCATCCTGGCCGACGGGGGCGTGCGCGTGGCCGACAACGGCCGCGGTATCCCGGTCGATGTGATGCCGGGGGAGGGCAAACCCGCAGTCGAGGTGGTGCTGACCACGCTGCACGCCGGCGGAAAGTTCGGCGGCGGCGGGTACGCCGTCTCCGGCGGGTTGCACGGGGTGGGTGTCTCGGTGGTGAACGCACTGTCCTCCCGGCTGGAGGTGGAAATCCGCCGACAGGGATACGCGTGGCGCCAGACGTACCAGTACGGCGAACCCCAGACCGAGCTGCAGCGCGGCGAACCTACCGACGCTCAGGGCACCACGGTGACGTTCTGGCCGGATGCGGAGATCTTCGAGACCACCTTCTTCGACTTCGAGACGCTGCGCTCGCGCTTCCAGCAGACCGCGTTCCTCAACAGCGGGCTGACGATCAGCCTGCACGACAAGCGCGAGGAGGATGTGGAGGACGAGGTCGCCGGGCCCGCCCACGAGCCGGTGGAGGGGGAGGAACGCACCCGGTCGGTGGTGTACCGCTACGACGGCGGACTGGTCGACTACGTGCACCACCTGAACTCCGCCAAGGGTGCCGACATCATCCACCCCGAGGTCATCTCCTTCGCCACCGAGGACCCGGAGCGCGTCATCGCCCTGGATATCGCGATGCAGTGGACCGGCGCGTACTCCGAGAGCGTGCACACCTACGCGAACATGATCAACACCTCCGAGGGCGGCACCCACGAGGAGGGCTTCCGCTCCGCGCTCACCACCCTGATCAACCGGTACGCCCGGGACAAAGGGTTGTTGAAGGAACGAGATGACAACCTCACCGGTGAGGACGTTCGGGAAGGCTTGACCGCCGTCATCTCCATCAAACTTGGTGAACCGCAGTTCGAGGGTCAGACGAAGACCAAACTCGGCAATACCGAGGCGCGCACCTTCACCCAGAAGGTGGTCTTCGACCAACTGGGCGACTGGTTGGAGTCCCACCCCAACGAGTCCCGCGACATCATCCGCAAGGCCATCCAGGCCTCCGCTGCCCGGTTGGCCGCCCGCAAGGCCCGTGAGGCCACCCGGCGCAAGGGGCTGCTCGAGGGAGCCGGACTGCCCGGAAAGCTCAAGGACTGCTCCAGCAGGGACCCGTCGCGCTCGGAGATCTTCATCGTGGAGGGTGACTCCGCCGGCGGGTCCGCGGTGCAGGGGCGTAACCCGGAGACGCAGGCGATCCTGCCGATCCGGGGAAAGATTCTGAACGTGGAGAAGGCCCGCATCGACAAGGCCCTGGCGAACCAGGAGGTCCAGGCCCTCATCACCGCGTTCGGCACCGGCATCGGTGAAGAATTCGACATCACCAAACTGCGGTACCACAAGATCGTGCTGATGGCCGATGCCGACGTGGACGGTCAGCACATCCAGACGCTGCTGCTCACGCTGCTGTTCCGGTACATGCGCCCGCTGATCGAGGGCGGGTTCGTCTACCTGGCTCAACCGCCGCTGTACCGCCTGAAGTGGACCAACGCCGAACACCAGTACGTCTACTCCGACCGGGAGCGCGATGCCCTGGTGGCCGAGGGAACGGCGAAGGGATGGCGGCTGCCGAAGGAAAGCGGCATCCAGCGCTACAAGGGCTTGGGCGAGATGAATTACCGGGAGTTGTGGGACACCACGATGAACCCCGACACCCGCACCTTGCGCCAAGTGACCCTGGGCGAGGCCGCGGCCGCCGATGAGATCTTCACGGTTCTCATGGGTGAGGACGTCGAATCCCGGCGTTCATTCATCCAACGCAACGCCCGCGACGTCCGCTTCCTGGACATCTGAGCCGCACCACCCTGCCCCGCATCGTTGATCCGGCCCCGACCGAAGGACCTGTGTGACCGAGCAAACCCCCACCACTGACCGCATCGAGCAGGTGGACCTGCAACTGGAAATGCAGCGCTCCTACCTCGACTACGCGATGAGCGTCATCGTCGGCCGGGCGCTGCCCGATGTGCGCGACGGGCTCAAACCGGTGCACCGGCGCGTGTTGTACGCGATGTACGACGGCGGCTACCGACCGGACTCGGGGTTCTCCAAGTGTTCCCGGGTCGTCGGGGACGTGATGGGCCAGTTCCACCCCCATGGCGACTCGGCGATCTATGACGCGCTGGTGCGCCTGGTGCAACCCTGGTCGATGCGCTACCCGCTGGTGGCCGGTCAGGGGAACTTCGGCTCTCCGGGTGATGACGCCGCCGCAGCCCCCCGGTACACCGAGTGCCGGATGGCGCCGCTGGCCATGGAGATGGTCCGGGACATCGACAAGGCCACGGTCGATTTCGGGGACAACTACGACGGACGCACCCAGGAGCCGCTGGTGCTGCCGGCCCGGTTCCCCAACCTGCTGGTCAACGGCTCGGCCGGGATCGCCGTCGGGATGGCCACCAACATCCCCCCGCACAACCTGCGCGAAGTCGCCTCCGGTGTGCAGTGGCTGCTGGAGAATCCCGACGCCAGCGCCGAGGAGCTCCTCGCAGCGCTGATGCAGCGGATCAAAGGCCCCGACTTCCCCACCGGTGCGCAGATCCTGGGCACCAAGGGAATTCACGAGGCCTACCGCACCGGGCGGGGTTCGATCACCATGCGCGCGGTGGTCGAGGTGGAGGAGATCCAGGGCCGCACCTGCCTGGTGGTCACCGAACTGCCCTACCAGGTCAACCCCGACACCCTGGCGGCCAAGATCGCCGACCTGATCCGGGACGGGCGCATCCAGGGCATCGCCGACATCCGTGATGAGACCTCCGGCCGCGCCGGGCAGCGGCTGGTCATCGTGCTCAAGCGCGACGCGGTGGCCAAGGTCGTGCTGAACAACCTGTACAAGCAGACCCAACTGCAGACCACCTTCGGGGCGAACATGCTCGCCCTGGTCGACAACGTGCCCCGCACCCTGAGCCTGGACGCCTTCATCCGGCACTGGGTGGAGCACCAGGTGGACGTCATCGTGCGCCGCACCCAGTGGCTGCTGCAACGCGCCGAGGACCGGATCCACATCTTGCGCGGGCTGATCAAGGCCCTGGACGCACTCGATGAGGTCATCGCGTTGATCCGTGCCTCGCGCACCGTGGACGTGGCCCGCACCGGATTGATGGACCTGCTGGATATCGACCAGATCCAGGCCAACGCGATCCTGGAGATGCAACTTCGCCGGCTGGCCGCGCTGGAACGTCAGAAGATCCTCGATGAGCACGCCGAACTGGAACGGGAGATCGCCGACTACCGCGACATCCTCGCCTCCCCGGAGCGGCAGCGCAGCATCGTGGGGGCCGAACTGGCCGAACTGGTGGACAAGTACGGTGACGAACGCCGTTCCCACATCCTCCCCTACGACGGTGACCTGTCCATGGAGGACCTCATCCCCGAGGAAGAGGTCGTGGTCACTATCACCCGTGGGGGCTACGCCAAACGCACCAGGGTGGATGCCTACCGCACCCAGCACCGCGGCGGTAAGGGCGTGCGCGGCGCGCAACTGCGCGGCGACGACGTGGTGGAACACTTCTTCGTCACCACCACCCACCACTGGCTGTTGTTCTTCACCACACTCGGGCGGGTGTACCGCGTGAAGGCCTATGAAGTGCCCGAGGGCGGGCGCGACGCCAAGGGTCAGCACGTGGCGAACATGCTCGCCCTGCAGCCCGAGGAACGGGTCGCCGAAATCCTGGACATCACCGACTACGACCAGGCGGACTACCTGGTGCTGGCGACCAAGCGCGGGCTGGTGAAGAAGACCCGCCTTTCCGACTACGACTCCGCGCGCACCGGCGGTGTGATCGCCATCAACCTGCGCGATAACGGTGAGGGGCCCGATGAGGTCGTCGCCGCCCGGCTGGTCAACGCCGGTGACGATCTCCTGCTCGTCTCCCGCAAGGGCCAGTCACTACGGTTCACCGCGAGCGACGAGGCCCTGCGGCCCACCGGCCGGGCAACATCCGGGGTGACCGGGATGAAGTTCCGCGGCGATGACTCCTTGCTCTCGATGGACGTGGTGCGGGATGAGGGCGACGACCTGTTCGTGGTCACCGAAGGCGGCTTCGGCAAGCGCACCGCCGTCAGTGAGTACCGCCGTCAGGGCCGCGGCGGCCTGGGCATCAAGGTGGCCAACCTCGTGGAGGAGCGCGGTGACCTGGTCGGCGCCCTCATCACCGATGACGACGACGAGGTGCTGCTGATCATGGAGCGCGGCAAGATCGTGCGCTCGGCGGTGAACGAGGTCACCCGCACCGGCCGCACCACCCAAGGTGTGACCTTTGCCAAGCCGGACCCGGGCGACCGGATCATCGGACTGGCCCGCAACCTGGAGTTGCGCGCCGACGTGGGCGAGGCTGAAGGTGAGGACGATGATGACGGCGAGGCTCAGGAAGAGGAATCTATGCCTGCAAGTGACGATGGCGTAACGTCGTCGCAGGATAGGGCAGCGGGAGGGGCTGCCTCGGCGAGTGATAATCCGGACGAAGGACACTGATGAGCGACACCAGCGGCACCACCACCGGCCCGGTCCGCACCACCGCTTTCCCGCAGACCGCCACGGCACAGCCACAGGCCCAGGGTGCGCAGGGCAACCGCCCGCCGTCGCACCCGCCCGCCGTACAGCAGCCGCATCCGGGCGGTCAGCAGCATCCGGGTGGTCAGCAGCACTCGGGCGGCGGGCAGCCGCATCCGGGTGGCGGGCAACAGTACCCCGGCGGCGGACAGCCGCAGCACCCGGCGGGCACCCCCACGGCGCAACGGCCCGCAGCGACGAGTGCGGATCGTCCAGCGCGCCCTGCCGGCCGCGGGACCGGTCCTCGACGGGTGCGGCTGGCTGTTTCTCGGGTAGATCCCTGGTCGGTGATGAAGTTGGCGTTCCTGTTGTCGATCGCCATCGGCATCGGCATCGTGGTCGCCACCGCCGTGGTGTGGTGGGTCTTGAACCAGATGGAGGTCTTCGCCCAGATCCGGGGGTTGTTGGAGGAAGCCGAGGCAATGGCCCAGTTCGGCCCGTTGCTGGAGTACTTGGAATTCTCCCGGGTGATGAGTGTGGCGACGGTGGTAGCGATCATCGATATCGCCCTTATCACCGCGATTTCCACCTTGGGCGCGTTCGTCTACAACATCGTCGCGGCGATGGTGGGCGGGCTGCACCTGACCCTCACCGACGACTGAGGATGCGGACCGGGTCCCGCATGTGCGAGATTTCGTCAGTTGGGCGGCCGCGCTGCCCGCGGGCAGCCCAGGTGTGATGAGGCTCGCAGGATGCCGTTTTGGTTCCACGGTCGCCCCTGGGGTAGTCTCAATCGGCGTCCACTTCATCGTGGACGCACACGTGTGAGGGCCTATAGCTCAGACGGTTAGAGCGCTTCCCTGATAAGGAAGAGGTCGCTGGTTCGAGTCCAGCTAGGCCCACCATCGCCCGGCAACGGAAGGTGAGGACGATGAAGAAGTGGTTTCTGATCGCGCTCGGACTGATCGCCGCCGGCCTGGTGCTGCGCCAGGTGCAGGAAGACCGTTCTGGCCGGGAAGTCTGGCAGGACGTCACCGACCCGATGCCCTGAACCAAGCGAAACGGCTCAGGGCGACAGTGTCCTGAGTACCCGTCCAGCGTCCGACTGCTGAGCGGATTTCTCCACACGGGTATGTGATGGCCCGGCCATCACCACCAGGGGCCATGGCGCAATTGGTAGCGCACCTGCTTTGCAAGCAGGGGGTTGCGGGTTCGAGTCCCGCTGGCTCCACCATAAACTGCATGAATTCAACGTTCCGGCGGGCCGGGGTGGCAACACTTTCGGGCTGGATGCTGCATGAGTAGTACCAGCGTGCAGTCGCTCAGCCCCAGGACCGAGACTCCGGCCGGGTTTTTACGGGGAGAGCGACCGACCACAGAGGGTCAGTGTGCCTAAGCGAAAGTAAGCACCCTGCTATTCCCAGTTATACACATAAGCGGGAATAGCGTAGGTGGTCTTCCCACTTGATTGGGAGCGAGGACGATGACTAGGCGCAACCAGGATCAGGGCTTTCCAGCCCACGACTACGAGAAGGTCCAGTGGCGGCCCGCCTCCGGGCGGCGCCCAGAGATTGACGCCTACCTTGCCTCCATCCCTCGGGCGGCCTCCCCTCCCTGCAGCAATCGGTGACGCTTCCGCCAAACGTGGTGGCACTATTGCGTCCCGTACAGCGGTGTTCCCGTAGGTGGTCGACAACTGGCATCGTTTGGTGCCATAATGGCACCATGAGACGGATGAACCTGCGAGACGTGCCTGAGGATGTGTATGTGGCGCTAGTTCAGGCGGCCGAGGCCAACCGGCAGTCGCTGTCGGCGTTCGTCGTCGAGCGGCTCACCGAGGTCGCGAGGGTGACGCGCCTCGATGACTATGTCGCGTCGTACCAGCCCCCTGAGGGGAGCGGTGTAACCACCGAGGACGCGGCCACCGCGGTACGCCAAGTGCGCGAGGCCTCATGACCCTCGCCGTTGTCGACGCTTCCGCTCTGGTCGCCTTCTATGCGGCCGACGATCCGCAACGGGAGGCAGTTGCAGCTCGCTTGGCGGCTGGTGACGCGCTGTTCGCACCGGCTCACTTAGACGCCGAGATCGTGTCAGCACTGCGCGGCCTGAGCCGGCCGAATGCCACGCTGCGGGCGTCGGTCCCGGCGGCGTTGCGGCACCTTGCGGGTTTCCCCATCCGGCGCATGCCGTTGGCACCGCTGCTACAGCGGATCTGGGAGTTGCGCGAGAACCTTACCGCTTACGACGCGGCGTACGTGGCCTTAGCCGAGCGGTTGGACGGCAATCTGATTACGTGTGACAGGAAGTTTGCCGGGGCAAGCGGCCCGCACTGCTCATTCGAACTCATCACCTGACTGCTCGTCCTCGACGGCGGATCCTCATCAGAAGCGCCCTATGTTCGACCCGGAGAGGGACACACCCCCGGTGACGCCTCTCGTCGACGGCGACCGCGCTCAGCGTGCCTGGTGCGGCCTAATGCTCTGGGGACAACTCGTCGCGCTAAACGTCAGAGAAGGCCGCGGCGCAACCCAGGAGGAGAGCGTCGCGATCGCCAAGCGAGCTGGCTACCGCGACGGCCGCGCCTGGAACAACTGGACGGGGTGGAGGAAGGGCGAGGACGGCGGGCGTTGGGCCACCGCTGTCGGCCTGGGACACCTGCGTCAGTACTTCGAGACTGTCGATAGGGCCATGCTCGAGGACTTGGGCAACGCCTCTGTTTCCGATGGTCGAGTTACTGCCGTTCATCCGAACTAGGTGGGTTCTGTTGATGCTGCACTCCGGTCGTCCGCTCCCGGATGATCCAGGCTGCCCTGCCACCGCTTCCCACTGTCCTGGTTTTCGTTAGACGGATTTGTCATGGCGAACGATCAGGTCCAGAAGTGGGCCGATGAGGCCGAGGCCGGCTACGACGTCGAGAAATTGAAGCGGCGGGGTCGGGTCCGGCCCGACGAGGAGCGGAACCTATGCAGGTGATCACCGTGCGCCTGACAACCGAGGAGATCGAGGCCCTCGACTCTTACGCCTCGCGCGAGCAACTGTAACTGCCCGTCTGGGCAGCCCTGCCACAACCTCACGGGATGCGGTGGTGGAGCCGATGACCGCAGCACACACGACCTCGACGGAAGTCCAGCCGCCCCTCACCCCAGACCACCGCCTCACCATCAACCACCACACCCGGGCGGCAAGCTTTCCGTGGCCTCGTCGATGCGACCGGTAGTTACCAACTTGGCTGGGCGATGGTCCTCATCGGTTTCATCGTGACCGGCTCGTTGGCGTTGCTGCGCCATGATTGGGTACCAGCGGGCGCCCCGGCTTCGGCCACGGGTTGGAAAGGACGTCACGCTACGCCGAACGGCTCACCGCGGGCCCGGCGTGAGGGCCCTGGCCCTGACGTTCTTGCCGATAGCGCCGACCCTTGCCCGATAGCCGTTAGGATGCCTTCGCGCGTTCATGGCACGCAGTAACCCGCCCGTACCGACCGAATCGAGGATCCCTCCTGTCAATGCCCGCAAAACCCGGTAGGAAGCACTGGTATGCCAGAGCCGCGGTGTGCTCAGCCGTGCTGGCCGTGTCGCTCACCGGATGCGCCGGCGCCGAACGTGACCGCCTCGAGGACGAGGTCGCTGCCGCAAGCACCGATCCCGAACGTGGTGCCGAGCACGTCATCCTCGCCCTGACCGATGTGCCGCATCCCGGCATCTTCCAGTTCGGGTTACCCGACGACGACGTGATCCGTCAGGCCGCGCAGGTGGTGTCCGTCGATTTCGATGAGGTATTCGCCATGTCCGCACACTGGATGGTCGGGGCGGGCGACCCTGCCTGGCAGGAGGCGGATTATCGCGACCTGGAATCGGCCCTGGACCGGTTGCTCATCGAACCTACGGCGCGCCCCCCGCTGGCCCGGGCGGTGGCCACCTGGCTCGATCCCCGGCTGCCGGAGACGCCCGCGGAAGTGAGTGAACAGGAACCTTTCGACGTGGAGGATGCCCGTCTCCTCGCTGGCTGGCGGATGCTTGAGAGGTGGTTACCTGCCAGGCAGGACGACGACGTCAGTCACGCCTGGGACCGGGCGCTGGCGCTGGCCTCATTGGAGGTGGCCGAAGAGCGAGCCCGGGCCGAAACCTCCGATGGTGATGAGCCCTGGGCGCTGGCCATCCCGGCCTACCGCGGTTCGCAACTGGCCGCTGAGGAGGAGTTCTACGAGAGCCAGGAGACCAGGACGCAGTCCCGGCGTGACGACACCCCGCCGTCCTGGCCCTGGGAGACGGTCGTGACCGAGGAGATCCTGTTCGCACGCTGGTTGGATCAGGCACCGCACGACCTGGCTGCGATGGCAGTCCAGGAACCGCCAGAGTGGCCGGGCAGCGCAGAGGTGGTTGAACTCTGGCGCGAGGGTGCCGAGGTGAGTGATCACCCCGACGCCCATGCGGTACGGGACGCGCTCCGCGCCTGGCTCGAGGAAGAGCGCCTGGCGGAAGCCTACGAGGAGAGCCCCCTCCTCCGGGCCCGCGAGCACGTCACTGCACCGTTGAACCCGCTGTCACGCACCCACGACTGGCGACCCCCGTTGTTTCCCGAGGGAGAGGCCAGGCAGTCGTGATCGAAACGAGCACACCGGCTACCCGCACCCGAGCAGTGACCACGGCGCCCCGGGCAGGCGTGCGGGGTTGGTTACGCCGCCGGTTCCGCACCGGTGGGCTCACCCTCGCCGCCGTCCTGCTGACCGCGTGCTCCGCACAGGCAGGCGATCTGGACCCCGAGGTTGCCCGGGCGGCGAGCGATCCCGGCCCGGATGGGTTGAACGAAGCTGCTTTCGACTTCGCCACGAACGTCGAACCGGCCGAACTCTACGACCTGGTGCTTGGTGAACAGATCGACCCGGAACTGGGCGGGCGCATCGTGGCCGAGGGTCTGGGACGGTACGTGGCACATTCCGGACGCGAGGTTGACGAAGGCAGGGACTCTTACCGGGCACTGCAAGGCTTGATGGATCTCTTCCACGAGGAGGAGCACGGCCGGTTCTATTCGATGCCGGACGAACTACGCCGGGCCATGGCAATCGCGCTGGTCAGCGACCCGGACAACCTGGTGTCCGCCTACCGGGTTCGCTACCTGCACGCATTGAGCAATCGGACAGTGCCAGAACTCCTGCGAGACGACGTTGCAGCCCGGATCATGCTCGAAGGTGCACATGGGCTGCAAGCCACCCAGTTGGCCGAACTCATCGAACACCATCTCAACGCTGATGGCACCATCGAACTCACCGATTACCAGGACACTCACCTGCGGCGGCTGGAGCTAGCAGGGGCGGTTTACCAGGTCCTCACGATCCGCGCCGAGTTCGCCGACGTCGAGGAAGAGTTGCGTGGGCCAATCCACACCGGCCCCAGTTGGTTGCTCCTGGGACTCACTCCCGCTCTGGGTACCGACGACGGCGAGTTGGTGCTGGATCCGGTGCGCCTGGCAGAACACCTGGCGATGTCCGACGACGCGACGTCCCTCAGCATCCCCCGGGCCCTGAGCACGAGGTTACTGGTGTTGATCTACGCCGCCCAGCAGTACCCGCAGATGCTCGAGGCGAACCTGGACCCGGCTCAACACGCCGTCGTCGAGCAGGCGCTGGAACACGAGGATCCGGTACAGCGGCAGGAGGCGCTCGTGCACCTGTGGCAGGTGGATCTGGACGGTTCGCCGGTGAAGGAGCTCGTTGACCTGCTCGTGCGCCAGTCCTACCACGCCGCCGCCTACGCGTAGGCACCGGGCCCTGCCCGGCCTGGACCCGAAAGGTTGCTGGAAAGACCATCACCAGCAGGCCCAGCGCTGCCAGCCCTGGTTCGACAACGTCCGGCCTCTTAGGCTCTACGCCTCTTACGGCTCAATCGTCCAGCGGCCAGACCTCAACGACGCCGTGGGCGACTGCGCAGGGAGTGTTTTCCACCAAGGCGACGGCGTGATCAAGGTTGTCCGCCTCGATAAGCATGAACCCGGCGACGGGCAGGGAAGAACTCATGAATGCGCCCTCCTGTCGATGAGTCTCCAGCCCGTGGTGGTTACGCACCTGCACCGGTGTTCGGGCGCGTCCCATCCGCGCACCGCTTGCGGTGAGTCTTTCGTCGTGTGCGTGTGCCTGCTCGCGAACAGCCGGCGGCGTGCGGTCGTATCCGGCTTGGTCTCCGTAACCGATGGTGATGAAGGTTGGCATGTCTTATCCGCTCTGTCGTCAGGTGGGGATCGGGCACTCGATGCGGTGCGAGCAATGCTTTCGTGCACCTGTGACCGTCGTCGTAGACGGGGCCGCCAGCCGTACCGATTGTGTCCCGCAAGCAGTTAGACACAACCACAACCGGTAGCAAAGCGCAACCAGTGTCGTCGAGTGCCCACCTGCGGCGACGTGACCGAGCCAGAATCGCCGGGGATTGTCATGCCGCCATCGACCTGAAGGCGATCGTCCCTCCCGGCAGGCCCCGTACACCTGCTCCTGGGCGACCTGCCGGAAGCCTTCTGCCACGGTGCGAACACCCGGGCCACCGGCGTTCTACCCTGCCCCGGCCTACAGATGGTGCTACGCCTGCCCTGCGACCCGAGCCCCATCACTTGGCCGAACCAGCATAGGGATCGTCTTAACACCCACGCCCGCGCCACTTCCGGAGGTCTGAACCTGGACGCCAACTCGCAGGAATGCTCGGGAGCAAGCAGGATACGACTGGCTCATAGTTTCGCCTCTGGCGACGCCTCCGAACCCATCGAGCGATCGCAGGAAGGACGTGACCTTGGTCGTCTACAACGAACTCGTTGCCATCACAGCCGGAGCGGCATTGCTCGGATTTGCCGCGTTTCTATCGCAGATCTTGCGTAAGGACCGCATTCACGGTGAAGGCTGGGCAGGATTCTTCGCTGTCACCGGATTGTTGCTCTTCACACTCGGCTTTCACACGACTGTCACCTGGCCCTACGGCGGTGAGGGGTTCGAATACGCCAACATCGCTTTCGGGCAACCGGCCGTCGCTTTCGGCGCGCTCCTCCTGGTCGCCGCCCTCTATCTGTGGCGACAGCGAACGGTCTACGAGGGTGACGTGGAAACGTCCAGCGCGAGCACGTTAGCCGCATTCAAGCCGATCAGTATCTTTGTTGGCGTCTTGGGTCTGGGGATGGCCGTCATCGCCATCTCTTTCGTGCGGTACCAACTGGGCGCAGCCCCGCCGGAGGAACCCATCACCGGTCGCTTCGGACATCTGCCCCTGATCGAGGCAGTCTTCCTCGGCGCACTCTGGGGCCTCGTGGCTGTCGGCGCCATCCTCTTCGCTGTCGCGTTCTGGGCCAACCGCCCCCGACTGCTCCGGTGGGTGGTCTGGGCTTTCCTGCTCGGCGGGATCGCTTTCACCCTATTCGGTGCACTGAACTTCTACACGCACATCGGCATGTACTACAACATCGCCAACGACACGATGATCCTGTGGTGAGCGGGGCACTGCGTACCAGCCTCCCGAGGCCCGGAACGGATTAACCGGTCTGGCTGGTCATCTCCCGCGGTCAGACCAGCGGTGTGAATCCGCTGGTCTGACCGCCAGGTGCCGAAGGAGTGCCATTGATTGAGTCGGCCGTCCGATTACGCGGAGTAACCCTGCGTGCCCGGAGCCGGCGGCGGCATCGTCGGTGGCTGCTGGTGGAACTGCGTCGGCGTCTGCGCGGGCACACCGGCCCATGTGGTGCGGTCTTCCAGGAACCCCTGCCCAGCCCATGGAGCGGGGCTGATCGCGTTGTTCCAGGAAGCCTTGCCCAGTCCCATCAACCCAAGCCAGACCACGGGAAGCAACCACAACGCAACCATCGCGGGTTCGGCGCCCAGTTTCAGGCCCACCCGGTAAGCCGCCATGCCGGTGACGGCAAGCATCGCCAAGGAGAACAGGAAGCCCAAACCAGTCCAACTCAGCACGATCCCGCCACCGAGGCAGTAGAGCACAAGCCAGGGGCTCAGATCCCCCAACTTGCTGAACACCATCATATTGTAGAACGGAACCCAGGCCCGCCAACTGCCCTCGACGCCGGCTTTGGCGAAGACCTTCGACAAGAAATACGCGCTGACGACGTACAGCGCCACCGCGAAGACGAAGGTCAGGAACAACATGAGGATGGCCGAGGCGAGCGTGGCGCCGTAGTAGCCGGATGGGTCGAGCATCGTAGATCTCCTAATTTCTTGTGCGGGGCTCGGCGTCATCGCGTCGCCGTGGCACACCGTGGTCACGGGCAGGGTTCCAGGTGCGGCTCACGTACCGCTCACATGCTCCGGCCGCCCTCGATGAAATTACACCCGGGCCGCATGAACCGAGGCACATCGGCGGTGCCTGCGCGAATCACGAACCTGCGCGCGCACGGAGTGAGGAGGATCCGGTCAACCAGCTTGCCTGCAGGCGCTTGTGGAAGGCGGCTTCACGGCACGGCTTCGCGCTCCTTCTGCAGGGTCACGAACGCCGCGCCCAGAGCGAGGATCACGAGGACCGCCCCGACTAGGGCGTTGTGCTCCACCGATGACCGGTCCACCACCATGCTGCCTGCGAAGGTGCCCAGGGCGATGCCGAGGTGCAGTACGGAGTTGTTCAGGCTCTGTTGGATCGAGGAGGTCTCCGGAGCCAACCGAACCAGATGAGTCTGAATAGGCGGAGTGATCGCCCAACTGAGGATGCCCCAGATCACCAGGACCGCCCAGAAAGTCACCGGGGAGCCGGTCGCGTTGGGGATAGCCAGGAGGCACAGCACAAGGAAGGCAGTCGCAGTGAGCAACGTGCGACGCGGACCGTACTTATCGGTGAACGTGCCGGCAAGGCCTCCGCCGGACACCGCCGCCGCGCCGTAGGCGAAATAGACGGCCGTGATCGCTGTGCCACCGAACGCCATGGTCTGGACAACGAACGGAGTGAGATACCCGTAGAGCGTGAAGTGACCCGCGATGAATAGAAAGGTGGTCAGATGGGCGAAGACGATCCTCTTGTCGCGCAACGCCGCAACTTGGACGCTCAACGGTGCTGGAGGTGCGGTGGAGATCGTCCCGAAGAAGCGGCCGACGCCGGCGGTCAGCAATGCAGCCAGGAGGATCACGAGGATGAACGGGCTACGCCATCCGAGAGCGTGACCCATGCTCACCCCGATCGGAAGCCCGAGCACGATCGACCCGCTGATTCCCATGACCACCAACCCGATCGCTCTTCCCTGATGCGCGGGTTCGGTGATGTGGGCAGCGAGGGTCAGGCTCAGCACGGTCAGCAAGGCGCCGCTGGCGGCGGCGATGATGCGCGCCAGAAGGAGCATGGCGTAGGAGCCGGCGAACACTGCGACGGCATTTCCGGCAATGAAAACCACCAGGGCCACCAGCGCGACACGTCGACGGTCGGCCTGGCCGCTGAGATACAGAAGCGTCGGCCCGCTGATCCCGAAAACGAGGGCGAAAACGGTGATCAACAGGCCCGCCTGCCCAACGCTGACACCCAGGTCCTCGGAAACCAGATCGAGGATGCCCCCGATGATCAACTCCACCATGCCGACGACGAAGGCGATCGCCGTCAGAAGGTAAACGCGTTTGTCCAACGCCGAAACCACTCCTTGCAAGTGAGCGGCGCCCGCACGCCGCATAGCGACGACCACGCCGACAACCGCCAGTGGCGGTTGTGTCGATTCGCCGCGAGTCGGACGGCGCCGCGCTCCAGGCTCAACGAGATGGAACAACCTCAACGCTATAGAACGAATCGGCACCGACAAAACGAGCACGACGAAACGAGCACGACGAAAGGTGGACCGACGACACGTCTGTGGAATATAACCACCGATCCCGCAGGTTCCCTTAGTGGGACGCCAGCGTCCTCCCGATATCGTCTACTGTCCGAAGGAAGTTGCCAGCGTTGTCCGTGCCACTGAGCATTCTCGACCTTGTCTCCATCTCTGAAGGATCCACCGCGCGCGACGCCATCAAGGCCTCAATGGAGTCAGCGCGCCTGGCCGACCAACTGGGCTACCGCCGGTTGTGGTTCGCCGAGCACCACAACACCCCGAACCTCGCGGCGAGTTCCACCGCACTGTTGATCTCCCAGGCGGCCACGGTCACCGAACGGATCCGCGTGGGTTCCGGTGGGGTGATGTTGCCGAACCACGCCCCGCTGATGGTGGCCGAGCAGTACGGGACGCTGGCAAACATGCACGGTAACCGAATCGACCTGGGACTGGGCCGGGCACCGGGAACGGACCAGATGACGGCGCACGCCCTGAGCCGCTCCTCGGCCGAGCCGCAAGCGTTCGCGCAGAGCATCTACGACCTCCAGGGCTGGTTCAGTAAAGACGGGACCGCACGCAGCATGCCGATCGTCTCGTCGGTCTCCGCGGGCACGCATGTGCCCATCTGGGTGTTGGGCTCGACTGTGAACGGGGCTTCCATCGCGGGTCAGCTCGGCCTGCCGTTCTCCATCGCCTCCCATTTCGCCCCCGATCAGGTGCAAGAGGCCATCCAGGTGTATCGCGAGGCGTTCAGCACCGAAGCGCCCACCACACAGATCCAGGAGCCCTATGTGATGGCGGGAATCAACGTGATGGTCGCCGACACCGATGAGGAAGCCGCACGTGAATTTACTGTGGTGGAGCAAATGTTCCGGGACGTGCAGACCGGACAACGCCGACTGATCCAGCCGCCGGTGGACCCCGAGGAACTCGGACCTGGGGGCGGGGCGGGCGAGACGATGCTGCGGATCAAGGCGGTCGGAGCGCCGGCCACGGTCCGGGAGCAACTGGAGAAGTTCGTGAAGCAGACCGGAGCGGACGAGTTGATCACCGTCACCTACGCCTACGACCCCGCGGTTCGGGATCGGTCGCTGGAGTTGCTCGCCAAGGAATGGTTCTGATCGTTCAGATCGGCTGGTCCACCGACGCGGGGGAACCCCAGGCCGCCCGAGGTACCTGACTGGCCCGGGCGGCTGGTCGGGCCTCCTGGCCGGCCCTGAGCGACCGGTTCGACCTGTCACCGGCCCTGACGGCCGCTCGCGCATTCTGCCGGCCCGGGCGAGCTACTCACATCTTCTCGCCGGGTAGCCGACTGGACTGCTCGATCCACGAGCGCAGCAACGCCTCGTCCCACTCGTCGTCGGCGTGGATGTCTAGATAGCGCACGCGGTCGTGCTTGGACGCCTTCGGAGGCACCGGGTCAAGTTCGGCGCCGGCGAGGAACTGCACTTGTACGTACTTGGTGTAGCACCGGAAGGACATGAACCAGCCCTCTTCCCGATCGCCGTAGAACGGCTGGTTCCATTTCACACTCATGTCCACGTCCGGGACCGTCTGCACGATCAGGTCATGTAGCCGCTCCCCCACGTCCCGCTTCCATTCGGGCATCGCGCTGATGTAGGCGCGCACGGGGTCCGGGCCGTAGCCCTTGGGGATCTGCGGATTTCCCCCGGATAGCAGCCGCGGTCCCTCATCTACCGCGCCATCACTCATGGCCGTCCCTTTCCGCGCCTCTCACCTGCTATCCGAGAGCCGCTACCCGCGCTCTGACACCGGATGATCCTGCCCGCACAGTCTGGCATCCTGCGTCCGGGCCCGCACCGGCGCCCAGGCTGCCCACTACTTCCGGATCAACGCCCTCAGTTAGCCCGCTTTAGGCACGAGGGCCGCGCCGGGGGTCATCGTGCCGGACGTCACACTCGATGGCCGGTATCCCGCCTCAAGCCCGGCCGGACCGAGCGCTAGCCTCTCCTGGTGACCCGGACCATCGCCCATCTGCTGCCTCGCTCGCTCATCCTCACGGTGCTGGCAACGATCCTGGTCTTCGCGCCTTCCGCAACTGCCGTTGCCGCGTCCGAGGACGTCACCGACCTGCACGAACGGATCGAGACCTTGGTCAGTGCGCACATCGGTGAGACCACCCCGGGGGCAACTGTCGCCGTCGTCGATCAGGAGGGCGAACTACTCCTGGAGGCGTGGGGGCAGGCGGATCCCACCGCTCAGACGCCGATGACCGTCGAGACCCGAACCCCAGTGGCGTCGGTGTCCAAGGTGGTCACGAGCCTGACCGCACTGAGCCTGCACCAGGAGGGTTTGCTCGACCTGGATGCCGACATCAGGCAGGACCTTCCCGTGGAGGATCAGCGCGCCGAGGAAGCGCGCACGCCGGTGACCGGACGGCACCTGCTCACTCACCACTCCGGTCTGGCCGAATCGATGTTCTTCCACCCCGACCCGCCCGATATGTACGAGACCGCGCCGCTGACCTCGGTGCTGGAGCAACACCCGCCCGTGCTGCGTCACCCCACCGATATCGGGATGCACTACTCGGCGCTCCAGGGCCACACCCTGCTCGGCGCCGCGATCGAACAGGCCTCGGGTTCCTCCTTCGATGAGGCCGCCCGCCGCTGGGTGCTGGACCCGATCGGCGCTGCCACGGCGGACTTCCACGGACCGGGCCAGGCACCTGGCGACGCGGTGATCTCCACCAGGTCCGGTGACGATTGGGTCCCGGCGGGTTGGCCGCCGGTGCACGAACGCCCGGCTGCCGCGCTCACGTGGTCCACCCGGGACGCCGCAGCCCTGCTGGAGGCGCTGATCAACGGCGAAGGACTGCCGGAGGAGGTCATCGCGGAGGCCACCACACCGGCGGTCCGGCCGCTTCACGGCGGGCCCGGGCACACCCAGGCCTTCTTCGAATCCTGGCGTGCCGATGTGCCCATGCTCGAACACGCCGGCGCCAACGGGCTGGCCTACCTCGCTTTGATCCCCGACGCCGGGCTCGGCATCTTCGCCGCCGTCACCACGGAGGATGAAGTCGCCGCCTCGTTCACCACCGACGTCCTGGACACCGTGGCCCAGTGGGCGGTGGACACCGGCCGCACCCAGCCCGACCCGATCCCCGCTGCTGGTCTGCCGGCGATCGTGCCCCCGTGGGCGAACACGATGGTCGAACCAGTGGCGCCGGTGGGCACTTTCCAGCAACGCCTCTTCCACGACCGCGGGCCAGAGCGAGCGCTGCGCAGTCTGCTCACTCAGGTCACGGTCACCCGGTCGGGCTCGGATCTGCAGATGGGTGAGCGGGTCCTCAGCAGTACCGAGGCACCGGGTCGGTGGTGCGACGATCAAGGCTGCGTTGCCGGGGTACGAACCCCGGACGGCACGACGACGCTGCAACTGGGGCACCGCCAGATGCTGGAGCAAACCCTGGTCCCCGCGCCGTGGTGGGCCGACCAGCGTTTCGTCCTCGCCGCGATCGGTGGCGCGCTCCTACTGACCGTGGTGAGCATCGCCGGCTCGATCCGGTCCCGACGAAACCGGCGCCGCGACCGGGCAGTGGCAACCGCAGTGTCCCGCCCCCTGTCGCTGATCTGGGGACTACTCGCCGTTGGGTTGACCGTGGCGACGCCGGCAGTGGTGCTCGTGCCGTTCCTTAGCGGCTCGAGCGAGTGGCTACCGGCGGAGGGAACCGGCGTCTGGACCCTGCGGATCCTCACCGGCGTGCACACGCTCGTGGGCTTGGCGTGGTTGGTGCGCGCCGGGATGCGCTGGCGCCAGGTGAGCGGGGCCCGACGCGTGCTGCTGGTGCCCGCAGCGCTGGTCGGCCTAGCCGCCACAGTGGTCCTGGCCAGTTGGGTGCTCCCGCCGCTCTAGGGCTGGCCAGAACTGCGCACGCGCCGCGGCTGGGCGGGACACGCGGGTATCAGACACGCGAGTATCGCGCGCTGCCCAGGGCGACCCTCGCGCCGTCTCGCGGCAAGGGTCACCGCCTGCCAATGGCGAGGGTCACCGCCTGCCAATCCGGCAGGCGTCACCACCGGTGATGTACGTGCGGACGTACCAGGTCGTCGTAGATTCGCCGTACCCCGGCGAAGTGTTCGTCGGAGAGCATGTCCAGATCGGCCACCGCGGCGTTGGCTCGGGCCTGCGCCGGGGTGCGGGCCCCGGGGATCACCGTGGACACCCCGGGCTGATCCATCACCCAACGCAACGCGAACTGGGCCAGGCTCATCCCTTCGGGTACCAGTTCCCGTAGGTTGGCCACCGCGGACAGCCCGACGTCGTAGGGCACCCCCGCGAATGTCTCACCGACGTCGAATGCCTCGCCGGAGCGGTTGAAGTTGCGGTGGTCATCGGCGGCGAAGGTGGTGTTCTCATCGAACCGGCCGGACAGCAGCCCGGATGCGAGGGGCACACGGGCGATGATGCCCACGCCGTGCATCCGCGCGGTCGGCAACACCCGCTCCAGCGGCTTGAGCCGCAGGCAGTTGAGCACGATCTGTACCGTGGCCACGTTCTCCCGACCGATCGCGAGCAGGGCCTGGTCGGTGGTTTCGACCGATACCCCGTAGTGTCCGATCAGCCCCTCATCCACCAGTTCGTCCAGCGCGGCGAAGACCGCGTCGTCCTCCAACACCTCGGTGGGCGGGCAGTGCAACTGGATCAGGTCGATCCGATCGGTGCCCAGGTTCGCCTTCGAGTCGGCGATCCAGGTGCGGAAGTTGTCCATCGTGTAGTTCTCCGGCACCTGCTCCGCCCGGCGGCCCATCTTGGTGGCCACGAACACGTTCGGGTCGTCTCCCACCTGGTCGCCGATGATCCGCTCACTGCGGCCCGCGCCATAGGAGTCGGCGGTGTCGATGAACGTCATCCCGGCGTCGACGGCCGAGCGCACCACATCGCGTGCATCGTCGTCGCCGACCGGCCCCCAGGCGTCACCGATCTGCCAGGCGCCCAGGCCGATGACGCTCACGTCGCGTCCAGTACGTCCCAGAGTGGAAGTCTGCATAGAACGACCGTAGCCGCTTGCCCCCACAGTCATGCAAACACGTGTGCGTAGAGCTCGCACGAAGGCGACGCACCCACGCAGTCTCCCCCGTTACCGCGCGAATTCGGGGTTGGCGCCGAAAAGGCGACGTGACATTCTTAACAGATGTGTCGCAACATTCGTACTCTGCACAACTTCGAGCCGCACGCCACGGAGGAGGAGGTCCGGGCCGCGGCGTTGCAGTACGTCCGCAAAGTGGCCGGGATGAACAAACCCTCCAAGGCCAACGCTGAGGTCTTCGACCGGGCGGTGGACGATATCGCCCACATCACCGCTCACCTCCTGGCGGACCTGACCACGTCCGCGCCCCCGAAAAACCGGGAGGTCGAGGCGGCCAAGGCCAAGGCGCGGGCTGCCCAACGGTTCGGCGCAGCGGCGTCCTGACCTTCATCTCCGGTGCAAGGGGCGCCCTGATCTGCGTGCGCGTTGCGCTGCGGGGCCAGGGTCTAGGTTGGCTTCGGCGCGGGAGCGCCTTACCTACATCCGCTGCGGAGCCGCGATCCCGAGGAGGTCCAGGCCGGTGGCCAGGGTGCGGCGGGTCAGATCCACCAGTACGAGTCTGCGCTGCCGCACAGCCCCCTCGGATGCCAGGACGGGGCACGCCTCGTAGAAGTCGGTGAACGCGCGAGCCAGGTCGTACAGATAGCCGGCCAACCGGTGCGGCTCCAGATCGGCGGCTACCTCGACCAACGCCTGCCCGAGACCATCCAACCGGAGGACCAACTCCCGCTCCGCCGGCTCCAACGCCCCCTCGAGGTCGACCGCACCGGCGTCGGGAATCGGCAGGTCGCGCTCGCGGGCGCGGCGCAGGATCGAGGCCATCCGGGTGTGGGCGTACTGCAGGTACACGCCGGTGTTGCCGTTGAACGCCGTCATCCGTTCCACGTCGAACACGTAGTCCTTGATGCGGGAATTGGACAGGTCGGCGTACTTGACCGCGCCGATCCCGGCCTGTTCGGCAATCTCCTCCAGCCACGACTCATCGACCTGCTCGCCGCGGGCCTCTGCGCCCTCTCGCACCACTTTCGCTGCAGCAGCAGCGGCGTCGTCGAGCAGATCCATCAACCGCACGGTCTTGCCCGCCCGGGTACGGAACCGTTTCCCGTCCGGCCCCAGCACCGACCCGAACGGTACGTGCTCGGCGTCCACGTCGTCGGTGAGCCACCCGGCCCGCCGTGCCGCCTCGAAGATCAGCCGGAAGTGCAGCGCCTGCTCCGCCCCCACGACGTACAAGATCCGGTCTGCGCCCAGGTTGCGGATTCGGTGCCGGATCGTGGCCAGGTCGGTGGTGTCGTAGCCGTATCCGCCGTCGGACTTGCGCACCATGAGCACCGCAGGCTCGTCGTCGGCCCCGGTGACCTCCTGGGACTGCACCACCACCGCGCCGTCGGACAACTGAGCGATCCCGGCGTCCAGGAGTTCTTGGGAAACCTCCTCCAGCACATCGTTGTAGGCGGACTCCCCCATGGAGTGTTCCGGGCCCAGGCCCACCCCGAGACGCTGGTACACGGCGTCGAAAGAACGTTGGGATTCGGCGACGATCTCCCGCCACAGTTTCAGGGTCCGCTCATCGCCACGCTGCAGGGCCACCACCCGGGCACGGGCCCTGTCGGCGAACTGTGCGTCGGCGTCGAACACTTCCCGGGCCTTCTTGTACAACTGCTCCAGGGCCGAGACGGCCGAGCCCTGCCCGTCATCAGTGCTTTGCAGGTCACGTTCACGCCAGTGCGCCTCGGGGTGCTCGTCGATGTACTGGATCAGCATCCCGAACTGCGTGCCCCAGTCCCCCAGATGGTTCTGCGGCACCACGTCCGAGCCCAGGAACTCCAGCACCCGTGCCAGGGCGTCGCCGATGATGGTGGAACGCAGGTGGTGCACCTGCATCTCCTTGGCGATGTTCGGCGCGGAGTAGTCGATCACCGTCCGTCGACCGGTTTCGGTGGCCGGCACCCCCAGGCGCTCATCGGCGGCACGGGCCCGAACCTGGTCCCACAGGGCGCCGTCGGACAAGGTGAGGTTGAGGAAGCCAGGCCCCGACACCTCCACCTGGGCGATGAGGGCGCCGGTGGTCAGGTTCGATTCGATAGCGGTGGCCACGTCCCGGGGCCGGGCGCCTACCTTCTTCGCCAGCGGCAGCGCCGCGTTGGCCTGCAGGTCGGCGTGGTCGCTGGGCCGCACCACCGGGTCGGCTCCGGTTTGCTCGGGGTAGGCGGCGGCGATGGCCTCACCGAGCGCGGTGGTGATCTGATCGGACAGAGACGCTACGCCGGATGCGGCGGTTGAGGGGGATGAAGTGGGCACGGGCCTATTGTTTCATCCCCGGTGGGTGGCACATCGTGACCGGGATCGCCTGCTGCGTCACATCTCCCGGGAGGACAGGATGCAGAACTCGTTACCCTCCGGGTCGGCCAGAACCGTCCAGGTAGCCTCCGGCGGCTGGCCCACGTCCACCTGGGTGGCACCCAGTTCCAACAGCCGGCTCACCTCGGCCTCTCGATCGGTACTGGTGTGCGGCGCGAAGTCCAGGTGGAGCCGGTTCTTGACGGACTTGGCGTGTTCCACCGGTACGAAAAGCAAACCGGGGGGCACCTGTTCGAACCTCAGTTGTTCGACGAACTCGGGCCCCCACGGCGGCATCACGGCGGCTTCGGCATCGGTGGCGAAAGCGACGTCCCACCGCAGCGCCTCGGCCCACCACTGCGCGAGTGCTCGATGGTCGGTGGATTCGATGACCGTGCTGTACCAGCGCAATGCCATGACCGGCTCCTTCCGGGGAGGTCACGATACCTCGGCCCGGGTGCGGCTGGTCATGAGTACGGGTGCAGCCGGTCATGATTACGCGTGCGACTGGTCCTGATTACGGGTGCAACTGGTCATGATTGTTCGCGCGTTACGCGTGGTCGCGCACGGTGCTGGTTGTCCCGTGCACGGTCCTGAACGTGCGACGGGCCCCGCCGCACCGAAATGGTGCCGACGGGGCCCGGGCAGGATGTGGAGGGAAGGGCGTCAGTTGTCCTTCTTCTTCTCCTCGGCGGCGTCCTTCACGTCCTTGGTCATGTCCTCGACCTTGGCCGCCGCGTCCTTGGCGGTGTCCGCTACCTTGTCGGCGGCATTCTGGGTGGCTTCAGCGGCGGCGTCCTTGGTTTCCTCCGCTTTCTGGGCGGCGGTCTCGGCCACGCCGGGCTGCTGACCCGCCGGAGCCACAGCATCGTCCCAGTACTCCTCGGCCCACGGGTCGTCAACGGGTTGGGTGCGGCGCCAGATCAACACACCGGCGCCGGCCACCGCGCTTCCGATCAGAACCCAGCCGAGCGTGCGGCCCCACTTCGATCCGCCCTTGGCCTTGGCGGCCTTCTCCTGCTTCTTCAACGCCTTTTCTGCCTTTCCGACCGCGGAGTGCACCCGGGACTGGGCGCCGTCGGCGCTCACCTTGGCGGCCTTGGCCGCATCCTCCAGCGCCACGATGACTTTGGGTAGCACGTCGTCGACCAACTTGTCATGGGCAACATCGACGGCGTCACGGCTCTTACCGGCGGCGGTGGCCAACTTCGGCGCAGTTGCGGTCACGCCGGCCTTCCAGGCCTTCTCCATCCGCGGCGCCGCCCAGTCGATGGCCGCCTCAACCTTCGGCGTGGCCCATTCCTTCCCCTGGTCGGCCATATCCCGCGCGGCCTTCCCGGCGTCACTGGCGTAGTTGCGTGCCTCCGCCTCGATCTTCTTCGTCTTTCGCGACATGGGCTACCCCAATTCCTTTCCCGCGAATACGCGAGGGTCCGGGTCATGATTTACCTGTGCTACCGGTCCTAGTGTGGCACCCGCGGCGCTGTTCTGCATACGTGTCCGCGCACATGGGCGGGACCGGGGTGCTTCATCAATGCGAAGATGAACCCATGGAAGCAATTCTTCACACCTCCGCAGGCGACATTTCCGTTGAACTTCTGCCCAACCACGCGCCGAAAACGGTCAAGAACTTCACCGAGTTGGCCACCGGGGAGCGCACCTGGACCCACCCGGGCACCGGGCAGGAGAGCAACGAACCGCTGTACAACGACACGATCTTCCACCGGGTGATCCCCGACTTCATGATCCAGGGCGGTGACCCGCTGGGGACCGGCACCGGTGGGCCCGGATACCAGTTCGACGACGAAATCCACCCCGAACTCGCCTTCACCGAGCCCTACCTGTTGGCCATGGCCAACGCGGGCATCCAGATGGGCCGGGGCACCAACGGCTCCCAGTTCTTCATCACCACCGTGCCCACCCCGTGGTTGCAGGGTAAGCACACCATCTTCGGGCGGGTGAAGGACGACAAGTCCCGCGCAGTGGTGGACTCGATCGAGAAGGTCTCCACCGACCCGCGCAACGATCGGCCGGTGCAGGACGTGGTGATCAACAGCATCGAGATCATCAACTAGTCCATGTCCTCCTACCCCCCGGCACCACCGCCGGGCTCCGGCGCGGGCAGGTCCGGCGGGTTCGGTGCCGGTGCGTCCGGGCCCGGCGGTAGCCGACCGGGCGGGCCGGGTGCTGGGGGCCCGGAGAGACCCGGCGAGCCGGCCACCGCGCCGGTCTGCCCCCGGCATCCGGACCAGGTCAGTTACGTCCGGTGCCAGCGTTGCGGGCGGCCGGCGTGCCCGGCATGCCAGCGCCCCGCCCCGGTCGGCGTGCACTGTGTGGACTGTGCCCGGGCCGCCCAGCGCGGTGCCCGGCCGCAGCGCACCCGGCTGGGCGGACGGGCGCGCAGCCGCCCGTACGTCACGCTCACCCTCATCGGGCTGTGTGTGGCCATGTTCCTGCTGGACTTCGTGGACGGAGGAGCATCGCGCCAGGCGTTCATCTTCTCCCCGCTGGCGGCCTCGGTGGAACCGTGGCGGATGCTGACCTCGGCGTTCCTGCACGCCGGCGTGGTGCACCTGGCGTTCAACATGTTCGCCCTGTGGATCACCGGACCGTTCCTGGAACGGTTCCTCGGGGCGTGGCGATTCCTTGCGCTCTATCTCATCGCGGCCCTGGGCGGTTCGGTCGCGGTGTTGGTGTTCACGCCTTACGCACAGTGGCAGTGGGGGACCGTCGGCGCCTCCGGGGCGGTGTTCGGGTTGTTCGCCGCTGCCGCCCTGCTGTTGCGACGGGTCGGTGGGGATTACCGCCAGATCGTGTTCGTGATCCTGATCAACGTGGTGATCTCCTTCACCGTGCCCAACATCTCTTGGCAGGCCCACCTGGGCGGGATGGCGGTGGGCGCCCTGATCGCGTTGCTGTACCTGTACCTGCCGAAGAAGTGGCGCACTGCGGGGGCGGTTCTCGGGCTGGCCGGCATCGTGGCCGGGCTGGTGGGGATCACAGCGGGTGTGTACGCCGCTGCCGGGTTGTGGTTCTGAACTCGGTTTGCTCACCACCTGCTCATCCACGGTTCACTCGGCCGACACCTGCCGGCTGCCATGGCGGGTTACAACGGTGGCAGGGCCCTCCTGGTGGGGCTAAAACCGCCCTGACCTGGATAACTACATGGATGTAGTTATCCACAGCGGTGTACACACCTGTGAATGACAGCGGTGTGACTATCCCCAGGGTTGTGCACAGGCTGGGGATGATCGGGTCGCGAATGTGCCTGCGACCGGGGTCCGCGACCGGGGATGGGGTAGCGGCCCAGGGGTGTTCGCGACCGGGGCGTCGCGGCCTGGGGCATGTTCGCGACCCGAGGTGTCGCGGCCTGGGGCATGTTCGCCCCTGGGGGGTTCGCGGCAACCTGACGTGCTCGCGTCCCGGGCCGATGCGATCGCTGACGACGACGGTTGCTGATCTTCCGAGGCACGCGGCCATGCCGGACGGGCCGAGCGGGAGAAGGAGAAGGTCGGGGCGAACGGTCAGGATGCCCGGTCAGCGCGCGCATGCAGCGGGCAAGAGGAACTCGTCCGCAATCGGGAGTGAGGTGAGCGCGGCAGAATGCGCTCAGTGCGCTACGTGCCGCGGCCGGTCGTGCGCAGCAAAGTGCGCGGCAGGGGTGTGGTTAACGCCAACGCATCGTCATGAGGAAGCCGACCATCATCACCCCGAAGCCGATGGCCAGGTTCCATGAGCCGATGCTGGGAACCGGGAAGCGCGAGTCGGTCAGATAGGTCACCACCACCCAGACGAGTCCGATCACCATCAGGGTGACCATCATGGGCGCCCACCACCGGGGATTCTGCTTCTCCTCAGCAGGCGGCGGGGGTGGGGTGTAGGCCTTCTTCTTCCGGGACTTCGATTCGGGCATTCCCTCGGCTCCTGTCGATGATTCGGGATCTTCCTCAATCCTACGGGGTGCCACCTAGACTGGCCGTTATGACCCCGCACCGGCACCGGATGGGACGGCTGCGCACTGTGCGCTCCTCCCTGGCGCTCGGTGGTGTCGGCGTCCTGGCGGGGCTGTTGTTCGCCACGAACGCCGGGATTTTCGCCGAGGCCACCGACCGGCAACCCCAGGACTTGCGTGACTTGGTGCGCGATGAGAACGAGCGCATGCAAGAAGTGGCCGAAGAGGTCGGTGAGTTGCGCGCGCAGGTGGAGGAACTGGTGACCCTCCGGGAGACCCAGGGCAGCGACGAGGCCCCGGACCCCGCCGACACAGCCGTGGAGCAGGCAGCGGGCCGCGTCGCCCTCGAGGGGCCGGGAGTTCGGGTGGAGTTGTGGGACGCACCGTTCACCGAGGTGCCCGAGGGGTATTCCGCCGATGACCTGGTGGTGCACCAGCAGGACATCGAGGCGGTGCTCAACGGCTTGCGGTCCGGTGGGGCCGAGGCGATCGCGGTGCAGGGGCACCGGATCACGTCCACCACGGCGGTGCGATGTGTGGGCAACGTGCTGTTGCTGGACGGCAACACCTACTCGCCTCCGTATGTGATCACCGCGATCGGTGACCCCGACGTCCTCCAACAGGAGGTGCTGTCACAACAGGCGGTGCAGATATACCTGCAGTACGTCGACGCCATCCGGCTCGGCTGGTCGATGCAGTCGGAGGAGGACATCCACATTCCCGCCCTGGAGGGCAACCTCAGTCTGGAGTACGCGCGCGTGCCGGGCCACCAGCCCTACCAGCCCGAAGAGGCACCGGCGCCCTTCCCCGGCGGGGACCCTGAATGACCCAGTTGGATGAAGTGTTCGGCGATCAGGAGCAACGCCGCCGGGACCGCCGCCCAGACACCCGACCCGGCCGCCGTCGTCGTCCCCCGCGCCGCGGGGTAGGCAGCCGGATCGCGGGGGTCATCGGGGAGATCCTGATCACCCTGGGGGTGCTGCTGGGCTTGTTCGTGGTCTGGCAGGTGTGGTGGACCGACGTCGTCGCCAACCGGTCGGCCGAGGCGAGCATCCAGCAGTGGGAATCGACCCTGCCGGAGAGCGGGGACGGCATCGGTGAACCGCGGTACGACGAACCGCCGCTGGAAACTTCGGTGGCGGCCGGTCAGCAGTTCGCCACGATGTATGTGCCCGCTTGGGGGCAGGAGTGGAGTTACCCGATCGCCGCCGGGGTGGATTACGCCACCGTGTTGGACAACGGGTTCGTGGGCCACTACACGGAGACTGCGCTGCCGGGGCAGTTGGGCAACTTCGGTCTGGCCGGCCACCGCCAGTCCTACGGCCGGCCCTTCCACGGCGTGGACAAACTCTCCGCGGGCGATGAGATCATCGTGCGCACCGCCAACGCCTGGTACGTCTACCACGTGAGTGATTACGAGATCATCAAGCCGCACGAGGTGGACGTGCTCGCCCCGGTGCCGCGCCAGCCCGGTGTGCAGCCCACCGAGCGGATGATCACCCTGACCACCTGCCACCCGCTGTGGTCGATCGCCGAGCGGTACGTGGTTTACGGAGAACTGGACCATTGGGTGGACCCTGCCGACGGCTACCCCGAGACGTTGGAGCCGATCTCCTCGGAGGTGCGTTGATGTACGGACTGATCTGGCGGGCGCTACCCGGGCCGCTGCTGGTGCGGATCCTGTTGGCACTGCTGCTCATCGCCGCGGTGGTCGCGGTGTTGTTCCTGTGGGTGTTCCCCGCGATCGAACCCCACATCCCGATCAATGAGCAAACGGTAGGAGACCTCGGATGACGAGCCGGATCCTGGTGATAGACAATTACGACTCCTTCGTCTACACCATCGCGGGGTATTTGCAGGAGTTGGCCGCTGAGGTCACGGTGCTGCGCAACGACATGCCGGACCTGCAGGACCCGGCCGTGGTGAGCGGTTACGACGGTGTGCTCATCTCGCCCGGGCCGGGCACGCCGGCCGACGCGGGCGCCAGCGCCGATGTGCTGGCCACATGTGCCGACCGGGGCATTCCGATGCTCGGTGTGTGCTTGGGCCACCAAGTGCTGGCGGCGCACTATGGCGCTGCGGTCACCCACTCTCCGGAATTGATGCACGGCAAGACCTCCGCGATCCAGCACGACGGCGGGGGCGTGTTCAACGGGCTACCCTCGCCGTTCACCGCCACCCGCTATCACTCCCTGGCCGTGCCGGAGGAGAACCTCCCGCCGGAATTGGCCGTCACCGCCCGAACCGAGAACGGCATGGTCATGGGCCTTGAGCACCGCGACCGACCGCTACACGGGGTGCAGTTCCACCCCGAATCGGTACTCACCGAAGGTGGCCACCGGTTGCTCGCGAACTGGCTCGCGGTGACCGGCGATACCGGCGCGGTGCAGCGCAGCGCCGGACTCGCGCCGCTGGTGTTGGATTCGGCCTAGGCAAGGCGACACCCGCTCGCGGGCGCAGGTTGTGCGCAGCGAGCCGCGGTGTCTGATCACCGGTGGTGCGGGAGAACCAGAGCCGGTTCTTCAGCGGCGGGGAACTCAGTTGTTCCCGCCGCCGCCTTCGTCGCCGCCGTCACCGTCTCCGTCGCCGCCATCCCCGCCGCCGTCCTCGTCGTCATCCGGTTGCGTGGGGGTGGGGGCGGGCTCCACGGACACGTACACCGTGACCGTGGTCCCCTGCGGCACGATGCCGGTCTCTTCCTGGCTCAGCACGATGCCGGGCTCGCCGGAGTCTTCCTGGTCGTGCACCCGGATACTGAGGCCGAGTTCATCGACGATGTACTCCTCCGCCTCCTCAAGGGTGGCGCCGGTGGTGTTCTCCAACACCACGTTGCCCGTGCCCAACACCAAAGTGATCTCGGTGTCCGGGCTGACGCTCTCCCCGGCGCCGGGTTCGGTCTCGATGGCTACGTCCTCGGCCACCCGCGGCGCGTCCTCGTAGTCGGTGCGCACGTTGGTGAAACCGGCTGCGGTGAGTACGTCCCGGGCGCGGGTCTGCGTCAACCCGGAGACGTCCGGTACCTCCACGGCGTCCGGTCCGGTGGAGATGGTTACTTCCACCGTGGTCTCCCCCTCGCCCATCACCGTGCCGGTGTCGGGGTCCCAGGAGATGGCGATGCCTTCTTCGATCTCCTCGTCGGCCTCGTAGGTGAAGTCCGGTTCCAGCCCCACTTCGTCCAGGGCCTCGGTGACCTCCGCCTCGGTCATCCCGGTCAGGTCCGGGACCACCACTTCTGGACCGGTGGAGATCGCCACCTGCACGATGTTGCTCTGGTCCTCGGTCAGTTCGATCTCGGTGCCGGTGTCGGGGTCCCAGGAGATGGCGATGCCTTCTTCGATCTCCTCGTGGGATTCGTAGGTGAAGTCCGGTTGCAGGTTGACGTCGCGCAGCGCCTGAGTGACCTCTTCCTCGGTCATGCCGGTCAGGTCCGGCACGGTGGCGGTCTCCACGTCGTTCCCGCGGTCCCACACCAGGAAGGCGATCCCGGCGGCGGTGAGCAACCCGATGGCCACCAGGATCCACACCAACGCCTTGTTCGACCGGCCGCCCTCTTCCTCCTCGGCGGACTCCATTTCCTCCAGCGGTGCCTGCTCCGGCTCCGTGGCCGGCGGCGCCTCGGCGCCGAGCACCTGGGTGGGGGCAGCAGGGTTCGCCGCGGCAGCGGCCATCGCACCGATCGCCGGGGCGCTGACTTCACCGTTGCGGGCGGCGGCCTCCAGGTCCGCACGGAACTCTGCCGCGGTGGAGTACCGCTCCTCCCGGTCCTTGGCCAGCGCCTTCAGCACGATCCGGTCCAAGGACTCCGGCACATCCGGTGCGACGACCGACGGCGGCTGCGGAGCCTCGCTGACGTGCTGGTATGCCACTGCCACCGCCGAGTCACCCTCGAACGGGGGCCGGCCGGTGAGCAGTTCGTACAGCAGGCATCCGGTCGAGTACAGGTCTGAGCGGGTATCGACTACTTCCCCGCGGGCCTGCTCCGGCGAGAGGTACTGGGCGGTGCCGATCACCGCCTGGGTCTGGGTCATCGTGGCCGAGGCGTCAGCCATCGCGCGGGCGATGCCGAAGTCCATGACCTTCACGTCCCCGACGGGGGTGAGCATCACGTTTCCGGGTTTGATGTCCCGGTGCACGATGGCGGCATGGTGGGAGTACTCCAACGCGGAGAGCACCCCGGTAGTGATCTCGATCGCCTCGTCGATCGGTAGCGCCGAACCGTCCCGTAGCAAGTCGCGTACCGTGTGGCCCTCGACGTACTCCATCACGATGAACGGCACCTGGGTCTCGGTGCCGTCCGGCGCTCGTACAGTGTCGTCGCCGGTGTCGTACACCGAAACGATCGCCGGGTGGTTCAGCGAGGCCGCCGACTGCGCCTCCCGCCGGAAGCGGGCCTGGAAGGAGGGGTCGCGCGCCAGATCGGAACGCAGGATCTTGATCGCCACGGTCCGGCCCAACCGGTTGTCCCGGCCGATGTGGACCTCGGCCATGCCGCCACGGCCGATGAGCCCGCCAACCTCGTAGCGCCCGCCGAGCACGCGCGGTACGTCATCTACCACTGCCTATTCCTTCACTCTCGGGACTTTTGGCGGCCATAACAAGGGCAATCAGGAGCGGCACGGCCGCAGCCGCTGCGGCGCACGCTCCGCCAAGCCTACCCATGGGAACCAGTACTGCGGTCGAGGCCAGCACGCCCAGCGCTAAACCTACGGCAAGGATCGGGGTGGTGATGAAACCCGCGGAGCCCGGTCGGCGCCGCCTGGAGAGGCGTTCGGCCTTCTCCGCGGCTCGGCGGCGGGCTTTGCGCGTGGCGGGCAGTACGGTCGGGCGCGGCTGGGGTGCGCGGGCCGCCCGCCGACCCGACGACGTCGACCCCTCGCCCGCGGCAGGTCTGAGCTGGCTGCCGGTATCGGTGTGTGCACCGGTTGCCGCCCCGGTCCGGCGAGGGTCGGCGGGCTGGTCGCCCCTCTCGCCGTCGCCTGCTCCGCCCCCCGCGGCGGGCTCCGGGCGGCCCTGCAGCGGCAACCACCGCGGTTCATCATCCGGGTTGTAGAAGTCCTCGACGATGCCGCCATCGACGTCCGCACGCGCTTCACTGTTCGCTGTCGGTCCGTCCGTCGTCGGGCCGGTTCCCGGGCGGGTCCGGAGTTCTCGCGTGGAGCCCGTCTTCGGACGTGAGGCGCTTTTCGGCGTCGCATCGCCCGCTTCCGGCGGCAGGCCGCCTCCTGGTGCCTGCTGTGTGGAGTCCGCATCGCTGGCCGCAGGCTCTGCCGCCCCGCTGCGGACCCGCCGGCTGATGGGCAACTCCGGCGCCCCCTCCGGCGGGGTATCCACCGGTTCGACGGCCACATGCAGGTCGCGGGCCAACTCCTCCAGCGCACGCGCGAGTGAGGCAGCACTGCGGGGACGTTGCTCGGGGTCCTTGGCCAGCATCTGCTCCACTACCGCCCGCACGCGGGCGTCGATGTGCTCCGGTAGCGGCGGCAACGGCTGATTCACGTGGGCGAAGGCGATGTCCACCTGGGTCTTGCCGGTGTAGGGCCGGCGTCCCACCAGCGCCTCGTAGGCCACCACGCCCAGGGCGTAGATGTCCCCGGCGGCGGTCGCGGCCCGGCCCATCGCCTGCTCCGGGGGCAGGTACTGAGCGGTGCCCATCACCATCCCGGCCGCCGTCATCGGCGCCTGGTTCACCCCCAGGGAGATGCCGAAATCGGTGATCTTCACGTACCCGTCGGGGGTGAGCAGCAGGTTCGCGGGCTTGATGTCCCGGTGCACCACTCCGCCCCGGTGTGCCGCGTGCAACCCGCGGGCTGCCTGCGCCAGGATCGGCAGCACTTGGGTGGCGTCCAAGGTACGCTCCCGGGCCAGCAACTCCGACAGCGGCTCCCCCGGCACGTATTCCATGATCAAGTAGCCCGAACCGTCGTCCTCCCCGTAGTCGTACATCGCCGCCACGTTCTGGTGACTGATGCCAGCGGTATTGCGCGCCTCGGTGCGCAACCGATCCAGGAACGGCTGCTCCCCCACGTACTCCGCACGCAGCACCTTGGCCACCACGTTGCGATACAGGTGCTCATCCCAGGCGATCCACACCTCCCCCATGCCGCCGATCGCGATGCGTTCGCGCAGGGTATACCGGCCACCGAGTTGCAGGCCCACCGCCGGGATCACCGGTCCATCACCGCCTGCATCACCGCGGCCGCGATCGGCGCGGCGGTGCGCCCGCCGGTGGCCTCATCGCCCTGGGCGCCGCCGTGCTCCACCACCACCGCGACAGCCACCTGCGGGTCCTCAGCAGGGGCGAACGCGGTGAACCAGGCGTGCTGAGGCGCATCGGTGCCCGACTCGGCGGTGCCGGTCTTGCCGGCCACGCTCACCCCGGAGATCTGCCCGGCGGTCCCGGTGCCGTTCTCCACCACGTTGACCATCATCTGCCGCAGTTGTGCGGCGCTGGAGGCGGAGAGCGGCTCGCCCAGTTCGTTCGGCTCGGTCTGGGAGGTCACCTGCAGGTTCGGTCCGCGTTCGGTGTCGATCAGGTAGGGCTCCATCAACACCCCGTCGTTGGCGATCGCGGCCGAGACCATCGCCACCTGTAACGGGCTCACGCGCACGTCGTACTGGCCGATCGCGCTCATCGCGACCTGCGCGTCGTTCATATCGCCGGGGAACGTCGAGGGCGTCACCGTCAGCGGGATGTCCAGTTCGGAGCCGAACCCGAAGGCCTCGGCCTGTTCGGCCAGGGCCTCCTCCCCGAACTCCATCGCCAGCGCCGAGAACGGGGTGTTGCAGGACACCTGCAGGGCGTAGGTGAGGGTGACCGTGTCCTCGCTGGTACACGGCCCGCCGCCGGGATTGCGGATCACGTGGTCGGTTTGCGGCAGTTCCAACTCCACCGGGGCGGGCACCTGGCTGTCCGGGTCGTAATCGCCCGATTCCAGCAGCATGGCGGCATCCACGAGTTTGAACACCGATCCCGGGGCGTACAACGATCCGCCGATGGCCCGGTTGATCAGCGGGTCGGACTCATCGGCCACCAACGCGTTGTAGGTCTCGTCCACCTCGCTGGAGGAGTGCACCGCAAGGTCGTTGGGGTCGAAGGAGGGTTTGGAGACCATCGCCAGGATCGCCCCGGTGTTCGGGTCCAGGGCCACCACCGCTCCGCGTTGGTCCCCCAGTGCGTCATAGGCCGCCTGCTGGGCGGCCGGGTCGAGGGTGAGTTCCACCGATCCGCCCTGCTGCTGGCTGCCGGTGATCAGGGCCCGGATGCGGGACCACAACAACGAATCGTCCGTGCCGGACAGCACCGAGGTGGCGGCCCGTTCGATGCCGGTCATCTGGTACATGGAGAAGTAGCCGGTGCTGTGGGCGTACAGCGGCCCCTCGGTGTACACGCGTTGGTACTCGAACGGGGTGTCCACCTCGGTGGAGTAGGCCACTTCCTCCCCGGCCACCACGATCGGGCCGCGGTCGGCGCCGTAGTCGCGGTACACGGTGCGCACGTTGCGCGGGTCGTCGTTCAGCGCACCGGCCTGGCCGTACTGGACCCAGGTGGCCGATCCCATCAGTGCCAGGAACATCACCAGCACCACCACGCTGAGCCGCCGCAACGGGGTATTCACGGGCGCACCACCTCCGTGGGGTGGTCATCGCCGCCGGTGCTGCGGTGATCCGCTGCTCCTGGGGATTCCCCGCCCGCGCCGCTGTGCCGCTGTTCACCGGCTCCGGGCGATCCGTCGTCGGCGCCGAGCACGGTCAGGACGGTGTCATCGGACACCGATTGATCCACCGGGGCCGGACGGCGAGCAGCATCGGAGATTCGCAGCAGCAGACCCAGCACGATCCAGTTGGCGATCATCGCCGAGCCGCCGGCAGCCAGGAACGGCATGGTCAGGCCGGTCAGCGGGATCAACCGCGTCACCCCGCCCACCACCACGAAACATTGGAACGCGACACCGAAACCCAGGCCCGAGGCGAGCAGTTTGCCGAACCCGTCCCGCACCCCGATCGAGGTGCGAAACGCCCGCTGCACGATCACCAGGTAGGCCAGCAGGATGCCCAGCAGCCCGGTCAGGCCCAGTTCCTCCCCGAGACTGGCGACGATGAAGTCCGAGTTGGAGTACGGCACCAGGTTGGGGTAGCCCTCACCCCACCCGGTGCCCATCAATCCCCCCGAGGCGAGCCCGAACAGGCCTTGCACCAGTTGGCCGGACCCGCCCGGGTGCCGGTTATAGACCTCCGGTTCCAGGGCGTTGAGCCATACGTCGAACCGGGCCGCGACGTGCCCGAAGGTGTTGACGGCGATCAGCACACCCAGGGCGAACATGCCCAGCCCGAGCACGATCCAACTGAACCGGTCGGTGGCCACATACAGCATCGCCACGAACAACCCGAAGAACAGCAGCGAGGTGCCCAGGTCGCGTTGGAACACCAGTACCGCCACGCTGGCCAGCCACGCCAGCAGGATCGGCCCCATGTCCCGCACCCGCGGCAACTGCAGGCCCAGGATCTTCGGCCCGGCCAGGGTGAGCACATCCCGGTTGGACACCAGATACCCGGCGAAGAACACCGCCAGGGTGATTTTGGCGATCTCAGCCGGTTGGAAGGAGAACCCGCCCACCCGGATCCACAACCGGGCCCCGTTGATCTCCTGTCCCAGACCCGGGATCATCGGCAGCAGTAACAGCACCAGGCTGACCACCAGCGAGGTGTAGGTGTACCGCCGCAGCATCCGGTGGTCCCGGAGCACGAACAGGATGACGATCGCCAGGCCCGCCCCCAGCGCGGTCCAGACCAGTTGCCGCGGGCCGGCGGACTCCCCGATGGCGTAATCGATGCGATAGATCATCGCCAACCCCACGCCGTTCAGCCCCAGCGCGAGCGGTAGTAGCACCGGGTCGGCGTACGGGGCGCGCCAACGCAGCACCACGTGCCCCACCAGCGCGATCCCCACCAACACCGCGCCCACCGGCACCAAGTGCGGCGGGGGGCCGCCCTCCAGGCTCAGGCCCACCAGGAAGTACCCCGCCACGCCCACTGCCGCGGCCAAGATGAGCAGACCGGCCTCGGACCACCGCCCGGTGCGTAGTTGCTGGGGCGCGACGGTGGCCATCAGCGGGCTCCTGTGGCCGCGGCGGACGTGCTGTGCGGGCCCGACCAGCCGGCCGCGGTGAATGTGCTGTGCGGGCCCGACCAGCCGGCCGCGGTGGTCATGCCATCGTGAACGGCCCAGAGGCCGATGGCCGCACCCTGCTCCACGGCCCCGGCGCTCGCGGCGTCCAGGTTGTCCTCGTCCACGTCCTCGCGTGGATCGAACGTGCCGTTCTCCGGACCCTCGGTCTCGTCGCTGTCGCCGTTGTTGGTCCGGTTCTCACCGTCTGTGGGTTCGTCGCCGGCGTCCTCATCCTCGGGGCCCGGTTCGACCTGGTCGCGAAGATCGGCCACGATCCGCCGGGCACTGGCCAGGGAGTCGGCGGGCAGAGTGCGTTCCACGCTGGTGCGGACGAAACCGGGCAGATCGGCCACGGCGACGTCGGTTCGTTCGTGCAGCGAGGACAATTCCAGCGGGCCGAGCTGTTGTGGGACGCCCTGGTAGATCGCCACCTGCCCGCCGGCCACGCCCACGTAGTACTGGGTCTGGGTCCAGCGGTATCCGATCGTGCCGACCCCCACCAGCAGCCCGAGCACGACGACGGCGCCGATCACCCAGGTGAGCGCGCGCCTGGTGCGCGAGCGGGGACGGGCGGGCTCGTCGTCGTCGGCCGCTTTGGGGGACGGGGTGAGCAGCGCGGCGGCTCTACTCGCAGCGCCACTTCCTCCGCGGGTGGGCTTTTCCCGGTCCACCGCGGCGGCGCCGACCACCTGGGGGGTGGTGTCGGGCAGTTCCTCGGTGTCGACGACGTCGGCCAGCACCACGGTGATGTTGTCCTGGCCCCCGGCGCGCAGGGCCAGCTCCACCAGTTCCTCGGCGGCGCGGCCCAGGTCCTCGGTCTCGGTGATCACCCGGTGGATCGTTTCTGCCGAGACCGGCCCGGACAGTCCGTCGGAGCACAGCAGCCACCGGTCCCCGGCACGGGCCTCGCGGACCGACTCATCGACCATCGGGGGGCTGTCCCCGTCGCCCAGCACGCGCAGCAGCGCGGACCGGTGCGGGTGCTGCTCGGCCTCCTCGGGGCTCAGTTCCCCGGAGTCGATCAGGTGCTGCACGAAGGTGTGGTCGGTGGTGACCTGAGTCAGTTCGCCGTCGCGCAGCAGGTAGGCGCGCGAGTCGCCGATGTGCACCATGCCCAGGCGGGCGCCGGACCGCAGCAGCGCCACCACCGTGGTGCCCAGGCCCTTGAGTTCGGCCCGCTGCGCCGAGTAGGTCACCAGGTCCCGGTGGGCGTTGCCCAGGCCGGTGCGCAA